>NZ_LT607803.1:1509220-1811064 GCF_900090195.1 Variovorax sp. HW608
GAGCCGCGCGTGCCTTCGCGAAGGCCTTTTCCACCTGCTCCTCAGAGGTGACGTCGACCTGGCAGAAAACGCCACCGAGGTCCCGCGCCAGGGCTTCGCCCGCCTCGGAATTCAGGTCAAAAAGGGCGACCTTGACACCGCGTGCGGCAAGCCGGCGCGCGGTCGCCGCGCCCAGGCCTGAGGCACCGCCAGTGACGACAGCGGCAATGGATGAATCGAGTTGCATAGTGACGGTCTTGTTCGGGGAAGGCGACATGCCTCCGGTAGGACGAGTCTAAGAAGGAGGTCCTTGCGGAACCATCGTCGGAAATGACGAAATCCCCGCGGGCCTTGCTGTGAGATCATTCCGCCAGCTACGTCGCCCCCTGCTCCCCTGGTGATGCCATGAAACCCGCCCCCTCCCCCCCCATCTCCTCCGCGAAACTGGCGCCGCTTGTGCAGCGCTCGGCAGAAGTCCGGCGAGACCGCCTTGCTGATCGGCTCGCGCGTGCTGGCGCAGTCAAACTCGTCCTGGTGCGGGCGCCCGCCGGCTTTGGCAAGACCACTGCCATGGTTCAGTTGCGCGAGGCCTTGCAGGCCCATGGCGTGGCCACCGCGTGGCTCACCCTCGACAACGCAGACAACGACGTGCCGCGCTTCCTGGCTGGGGTCTCTGAGGCGATAAAGCAGTTGGGCCACGAGCATGATCAGGATCGGGACGTTCTCGCCCAGTTGGCATTGGATCAGCCACCCTTTGCCCTGTTCCTTGACGATTTCGAGATCATTCGCGAGGGCGGGGTCATGGGCATGGTTCGCGAACTGCTCGAGCACCTACCGCGCAACGGGCAGATCATCATCGGCTCGCGCACGCTGCCAGATCTTGGCTTGGGACGCTTGCGGGCTCGTGGCCAATTGCTCGAACTCGACACGGAACTGCTGAGATTCACGCCTGAAGAGACGGCAGAATTCTTCAAGCTGCGGGGGACGGAACTTTCGCTGCTGACCGTGGACAAGGCGCACGAGAAGACGGAGGGATGGGGCGCGGCCCTTTGGCTTCTGTCTCTGGCCTTTCAGCGCCATGGGACGCCCAGTGACTTGATGGCGAGACTGCCATCATCAGAGCGCGAGGTCGCAGACTACCTTACTGAAGAAGTCCTCGCCCAACAGGATCCACCGGTGCGCGATTTCCTCTTGCGAACCAGCATTCTGCGGCACCTCAGCGCCCCTGTCTGCCAGGCATTGCTTCCACAGGTCGATTGCGCGTCCATCCTGCGGAAGCTCGAAAGGGACAACGTCTTCCTGGTACAGGTCGAAGGCGAGCCGGACCTCTACCGGTATCACAGCCTGTTCGCCGACTTTCTGCGCAAGCTGCTTGAGCGAGAGCGCCCGGACGAACTTGCACGATTGCACCTCGCCGCGTCTGGCTGGTACGAATCACAGAGTCGACCCGTTCCCGCCATCGACCACGCGATCGAAGGCGGCGACCACCCGCACGCGTTGCTGTTGCTGGAAGAATGCGCACACGCGTTGCTCGAGCAAGGGCGGATGCGGCTTCTGGACAGGTGGTTCTCAGCGATCCCGTCTACCTTGCTGCGAGAACGACCATTGATGCAGGTCATCGCGGTCTGGGCGCGTACCTTCAGTCAGGGACCGTGGACCGCCATGGCGTGGCTGGAAGCGTCCGGTTGTCGGCAGAGCCCGGACCCACAGGTGCAGGCCCATGTGCGTGTTCTGCTGCCCGTTCTGTTGGCCATGATGGACCGCTACGATGAGGCGCACGCGGCAGGACGTTTCGGAGTTCAGCATCTGAACTCTGGAAACGCATTCGTGGACACCGTCCTGCTCAATGCCATGGCCCATATCGTCTCCGTCGCCGGCGAGCGCCAGGAAGCGCAGCATTTCCTTGAAGAGGCGCGGCGCACTCAAGGCAGCAGCGCCTTCAACCGCATGTACACGGAAACCGTACAAGGCTTCCTCGATCTGCGCGAGGGACGGCTGCGTCAGGCGACGGCACGTTTTCGCATGGCGATCACATCCTCTTCGGGAGCGGCGACCTACAACTATACGCATGGCAACGCGTGGGCCGGCGTCCCTTATGCGGGTGTCGTGTACGAGGCGAACGACATGCCTGCGGCAGAGCGTCTGCTCAACGTCTACCTCCCGCTCGCCCGGGATGTCGGTCTCCCCGACCACATGATTTCGAGTTATCGCATGCGATCACGCATTGCGTTCCAGCGCGGTGATGTGGATGCCGCACTGCAAGCACTCACCGAACTGGAATACCTCGGTCATGAGCGCCACCTTCCCCGCGTCACGGCAAGCGCGAAGCTGGAGCGCTCGCGCCTGCTGGTGCTGCAGGGGCACGCCTCTGCAGCGCGTGAAGAGTTGGCTCGCGGTGCCGACCCTCAGGTCTGGGCAGCGGCGCAGGACCAATATCGACCCGCCCAGGACGTTGATGATGTGCTTGTGGGACAGGTGCGCGTCGGGTTGTATTTTGGCGAACCTGCGCAACACATCGCCGAACTCGAGGCGGCCATCCATCACGCGCGAACGGCACAGCGGAACCATCGGGCGCTCAAACTTCGCCTGCTGCTTTCTCTCGCCTTCTTGCGCTCGGGCGACGTTGGCCGCGCGACCCAGGAGGGCATACTGGTTCTTCAGGACGCCAATCGCGAGGGATTTGTGCGCCTGTTGCTGGACGAAGGACCGGCGTTGGGCTCGTTGCTACGTCGGGTCCACACATCCGCACCAGAACTCGGTCAGGATCCGATCTTGCGAGAGTACGTAGAACGACTTCTTGAGTTGGTTGGACCGGCCGGCGCAGACGAAGAAAGCGTCGAGGGCGGCGGAGGTGAGGTGGAGTTGCTCACCCGAAAGGAGATCCGCATCCTGCAGTTGCTCGCCGAGGGCTATTCAAATACTGCGATGGCAGAGAAGCTCTTTGTCTCCGATAGCACAGTGCGCACGCATTTGAGGAACATCAACACCAAGTTGCAATGCCATAGCCGAACCCAAGCTGTGGCGATCGCGCGCCGGCGCGGCCTGATCCGCTAAGCGATCAGCAGGATCATGACAAGGTCCTGCTGGCGATCGATCGGCCGAGCCTGTTCTGGACGTCCGCTCCGGTCGCCGCCATATAGGATCGCGCGACGTCGCCGCTGACATGCCAGCACTCGGGGTATGGAGCCATGGCGGTGCGATGCTTCCAGCGCACCAGCAGCGGTCGCTACATCGCCTCAACGACCTGCGGCAATCAATGAGCCAAACGGCTCGTAGCGAGATCCGTTGAACTGAATCAGTTGCAGCTTGTCGATGGGGTAGCTGTCAGTTGCCGAGGTCTGAACGTCGATGCCAGGGTACAGCATCGGCAGGGTCATGTTCAGATTGAGCGCCTGTTTCATCAGATTCTCGCGACTGAGGTTGTCGCCCGCCTGCTTGAGCGTCTGCACCAAGGTCTGCGCGGCGCTGTATCCAATGATGTTCAGCGAATCCGTCGGATCTGCTGCGGGTACATATTGCTTGAGCACCGCCGCGTAGTCTTGGTACTCCTTGGTTGCCTGGGTCGCGGGGTCGGTGGGGTCGCGCATATAGGTTGCGCTGATGATCCCCTTCGACGCGTCCAGACCTGCAGGCTTCAAGACCGAACCGAGGGACTGTGAAGTGCTCGAGAGGTACCGAGTCGGCGTCCACCCAATTTCAGCTGCCTTCTTGATCGCCATGGCGCCAAAACGCGGCGTGGTCACCAAGATCAGCACCTCGGCGCCCGTGCCCTTGAGCGAAACGATCTGACTGTCGATGGTCGGATCGGTCGTCTCGTAGGTTTGGAAGATGACGTTCTTCGCCATATCGCCAAGGCCGTCCAGAATCCCCTTCTGAAATTCCTTGCCGTAGTCGTCGTTCTGCATCAGCACAGCGACCTTCGCCTTGGGCTTTGTCTGCGCGATATGTTGACCGTATGCCTTCGCTTCGGCGTAGTAGGTTGGCTGCCAGCCAATGGTCCACGGATTCTTCTCGATCTCACCGAAGCGGACGCCGCCGGCTCCCACGAAGAGCTGGGGAACCTTTTTCACGTTCAAGTATTTCTGAATGGCGATATTCGAGGCGGTTCCTACGGGCAGGAAGATGGCCAGGACTTCGTCCTGTTCGACCAGCTTTCGCGCCTGCTCCACCGATTTCGCTGGCGTGTAGGCATCGTCAAGCGAGATGAAGTTGATCTTGCGACCATTTACACCCCCCTCCGCGTTCACCTTTGCGAGGTAGGCGCCTGCAGCCTTTCCGATGGTGCCATACGAAGACACCGGGCCGGAGTAGGGAACCATATTGCCGATCTTGATCTCGGCGTCGGATGCCCCCGGGTCATAGCGCTTTTGTGCTGCGGCAGACAGGGAAACTGCGGCCATGGCGGCTGCGGATAGCACCAATGAAAAGGTGCGGCGATTCAGGATGGCGCTCATTCACGAGCCTCCTTGGTAAATTGATGAAATCGGTTGAAGTGAAGGAGGAGCGCTCGGGACGGCGGCGACGCGCGCGGCAGAAGCCCATCCGAACAGGTCGCCGCGACACGCTGAGGCACCTCGCCGACGCTCAGCTCGCCGCGCAGGCGAAGTTGGCCGCACTGTTGACGTCTCCAGATCCCTTGTACTTGGGGAACAACGGGTACTCGCACATCGGACGGGTTCGGCCAGCAGTGGCAGGATTTCCATCCTTGACGACGGGATCAACCGGAGCCTGGCCAGACTCTACCCAGGTGTCGATGGCCGAGAGCGAATCCCACTGCAGAGCGAAGGTGCCGCCAGCATGCCCGAAGCCTGGCTGAACGTAGTAGCGCAGGAAGCTCTTGAGCGAATCACCGTATCGGGCGGCCACGCGGTTGTAGTACGCCGTCGTCATGTAGGGCGAGACCAGCATGTCGGTCGTACCCTGGATCAGCAGAAGCTTTCCGCCACGCGCCTTGTACGTGTCCAAGTTTGGGTTGGTCGCATCGAGGAGATTGGAGAGCTGTTGAACCCGGCTCTGCCAGTTTCGGTAGTCGAAGCCCGTGGTGACACTGTTCGGATCTTGCTGGATGAAGTACTTGATGACTGGTTCATCGAAGCCGTAGTAGATGGCCTTCGTTCCATCCGTCCCCATGGGGTCGAACAGGATGCCTGTCATATCACCACCATCGAACACAGGATAGGGGCCGATGCTGGTGACGCCATTCGACAATGGGAACGTGAACTCAAGCGGCGTGGCCCCGGTCATCAGGGTGTTGATCTGCACATCGGACAGACAGGTGTCACCGGTATCCGCTCCCCCCGGGCAGCGCAGGTTGTTCACGGCAAAGGTCGCGTGGCATGCCTCCGTATTGCCAATGATCCCGTCGACGACCCCATCCAAGGCGTCGCACGCCTCCATCACCTTCGCTTTCACCAACGCTTGCTTGGCGGGGTTGAGGGCCCCTCCAGGTGTCGAATACGCCGCGCTCCACATGCGGAACCAAGACAACACCATTGCCTGGTTCTGGTTTGCGGGGTAGTAGGCCACGATACCGTCGTAGTCCGCCCCGTACTTCTGGGCTGCCTGAAGGCTTTCGTGCCCCCCTTTGGAGTGCCCAATGTGGTACATGCGCCGGGGCGCGGTGCCATAGTAGGACGAGATGAGGTACGTTGCCGCGTCGTGCGTGCGCTTGATACTCTCCCCTGAATAGTTCGCCATCGCTTGCGCGTTCAACCCGAACGTGCCGTCAAAGGTGGTGCCACCGTCACTGCCGAACGTCACATAGTTCTGTGCCAATGGAAGTTGGGCATCACTGGGCGCGTTTGGAACGCCGCCGAGCGGACCGCTTATCCCGGTGATCAGCAGCCCGTTAAAACCTCCGCCGCCTATCTGGAGCGCCTTGAAGTTCCACGTCGTCGGAAGATTGACCTCGAAGTTGATCTTCGGGTCTGCCGTGTTCGTCGCGATGACGCTACCGAGCACCTTGCAGAACTCGGGCAATCCAGCGCTCGTGTCGGCTGCAGTCAGCTGCGCCGAGGTGATGGTTGCTCCCTGGCTGGGAAGCGCAAGGGCGCTGGCCGGAATGCTCGTTCCTGAAATGGCCGAGCATTTCGCTGCAGCTCCCTGCACCTGCATGGAGGTCGGCGCGGGGGCAGGTGCGGGAGCGGGTGATGGTGCCGGAGCGGGTGCTGGTGCTGGTGCTGGTGCAGCAGTTGGTATCACGACGCCTCCGTTGCTGCCGCCACCGCACGCAGCGAGCGTCAGCGTCGCCAAGCCGGCGAGAACGGAACGCATGGCAGCATTCTTGCGGGACGACGTGCTTATTGAATCGAGGACTTCCATCTTGTCTCCTGGTTGATTGCATTCGGCTCGCGGCCGGCCTGTATGGAAGTCGGATGCTAGATTTGGCTTATTCAGGCCCAACATCGTCCTAACCGACGAATTTGCATTTCATGGCTGTCTAGGGGTTGGTCAGTCGCCGGCGGCGGCATCGTTGACCGCTTGGGCAAACCTTCCGGTCTGAGGTTGCAGCGGTGATGCCGACCAAGCCAATCAAATTCACGGGCTGCTGGGCGAGTTTGGACAAATCGTGCCCCAGGGAATCCGCAATATCTATGCGGGAGCCCGAGGTGTTCGAAGACGCCAGCAACGAACTACCGGCTCGGGTTGGGCTCCTGATTGACCGGCTACTGCAGCGCCTCGAGGCGCTGGACCAGCAAGTCCAAGAGCTGGAGAAGGAGATCCAACTGTGGTATCACGGCAGCGAAGTCAGCCGACGAGACCATCCCCGGCATTGGCTCCATCACGGCCAGCTCCGACGATCCAAGCAATTTCAAGAACGCGCGCCAGTTCGCGGCTTGGATCGGATTGGTCCCGCACGCCTTGCCTGCGGACATGTCATCAGCGGAACTCGTACAGCCGCGGCACTTCAATGTCGCCACGGCCGCAGCCGAGTTTCCAGAGGATGGTGTCCGTGTACTCGCCCAGTAGTGGCGGAGGAGAGGCGACGGAACTACGAGGAGCTGGTCGGCGAATCCGCCGAGTCGGTGCGAGCGTGGCCAGCGGCCCGGTCGGCCCGCTGGCCGGTCTAGTCCCGCCCGTACTCCAGCGCCTCGGATGTGGGTGGGCGCGGGAGCCGCACGCCTCCTGGCCCCGCTTCAAAGGTGGTCCACGGATTGACGGGCTGTTGCTCCACACCAGGCTTGGTCCAATCGCATACGCCTTCAGAGAACACGGCATTTAGTCTGGCGATCTGAGCAGCACCGAAAATCACCCCGTTGTAATCCGCGCTGCTCGGGTTGAACGGTTTCAATTGACATTTGAAGACGTTCTCCGCGATCGGGCCGCCGGCTGCCATGCGCGGTGATTTGTAGAACTTCACCGGGCAATTCGCATCGAAGATGCCCACACGTGTTCCACTATCAAGCTTACAGAAGTCGCCGTCCGGGGACCCAGCGACGACGGGCTTATGAGCGACGACTTTTGCTTCGATCGGAGAAACGCTGTCGTCGAGCTCGATCGCGTGCAGCCATGCGTCGAGGGTGTTGAAGCTTTCGAGCACGGTGTCGCTGACGTCGTTCTCGAGCCAAAGCATGTGGTTCGCGTGACTGCCATGATCCCGATCAAGTCGGTCACGGATTCCAAGCGAGCCATGATTCATGTGATTGTCGCCATCGGGGTTGTTGTTCACGCGCCGCTCGACGATCGCCACCTTGGCGAGTTGCCTGCCGTCGCTGACGAGTCCACCGGTGTAGTAGGTCTTCAAGGTCGAGGAATCCGACTTCATGCGGGTCGGGTGCCAGACCAGATCGAGGTCAAATCCACCAATGCCTTCGTTGAGGCTCACGAAATCCTCCGCGGTGATCACGCCGGCTGTCAGCGCCTTGAGCCCGTACTGCACGCCGACGTTGTCATATGGTGCTCTGGTCTTGAGGACGCCGTCCGAATCAACGAATCTCCCGACCTGCGATTGGACGTGCTCGACGTCGTCACAACGAAGGCCGTTCTTGTTCGTGGTTGGGTTGTACGTCAGCGCAGTCGGAAACTGCCCCACGGGGAAAGCATTCCCGCAATTGTTGACCCTCGGATTGTCGAAGTTTCCGAACGAGCCTATCCACGAATTGCAGAACTTGGTGTTCATGTGCCCATTGATCGCAGACTTCTGGTCCTCAGTCAGCGACGCGCCGGGGCCCGGCCTGCTGTAGTACCCAGGGCTTCCAGGGAACTGCGCTGACGTAGCTTGCAGCAGGCCGCAGTCGGTGATCTCGATATGAACGGACTTCTCGTCGGGAAAGGCGAGCGTTGGTTGAACGCCTTGTAGCAATCCAGGGTATGCCGAGGCAATGGAATGCTGCATCACAGACCCGCCCGAGCCCCCGTCGCTCATGGTGTAACGGATTTCGCCATATTGCTCAACGATCCGTTCTTTGACCATCATGATGGTCTCTGCCGAAACAGTGGCGTTGGTCGTTGTCAGGCCGTCGGTCTGCGGGGAGATGGCGATCATGAAGCCGCGCTCGAGCGCAGTCCGGAAGATGTTGGCGTTTGGATCGATGCCAATCGGGGGGGTGAAAACGTTCAGGAAATCGGAAGGAGCCGACTCGAATCGTGACGCTCCGCCGCCACCGCCGAATCGCCAATAGAGCTTCTGGTTCCAACCCTTGGGCGGCAACCACGCGACATTGGCGTCGCGCGGGTCGTACAGTGTGACCAGCTCATAGATGCCGCGATTGATGGAACCGCGTTCCACGCGGATCAGGTACTTGACGGTGTCGCCGCGGTCGTTTGTTATGTTGGCGGCGTCCGCTGGCACCGTGGCAGGGCTGCCCGGCGTATATGCCGTGAAGCACGCATTGGCTCCGGTCACTGCGAAGTTGCAGTTCGCTGGCGCGGTTGTCCTCTTGTAGTAGTACGTGTATGTGGGCGGCGTCTCGCATTTCGATGCTCCTGGCGGATCGTTCGTAGCTGGACTCGTATTCAATCCGCTTGCGATTGTGTTCGCGGTGCCCTGCTGGCCGGCGTTCCCAGTCACATTGACCGTCATGGAGGCCTGGGTCGCGCAAATCCACGGCTGCAGCTGAGCACCGGAGAACACGGGCCCACCACTCGGATGGTTGGTAATCGTGATCTGAGCGGCCCGGCCCGGCACCTGTGCGGTCAAGATGTTGGGGCCTTCCCTCAGGCCACTGATCAAGCCCATGTATCTGCCATTGGGCCGTACAGCGAACGAGTCGGTCAGCGATCGACCATTGAGTGAAACTTTGGCATTTTTGAGGTTGCTTCCATTCGGCCACTTGATCTCAACCAGAGCGTCGCCTCCGGAGACCAAGTCTGCACGGTTTGAAAGAACGAGGATTTTCGGCACAGCAGGCCCCCCCAGCCTATCGTCATTGCGCCCATGTCGCCAAAAGCCGTCATCGTTCCAGCCGTCCGAGTCGTGCGCCGATGCCGTGATGGCACCCGCTCCTGTCAAAAGGCCGAACACGATCGCGCATGAGAAAGGGACTCTGAGTTGCATAGTCATCTCCGCTACTTGGTGGTACTAGGGTCCGGCACCTCGGGCGGCACTTGTCGTGGAGAGACTTCGTGCTCGCACTGGCGCCCGTCTCGCAAGGCAGCCCGGCACTGGGCTTCCGAGCTATCGGCGCATATTCCAGACGTGCCTGCCGCACGTCTATCGTCAGAACCGACGATTACGGCAAAGCGTGGCGCCAGACGAGGCGACGCTAAGGCACTCGTGGCATTGCGGCACCGCGGCAAACCACCTACTGACGACTCTGCGGTGCCAGACCGGTCGTCTCAGCCAATGGCGTGACTGTCCGAGTACCTGAATCCGTGACCCGCGAATGGCGATCCGGTCCAGATGCCATGCCCATTCGCCCGCAGTAAGCCCGTAGTAAGTTCGCACTGGGATGGCCAGTGACTGCATTGCTCAACTGCAGCCGGTTCGTCCCGCGCTGGACACCGAGAGACGCTCTGCAACGGTGCGCGCACGAGCGATTTCTGTGCGATCGGTGCAGGCTTGTGCGCGCTGCGCGACAAGGGGCCGCCAGCGAGGTACCGCGGTCGAATATCGGCCCAGCCACTTGCGGGCGGTGACAGCGCTGACGCCATGCGAAGCGGCTGCCTCTGATGCACTGGCACCGCGTTCCGTGATGAACCATCTCCAGGCGGCGCAGGTAGGTCAATCGGGCATTCTTATGGGTGTTCATCCGGACTTGGTTGGTGAGTTGACTGGGGGTTTGGCGATTTCCAGTCTCTCAAAACTTCTCCGGCTCAACACCTGCAACGACCTATTGAACCTTCAAATCTGGGCCACGCCCACGCGTGGCAGGCGTCTACCGAGTTCGGCTAGGCAGATGCGCAGGTGAAGCTGGAAGCACTGTTCACGTCACCGCTTCCTTTGTACTTCGGGAACAACGGGTATTCGCACAGCGGACGAGTACGCCCGCCATTCGCAGCATTTCCATCTTTGACAACCGGATCGACCGGAGCTTGGCCCGACTCCACCCAACTGTCGATCGCTGCAAGTGAGTCCCACTTCAGCGCGAAAGCGCCGCTACCGTGTCCAAAACCTGGCTGAACGTAGTAACGCAGGAAGGTCCCAGTGGAGTCGCCATACCGAGAGACCACGCGGTTGTAGTAGGCCGTCGTCATATAGGGCGAGACCAGCATGTCGGTTGTACCCTGGATAAGCAAGAATTTTCCGCCTCGGTCCTTGAATGCATCCAAGTTGGGGTTGGTCGCATCGAGAAGAGCAGAGAGTTGTTGGACTCGGCTCTGCCAGTTTCGGTAGTCGAAGCCCAACGTCACGCTGTTGGGATCTTGCTGAATGAAGGTCCTGATGACCGGGTCGGCAGAAAGGTAGTAGAGGGAGTACTGTCCGGTAGTCGTATAGGGATCGAACAGAATGCCCATCATATCCCCCGCCTCAAGTACTGGGTACGGCCCGATACTGGTAACGCCATTCGACAATGGGAACGCGAACTCCAGCGGCGTTGCGCCAGTCATCAGGGTGTTGATTTGCGCGTCGGATAGGCAAGTGTCGCCGGTATCCGCGCCGGCGGGGCACCGTAGGCTATTCACGGCGAACGTAGCACGGCATGCCTCCGTATTGCCGATGATCCCGTCGACGACCCCATCCAAAGCGTCGCACGCCTCCAAGACCTTGCTTTTCACCAGATCTTGTTTGGCCGCGTTGAGGGCACCTCCGGGCACCGAATACGCTGCGTTCCACATCCGGAACCAGGACAACACCATGGCTTGATTCTGGTTTGCGGGGTAGTAGCCAACGATACCGTCATAGTCGGCCCCGTACTTTTGTGCTGCCTGAAGACTCTCGTGACCTCCTTTGGAGCCTCCAATGTGATACATCCTGCGTGGCGCCGTGCCATAGTAGGCCGAGATGAGGTAGTTGGCGGCATCGTGAGTGCGCTTGACACTTTCCCCTGAGTAGTTGGCCATCGCTTGGGCATTCGTCCCGAACAGGCCGTCAGGGGTGGTGCCACCGTCACTGCCAAACGTCACATAGCTCTGCGCCAACGGCAGCTTTGCGTCGCTAGGGGCGTTTTGAACGCCGCCATACGGACCGCTGATCCCGGTGATGAGTACCCCGTTGAAGCCTGCGCCGCCCAATTGGAGCGCCTTGAAGTTCCAAGTCGTCGGAAGATTGACCTCGAAATTGATCTTCGGGTCCGCCGCATCGGTCGCAATCACACTACCCAGCACCTTGCAAAATTCGGGCAATCCAGCGCTCGCATCTGCCGGCGATAGCTGCGCTGACGTGACCGTTGCTCCTTGACTAGGAAGCGCCAGCGCGCTCGCCGGAATGCTCGATCCAGAAAGCGCCGAACACTTAGCGGCGGCGCCCTCCACCTGCATCGAAGTTGGCGTGGGAGGGGGAGCAGGCGCAGATGTTGGCGCGGGAGCGGGTGCTGGCGCCGAACTGGGTATCACAGCACCGCCGCCGCTGCTGCCGCCGCCACCACATGCAGCGAGCGTCAGCATTGCCACGCCCGCGAGGGCTGAAAGCATGGTGGTGTTCATCCGGGGCAAGTTGCCCGTTGAATCGAGGACTTTCATCTTGTCTCCTGATTGATTGCATCGGCTCTTGGCCGGGCCGTATGGGAGACGGATGCTAGGTTTGGCTCGATCAGGCGCAACATCGTCATAACCGACGAATTTGCATTTCAGGGCCATCTGAGAGGTTGGTCAGGCGGCGTCGACCGCTTGTGCAGCTACGGTCTGAGTTGCAGCGGTGATGCCGCGGCCTGGGCAGGCAATCGAGATCGTGGAGTCGCTCAGACCTTTCTTTGGTCAGGCGTACCCCCAAGCCGGGGATGGCTTAGACGCAACGCATCCAAGAACGTCGTCGTGAGCCTCGCAGGACGTGGCGTCCGACGCGAGATCGCGACAAACTGAACCTCGTACATGCACTGCGGATGAGCGACCTCCTGGATCAACCCGCTTTCGACAAAGGTTGCCGCGTAGTGGTCCGGCAGAAAGCCGATGTAGCACCCAGACAGCACCAGTGAGGCAATGGCTTCCTGGTCGCTCACAGTCGCGGTTCGGCGCAGACGAAAGCGATGCGTGGCCTCCATATTCGGCGAGTGGAATGCGAGACCAGCGTAGTCGTAGTCTTCGAGTTCGCTCCAGGAAAGTTCCTGGTGACTGGTTCCAAACAGTGGATGTTGCCGGCCACAATAGAGGTGCATCGTCTCGCCGAAGAGCTCTTCGTAGTCGAGGCTCTCCGAACGTCGATGATCTGGAATGACCCCCACATGGAGTCGCCCATCGATGACGCGCGATTCAATGTCGTTGAGCGTGCCGACCGCGACATCAATCATTACCTCGGGAGCGATGCGACGAAAGCGTCGAACAGCTTCCCCGATGTGCGCCTTTGGGTTCGTGACCGTCTTGTCAAAAAGACCGATGGAAAGCGTGCCAACGAGCTCAGCGTGCATATCGCGGACGCCCGAGCGAAACGCCTCCATCGCCCCCAGCAGGTGCACGGTCCCTTCGTAGACACGCTGTCCATCCGGCGTGAGCGCAAATCCTGCACGACCGCGGCGACATAGCACGAGGTCCAGCCGCTCTTCGAGATCCTTGACGTGACGGCTCACAGTCGAGCGCCCGATGTTCAACTCGAGTTCGGCGGCGGCCAGTCCACCGCATTCCACGACGGCCTTGAAGATCCTCAACAGGCGAATCTCAGTGTCGCTGACCTGGCCAAGTAGCGCCTTCTTGACCATAAGTTTCAATCCTATGAAGGTGAACTGGCAAAGAAGTCAGTTTACTGGAACTTTCCCCGTCTCCAGAATCCGTCTCATCCCAACCAGCCGTCACATCTGCGCCATGGACCTCAGCGACATCTCCCGTTCGTCACCGCTTCCCACCGAAGCCCAACTCAAGGCGCACTGGATGCCCTTCACGAGCAACCGTCAGTTCAAAAAGGATCCTCGCATTTTGGTGAGTGCAGACGCGTGCTACTACCGCGATTCGCGGGGACGCCAGATCTTCGACGGCTTGTCGGGCCTCTGGACTTGCGGACTGGGTCACGCACGCCCCGAGATCGTCCGCGCCGTTAGCGAGCAGGTTGCGAAGCTCGACTACGCCCCTCCGTTCCAGTTCGGTCAGCCGCTGGCGTTTCAACTCGCAGAACGCATTGCCTCGAAGATGCCCGAAGGTTTGGACCATGTGTTCTTCGTCGGCTCCGGCTCGGAGGCCGCCGACACTTCTTTGAAGATGGCCCGCGCCTACTGGCGCCTCAAAGGCCAGTCGTCGAAGACGCGGCTCATCGGCCGCGCGAAGGGCTACCACGGCGTGAATTACGGTGGCATCAGCGTTGGCGGTATCGGGGGCAATCGGAAGCTCTTCGGAGAGGGCCTGAGTGCAGATCACCTGCCCCACACCTTGCTCGCCAGCAACGCCTTCAGCCGCGGGATGCCGCAAAACGGGCGTGAGCTTGCCGACGAACTACTTGAACTCATCGCGCTGCATGACGCTTCCAATATCGCAGCCGTCATCGTCGAGCCGTTCTCTGGCTCCGCAGGCGTCGTCGTGCCGCCGGTGGGCTACCTGCAGCGGCTGCGGGAGATCTGCACTCAGAACAACATCCTGCTGATCTTCGACGAAGTGATCACGGGTTTCGGGCGCGCTGGCGCATGGACCGGCTCGGACGCATTCGGCGTCACTCCGGACATCATCAACTTCGCCAAGCAGGTCACGAACGGCGTGATCCCGATGGGCGGTGTCGTAGCGAAGGCAGAGATCTACCAAGCCTTCATGGATGCTGGTGGTGCGGAATACAACATCGAATTTCCGCACGGCTACACGTACTCTGCACATCCGGTCGCGTGCGCTGCAGCGCTGGCGACCCTGGATGTCCTTGAGAAGGAAGATGCTCCGGCCCGTGTTCGGGAGCTCGCGCCAAAGTTTGAGGACGCAGTGCATAGCCTGAAGGGCTCGAAGCACGTCCTGGACATCCGGAACTTCGGTCTCGCAGCCGGCCTGACGATCGAAGCCCTGCCGGGCGAGCCCGCACGTCGTCCGTTCGAGATCGCGATGCGGTGCTGGGAAAAGGGCTTCTACGTTCGCTTTGGCGGCGACACGATTCAGCTCGCACCCCCGTTCCTCTCCGAGCCCAAGCAAGTCACCGCACTCATCGACGCGTTGTCCGAAGCGCTCAACGCGCAGCCCTGACCCTCCCTATTTCTCCCACTCACTTCAACCGAGACACTCCCAATGAAAAGCAGCATCGCCGCAATCGACCACTTCATCGACGGCAAGGTCGTCGCCAACACCTCGGGTCGAACCCAGGTCGTCTTCAACCCCGCCACCGGCTCGGTCACGGGCCGTGCGGGTCTGGCTGCTGTGGACCAGGTCAATGACGCAGTCGCTTCAGCGAAAGCCGCATTTCCTGCCTGGTCCAACACACCGCCGATCCGCCGCGCGCGCGTGATGTTCAAGTTCCTCGAGCTGCTCAACAAGCACCGCGATGAGCTCGCGCACCTGATCACCGCCGAACACGGCAAGGTCTTCACGGACGCGCAAGGCGAGGTTTCGCGCGGCATCGACATCGTGGAGTTCGCCTGCGGCATTCCCCAGCTCCTGAAAGGCGACTACACCGAGCAGGTCTCCACCGGCATCGACAACTGGACGCTGCGTCAACCGCTGGGCGTGGTCGCGGGCATCACGCCGTTCAACTTCCCGGTCATGGTGCCGATGTGGATGTTCCCGGTGGCGATCGCCGCGGGCAACACATTCATTCTCAAACCCAGCCCGACCGACCCGAGCCCTTCGCTGCGCATCGCCGAGCTGCTCAAGCAGGCCGGCCTGCCCGACGGTGTCTTCAACGTTGTTCAAGGCGACAAGGTCGCAGTTGACGCTCTGCTGGACCATCCGGATATCCAGGCGATCAGCTTCGTCGGCTCTACCCCCATCGCCAACTACATCTACGAGACCGGGGCGCGCCACGGCAAGCGCGTGCAGGCACTCGGCGGGGCCAAGAACCACATGGTGGTGATGCCCGATGCGGACATCGACCAGGCGGTGGACGCGCTCATCGGCGCGGGCTTCGGCTCGGCCGGCGAACGCTGCATGGCGATCAGCGTCGCAGTGCTGGTGGGCGACGTAGCGGACAGGTTGTTGCCCAAGCTCATCGAGCGCACCAAGTCGCTGAAGGTGCTGGATGGCGAGAACCTGGCAGCCGAGATGGGCCCTATCGTCACGGGTGCCGCGCATCAGCGCATCAGCGGCTACATCGAGTTGGGCGAGCAAGAAGGCGCAAAGCTCTTGGTGGACGGCCGCGGCTTCAAGTGCACCCAGGCCGGCGAAGGTTGCGATGGCGGCTTCTGGCTGGGTGGCACGCTGTTCGACCACGTCACGCCCGACATGCGCATCTACAAGGAAGAGATCTTCGGCCCGGTGCTCGGCTGTGTGCGCGTGAATGATCTGAAGGAGGCAGTCGACCTCATCAACGCTCACGAGTTCGGCAACGGGGTGGCCTGTTTCACCCGCGACGGCAACGTGGCGCGCGAATTCAGTCGCCACATTCAGGTCGGCATGGTGGGCATCAATGTCCCGATCCCGGTGCCGATGGCATGGCATGGCTTCGGCGGCTGGAAGAAGTCGCTCTTCGGCGACATGCACGCCTACGGCGAGGAAGGCGTGCGCTTCTACACCAAGCAGAAGTCGATCATGCAGCGTTGGCCCGAGAGCATCAGCAAGGGCGCTGAGTTTGTGATGCCCACGGCCAAGTAGTCCGCACCGCAAAGCAATGCTCGCGGCGCGCCGGCTCAGAGCAGCCGGCGCGCCGTCTTTCCATTCGTGCACGTCGATTCAACGCCGGCGAGAGGACAGGCCTTTCGGCCCAATCCGTCACGCCGCCGCGATCGCGTCCTCGTAGATGCGAGGCACCCGCTGAACGTGGCACAGCAGTTCATACCCGATCGTCCCGACCGCCGATGCCACGTCATTGACCGGAATGTTCTTTCCCCAGAGCTCGACCTTGCTTCCCACCCCCTCGCTCGGAACATCCGTCAGGTCAATGGTCAACATATCCATCGAGACCCGGCCGATGATCTGAGTCCGGTGTGCCCCGACCATCACCGGTGTTCCCTGAGGCACCGTTCGTGGGTAACCGTCAGCGTAGCCAATCGCCACCAGGCCAACTCTCCGCGGCACCGCGGCAACGTAGTGAGCGCCATAGCCGAGTGCGTCACCGGCTTGCAGTTCGCGCACGGCGAAGACCTCGCTCTCCAACGTCATGACCGGCGAGAGTGCGCTCGGGCTTCCCGGAAGCGGATCGGCGCCATAGAGCAGGATTCCAGGACGAGCCCAGTCACGACGGGCGGCGGGCCACGCGAGAAGTCCGGCTGAATTTGCAAGACTTCGTTCGGCGGAGATTCCGGCGGTTGCGGTATCGAACGCTGCAATTTGCCTTGCGGTGGCTTGCGAATCACGTTCGTCCGCCCTGGCGAAATGAGTCATGAGCGTCATGCGCGACACGGCCTCGCAGCTTTGGAGGCGCTGGGCGGCTGTATTGGCTAGAGCGAGTGGGAATCCTGCCCGACGCATGCCGCTGTCGAATTTGAGCCATGCATGAATGCCGCGGATCTGCGAAGGCGCCTGTTCCAAGGCTCTCAGTTGCTCTTCTTGGTGAACAGCAACCCAGCAGTTGTTTGCATGCGCTTCGACAAGCTCCGCCTGCGTGAAGCATCCTTCGAGGACGAGGATAGGGCCCTCGATTCCGGCCTGGCGCAGTTGGATCGCTTCGTCCAGAAATGCGACTGCGAACCCATCCGCTGCCGACCCCAGCGCTCGCGCGCACGCGACGGCACCGTGCCCATAGGCGTTCGCCTTGAGGACCGCGAGGGCCCGGCCACCATGAAGCTCTCGAGCCAGGCGGTAGTTTCTCCGAAGGGCTTGAATGTCGATCAGCGCCCGGCTGGGGCGGGTCATGCCGGGAGACCGCCGGGTTGCCGCGCGGCCAGGCGCACGGCGCTGGAGTAGCGATCCATCGCCAGCCCGTCGGTGCTGATCTCGGGCCGACGGCCCATGACCAGGTCCGATACCAGCTTGCCGCTGCCGCAGGCCATGGTCCAACCCAGCGTGCCGTGTCCGGTATTGAGGAAAAGGTTCGCCAGCGGTGTGGCGCCGAGGATCGGCGTGCTATCCGGCGTCATCGGGCGCAGGCCGGTCCAGAAGCTGGCTGCAAGGATGTCACCACCCGGAAAAAGCTCACCAACCACCTTTTCGAGCGTCGCACGGCGGCGCGGGTTGAGTCGCAGATCAAAGCCACCCAGCTCGGCCATGCCGCCAACGCGAATGCGGTTGTCGAAGCGCGTGACCGCAATCTTGTAGGTTTCGTCGAGCACGGTCGACTGCGGTGCCAGGCCGGGGTCGACCAATGGCACGGTGAGCGAGTAGCCCTTGACCGGATAAACCGGAATGTCCAGGTCCAGCTGCGCCAACGCGGACCGCGAGTAGCTTCCAAACGCGAGCACGTAGCGGTCCGCGGTCATCACCTTGCCGTCCACACGGACACCAACGATGCGGCCGCCCTCCTTCAACAACCGCTCCACTTTCACGCCGAAACGGAAGTCGACGCCCATGCCGCGGGCAAGGTCCCCCAACTGGTTGGTGAACAAGTGGCAATCGCCCGTTTCGTCGTTCGGCAACCGCAGGCCACCAACCATTCCTTTTCCGGTCTTCGCGAGGGCAGGCTCGACGCGAGCGAGGCCATCGCGATCCAGCAACTCGTAAGGAACGCCGCATTCCTGCAGAACCGCGATGTCGCGTTCGACGGCGTCGAGTTGCTGCTGCTTGCGAAACAGTTGCAGCGTGCCGCCGGTTCGCTGCTCGTACTGGATGCCCGTCTCGGCCCGCAGCGCGCGCAGGCAATCGCGGCTGTACTCGGCAACCCGCATCATCCGTTCCTTGTTCACGGCATAGCGATCGGGCGAGCAGTTGCGCAGCATCTGCGCCATCCAGCGCAGTTGAAAGAGTGTGCCGTCGGGGCGGATGGCCAGTGGCGCGTGCTCGGGCTGTAGCATCCATTTCAGCGCCTTCAGCGGGATACCAGGCGCGGCCCAAGGCGTCGAATAGCCCGGCGAGACCTGGCCAGCGTTGCCGAAGCTGGTCTCCTGCCCCAAGCCTTCTTGGCGGTCGAGCACCGTAACCTCGGCTCCTGCGCGGGCGAGGTAGTAGGCCGTGGTGATGCCGATGACGCCGCCGCCGAGAACAAGTACTCTCATAGTCAAACCTGCTGGAAGATGTTGGTTTGGAAGGACGATTCACGGACTCTATGGGCATCGGACCCGAAACTTCCACGGTTCTTTGATCGGAATGCAGCAAACTTGACTGTCTGCTCCGACCAACCGCCCTCCTCTCATACCAATTTGCGTTCAATAGATTAGATATCATGTCTGTCCACGTACTTCAAGGAGTCGTGGATGAAGAGTCTGATCGTTGGGGATAAGGCGACCGTGATGCGCTTGGCAGAACGGCTCAAGCAAGCCGACAGCCATGCGCAGTACCAGCGCATCCAGTGCGTGCTGATCAGGGCCACGCTGGGCAGCTCGGCCGCGCAGATTGCACAGTTGCTGGGTTGGTCAACCACCACCGTGCATGTGATGCACTCTCGATGGGCCAAGGAAGGTGATGCCATCTTCGATCTTCGAGGCCGCGGTGGCAGACACCACCAGCATTTGAGCGCCGAACAGGAGCAGGAGTTGCTGGCACCCTTCGTCGAACGCGCACAGGCAGGCGGGATGTTGACGGTAGCTGAGATCCAGCAGGCCTACCAGAAGCAACTCGGCAAGGCGGTGGCGCCCTCGACGATCTATCGGCTGCTCGACCGTCACGGCTGGCGCAAGGTCGTGCCCCGGCCCCGGCATCCCAAGGCGGACGTCGCGGCACAGGCCGCCTTTAAAAAAACTCCGCCGCCAGGTACGCCAAGAGGTCGTGCGCCAGGCTGAACAAGGTCGCGCGGTGCGGCTGATGTTCCAGGACGAGGGGCGATTCGGATTGCTGGGCACGCCGCGTCGCTGCTGGGCGCCACACCGCATTCGACCTGTCGTCGGCGCTCGCCTGGAGCGCAAGTACATCTATGCCTTCAGTGCCGTCAGCCCACACGACGGCGTGATGGACAGCCTCGTGCTGCCCTGGGTGAACGCCGAGACCATGTCGCTATTCCTGGCCGAGGTCGCCCAGCGCCATGTCGAGGAATTCATCGTGATGGTCATGGACCAGGCGGGCTGGCATCTGGCAGGTCAACTCGCGGTCCCGGATCACATGCGACTGATCTACCTGCCTCCGTACAGCCCCGAACTCAACCCGGCCGAGCATCTGTGGGAGGCGATTCGCGAGGACTGCTTTGCCAACCATGTCTTCGCCAACCTCGACGCCGTCGAACGCGCCCTCACGACAGGGCTGGTGGCGCTCGAATCAGATCACGAGAGAACCCGATCGATGACCGGTTTCGATTGGATAACTTCTATATCTTTGAACGCAACTTAGTATCAGCTGAAGCGCCCGCGACAGCTTCTGATCAGAGCGCGTTGACGTACGGACCCCATGAATCCGAAAGCACAAAGCCTTTCGCCATCGGGTCCAACGCGTCCATCCGGAGACGCTCGACGCCATAGATCCATGCCTGGCCCGTGATCCGGGGATAGATGGCGGGGCGCCCTGCGACTTTGGTTTCGCCAACCACGGTGGCCACGAATTCGCCGCCAATGATGGAACGCGAGCGCCGGCTATCGCCGGGCTTGACGAGCCCTCTGGCGTGAAGCACTGCGAGGTTCGCCGAACTTCCCGTGCCACACGGCGAGCGGTCTACGCGTCCGGGAAGCAGGGTTGTACAGGTACGCACGCTGCCGTCGTCATCCTGATCGCGGAACATCACGTAGGCGATCCGATTCACGCTTGGGAGTTCGGGGTGACTGACTCGAACCTGGTCGGCGACCAACTGCTTGATTTCGATGCCTGCTTCGGCAAGCGCTCTCGCATTTTCCGGAGCGATCGACAGACCGAGTTGCTTCACGTCCACGATGGCGTAGTAGACCCCTCCGAACGCGACGTCGATGCTAATGTCGCCCCACTTCGGCGTGCTGATGGCCTTGTCCAGCGCTTCCACGAAGGCCGGCACGTTGTCCAAGCTGACCGACTCACAACGACCGTTCTCACAACGAGCCTTCACCGTAATGAGGCCAGCAGGGGTATCGAGTCGAACCGTCGTTTCCGGCTCCGTCATCTTCACACGCCCCGATTCGAGCAGCGCCGTCACCACACAGATGCAGTTGCTCCCGGACATGGGATGAGCCCGGTCGGACTGCAGAACGATGAAGCCGGCATCAGCGTCGTCGCGCGTCGAAGGCAGCAGCAAGTTGACCGACATGTTCACGCTTGCACGAGGCTCCAACGTGACGAATCGTCGCAAGCTGTCGTCGCGCTCGTTGATGTAGTTCATCTTCTCGAGCATGGTGGCCCCGGGAATCTCCGGCGCGCCATTGACGATCACTTTGCCGATCTCGCCCTGGCAGTGGACCAGCAAGAGCTCGAGCGAATGGGTCCAGCGAAGGGGTTCCATCATGAGCTCCTACTTGATGTACCAAGCCCACGGCTTGTCGGTGACGTAGCGGGTGATCTGCTTCGTTTCCAGGTAGTTGTCCAGACCCCAGCGGCCCAGTTCACGCCCGATCCCGGAATGCTTGTAGCCGCCCCAGGGTGCCTCCGTGAAAGTGGGCTGGGAGCAGTTGATCCATACGATCCCGGCACGCAGCGCCGCCGCGACTCTTTCGGCGCGGCGTTCGTCCTTGGACATCACTGCACCCGCCAGCCCGAATGGACTGTCATTGGCCAGTTGAACGGCCTCGCTTTCCGATGTGAAAGCGCGAACGCACACCACGGGTCCGAAGATCTCCTCTTTCCAGGCGGAGCTTTCGAGTGGCACATCGACCAGAATGGTTGGCTCCACGAAGTAGCCGGATTCCATGTCTTGCGCGCGGGCGCCACCGGATGCGATCCTTGCGCCTTCGCGCTCCGCCTGCGCGATCGCAGCGAGCACCTTCTCGTACTGACCCTTCGAGACCAAAGGCCCAAGGAGCGTGCCCTCCTTCATGCCGTCACCGATTCGGATCTTGCGCGCTTCTTCGACCAATCGGTCCAGAAGCCGCGGGTAAATTGACCGCGCGACGAGCACGCGGGACGTCGCCGAGCAGACCTGCCCCTGGTTCCAGAATATCCCGAAGAGGATCCATTCGACGGCCTGCTCAATGTCGGAGTCTTCGAAAACGATGAAGGGAGACTTGCCGCCAAGTTCGAGGCTCACGTTCTTGATGTCGCGCGCCGCGGCAGCCATGATCTTTGCGCCCGTGGGCACGGAGCCAGTGAACGCCAGCTTGTCCACACCAGGGTGGTCGCACAAGGGTTGCCCAGCCTGCGGCCCGAGTCCCGTGACAATATTGAGCACCCCCGGAGGCAGGCCGATCTCCTGGGCGATCGCACCCAGCTCGAGAGCGGTGAGCGGCGTCAGCTCCGATGGCTTCAAGACCATGGTGCATCCGGCAGCCAGTGCGGGCGCAACCTTCCAGGCAGCCATCAGCAAGGGGTAGTTCCAAGGGATGATGGCGCCCGCCACCCCTGTGGGCTCGCGCACAACCTTCGACGTGAATCGGTCATCGCTCAGGGTGACAGGCTCGCTCGGCTGTGTGTCCAGTTCCTCGGCCAGTCCCGCGTAGTACTCGAAACAGCCAGCCGCGTCCCCGATGTCCCACTTTGCTTCAGGCAGAGGCTTGCCGTTGTCCAGTACTTCCATCTCGGACAGCTCATCGAGTCGCTCGCGGATGATCCGCGCAAAGCTCCTGAGAAAGACCGCGCGGTCCCTGCCGGTCGTCCGTCGCCACGGGCCATGGTCGAATGCAGCGCGCGCGGCCCGTACTGCTGCATCGACATCCTCGGCGGTGCCTGCCGGGGCATGGTGAATCACCTCCTCGGTCGCGGGATTGATAACGTCGAAGGTGCCGCGCTTGGCAGGCAGGGTCCATTCACCATTGATGAAGAGTTCGTTTCTCATGATGTTTGAAGGCTAGAGATGTCGAGTGATTCCGCCGTCGACGCGGATGTTCTGTCCAGTGATGTAGGCCGCGTCATCCGAAAGGAGGAAGGCTGCGGTCTTGGCGACTTCAACCACGGACCCGATTCGCTTCATCGGAATCGAATCAGCAGTCTCGGCAGCGTGGTTGAGACTGTCCGTGTATCCGGGCAGCAGCGCATTCATCCGGATGTTCTCGGGCGCATAGCGATCAGCGTAGAGCTTCGTGAAGCTCGCCACAGCGGCTCGGTATGCACATGAGACCGGGAACTTGAGCGAAGGCTCCAAGGCGGCGAACGTGGTGATATTGAGGAATGCGCCCTTGCGCTGACTCAGCATGCAAGGCGTGACGAGCCGGGCCATGCGGATCACCGGAAGGAACACCAGATCGTTGCCGACCTGCCAGTCCTCGTCCGCAATCTCGAGCAGGTCACCCTTGGGCGGATGGCCCGTGTGGTTGACCACCGCATCGATGCGGCCGTAGGCGTCCAATGTCATCGCGACGAGTTGTGCCAGGTGACTTTTGTCCTCTACGCTGCCGGTCAAGCCGATCGCACCCAGCTCCGTGGCGAGGCGCTCGGCATTGCCGGATGGAGACATGAGAGCGAGACGATAGCCGCGCCCATGAAGCTCGTGAGCAATCGCCGCGCCGATCCCCCGGCCGGCCGCGGTGATGATGGCCACGGGCTGATCGGACGTCGCAACAGGACCTGATGCATCAGACATGGTTTGCTCCTCAGAAGCGATCGGCCCGGTAGGGCGACATGTCGATCGGTGGCGCAATCTTGTTGACCAGGTCGCCGATCAGCCGCGCGGTCGTCGCGGCATAGGTCAGACCCAAGTGGCCATGACCTGCCGCGTAGAAGACGCCTGGCGTCGTTGCAGACGGTCCGATCACCGGCACGGTGTCCGGCAAGGCCGGGCGATGGCCCATCCATTCGGAATGCTGCTCGACTCGCAAGCCGGGCAACGCCTCTTGCGCCCGCTTGACCAGCACGCGCGCACGCCGGTAGTCGGGCGGCGCATCGAGTCCGGCCATCTCCACGGTGCCTCCGACGCGAATCCCGCCGGCGGTGGGTGTGACCATGAACGCTTTTGCAGGCCAGATGATCGAGTGCCGCATGCTGACTCCGGAGGCCATGATCTGCGTGTGGTAGCCGCGCTCGGTTTCCATCGGGATCGATTCACCGAGCATCCTGGACAGCCTGCCGGTGTACGCGCCGGCACAGATGACCGCCGAGCGTGCCTCGAGGCGACGGCCATCCTTGAGCCTGATCGCGGCAAGCGAGGAGCTGGCGCGTTCGAACCCGCCGACATCTCCTTGCTCGACCTTCCCGCCAAGTTCCTTGAACCGGCGAAGCAGCGCGCAGACGAGGTCATAGGGGCTGCTGATGGACCGGTTCTGCGGAAACAGAACGGCCCGGCGAATCTGGCGACTGATCGCCGGCTCCAGACCCTGGATTGCCTCGCCTTCGAGGATGCGTGTCTCGAAGCCGAAGCGCTCGATGACCTCCAGATGTTCGCGGTCGGCCCTGAATTCCGCGTCGTCAGCGTAGAGGCTGAGACAGCCTTCCTCGCTGAGCATTTCAGTAACTCCTGCCTCCTGCAACATTGGCAGCAGGTCTTCGTAGACGCGCTTGCACAGAACAGCGCCTGCGGCCTCCAGTTCCTTCACACGCCGTGGTGTACTCGCAGCAATGAAACGCAGGAACCAAGGCGTTAGCTGCGGCAAGTAGGACGGCTTGAGCCGGACCGGTCCTTCGGCGTCAAGGATCCAGCCCGGCAGGCGCGACCACATCGAAGGCCGCGACGAAGGCATGAATTCGGTCACCGCGATACTCGCCATGTTGCCGAATGACGCGCCCCTGCCAGGCTCGTCCCGATCAACGAGCGTCACCCGGCCTCCGCGGCGCTGGAGTTCAAGTGCTACCGCCGTGCCGACAATCCCCGCGCCGACAACGGTGACCGAATTGAGTCCGCTGGAGGCCACGGCAATCAACCGATCACGGGTTCCATGGCTTTACGGAAGGCCGCCTTCTCCTCGGCCGTGAGCTCGAGCAAGGGCTGACGAGCGAGACCCACGGGCGTGCCAGCGAGTTCGCAGCCGTACTTCACCTTCTGGACGAACTTTCCGCTTTCCAAGCTCGACATGGCCCCGTAGATGACCTGCATCTTGTCGCGCGCGGCAAGCCAGTCGCCGGATTCGATCGTGTTCACCAGGTCCACGCATGCCTTGGCCATGCAGTTGGCCGGACCGCAGATCCAGGAGGTGGCGCCCCACAGGAAGAAGTCCAACGTCTGGTCATCGGATCCGTTCGTGACCTGGTAGCGATCGCCGAAGCGTGCGCGGATGTCGATCGCGCGCAGGAGGTTGCCGCTGGATTCCTTGATGCCGATGACCCGGGGGTTGTCCTTGAACGCTTCCAGCACCGGCAGGCCAACCTCGACCCCGACCTTGGGCGGATAGTTGTAGAGAACGATCTCGACATCCACAGCATCGAGCACCGACTGATAGTGTCGAATGAGCTCATCGACAGCCGGGGTCGCGTAGAAGGGAGCGGACAGGAGGACGGTCTTGTAGCCGAGTTCGCGGGCACACCGGGTGTGTTCGATGACTTCCCAGGTGGAGCCGGCGTTAGTGCCGGCAATCAGCAGCTCGTCCTTGTTGGCGAACTCGGCGACGAACTTAAGGACCGAGGCGCGCTCGTCCGCGGTCAGCGCGTTGTATTCGCCGGTGGAGCCGCATGGCACCCAGCCTTTCACGCCATCGGCGCGCAGCTTGTTCAGCAGCTTCTCGAAGCTCTTGAAGTCGATCTTTCCGTTCGCGTCGAACGGGGTGACGAGGGCAGGCATGACGCCGGTCATTTTCATGATGATGATCTCCTAGACGAAATGGTTGAAAGTTGGAGCAGGTCAGGCAGCGAGCTTCGAAAGCAGCCGCCTTTCCACGCCCGTCACAGCGCGAGTGAGAGGGAACGCGATAGCAAAATAGATCAGCGCAACAGCCGTCAGAACCTCGATCGGGCGGGCTGTGTTGTTGGAAATGTTCTGGCCGACGAACATCAGGTCGGCCATTCCGACTGCGGAGACGAGCGCGCTCTCCTTGAAGAGGCTGACGCAATTCGAAAGCAGCGTCGGAATGGATCTCAGTAGTGCTTGGGGCAAGATGACATTGGCAACCTGAATCCGCTTCGGAAGGCCCAGGGCTACGCACGCATCGAGCTGCTCTCGCCCCACGCTCCTGAGGGACGCGCGAAACGTCTCGCTTGTAATGGCGCCCATGTACAAGGTAAGGGCGATCACGGCAGAAGTGAGGTTCGACAGCTCTACGCCGAGCACAAGGGGGAGGCAGAAGAAGATCCAGAACAGCTGCACGATGACCGGGGTGCCGCGGAAGAACTCGACATAGAGTCGGGTGGTACCGCGCAGCCAGCGGCTGCCTGAGCCCCGCGCCAACCCGACGAAGAAACCAAGTACGCAACCCAGGACAATGCAGATCAGCGTCAGCTTCAGCGTTGTCAGCAAGCCCTGGAACAGGGCCGCCTTGAATCCCAGCAGCATGGTGAAATCGGTTTTCATGGCGAGACTCCTTCAAATTCCAGCCGCACCGCGACGCCGCTCGAAGTACTCGACGAGCTGCGACACCGGAAAGGAGACCGCGAAATAGACCAGCGCCACGACGGTGAAGGTCTCGATCGGTCGGTACGACTCAGTCGCCAGGGACTTGCCGACGTACATCAGTTCCTGAACAGCGACGAGTGCAACCAATGCGCTTTGCTGGAAGGTACCGATGCCGTTTGTGATGAGCACTGGCACCGAAGTGCGCACGGCGCTGGGAAGCACGATGTACAAGACGCGCTGCAGCGGATTGAGCCCAAGGGCAACGCCCGCATCCAGTTGCTCACGCGGAACGGCTTGGATTGCAGCGCGATAGGCCTCCGCGTTGAAAGCGGCGAGGTTCAGGCCCAGCGCGAGTATGCCCATCGCGACCGCGTCGAAGTACACGTCAAACAGGATCGGCACGCAATAGAAGATCCAGATCACCTGAACGATTGCCGGCGTGCACCGAAAGAATTCGACGAACAAGGTGGCCGGCAAACGAAGCGCCTTCCAGCGGCTGAGCGTGAGCATCGCGATCAAGAACCCCAACGTGAGACCCACCACGTTGGCGGCGAGCGTCAGTTCAATGGTCGTGACGAGTCCTTCGAGCAGCGGCCCGAGGTTTTGCGTGATCGAGTGGAAGTCGAATGCGTATGACATGCGCGCCTCACTGACGGATGTGAAAAACCCGGTCGATGAACTCCTTCGTCCGCGCGCACAGCGGCGATCCCAGGACTTGTTCGGGAGGGCCATCCTCCACGACCACCCCGCCGGCGCAGAACACGACTCGAGAGGCAATGTGCTTCGCGAACCACATGTCGTGGGTCACGATCATCATCGGCATGTTTTGGCCGGCAAGCTGCATGATCACCTGCTCCACTTCGGCCACCAGCTCCGGGTCAAGGGCGGAAGTGACCTCGTCGAAAAGCATCAGCTTCGGCTCAAGCATGAGCGCACGAGCGATTGCCACGCGCTGCTTTTGCCCACCGGACAGTTGGCTCGGGTAGACGCGCGTTTTGGCGCTCAGCCCAAAGCGCGCGAGCAGGCCTTCAGCACGTTCAGTGGCCTGCCGCTTGCCCTCGCCGCGCACCTTGCAGGGCGCGAGGATCAAGTTCTCCACAACATTCAGGTGCGGAAACAAGGTGTAGTGTTGGAACACCATGCCAATCTCTCGGCGCACCGCGGTGTCGATCAGGGTCTTGTGCTGGCCCTCTTTGACGCTGATGTAGGGCTTGCCGTCGAACATGACGCAACCCTTGTCGATCTGTTCGAGGCCCATCATGACGCGAAGCAGGGTGCTCTTGCCACCTCCGCTCGGGCCGATCACCACCAGGCGCTCGCCGGGTTTCATTTCGATGTCCAGGCCCTTGAGCACCTGGATCTGCGGCCCGTAGCTCTTGTGCAGGCCGGCCACCTTCACGAGCGGCTGAGTCGCGCTGGGCACCATGGTCGAGTCCCCGTGCTGGCGAGCGGGAGTTCCGGAGGTCTGACTTTGCAGGGCTGAACGCCGATTGACGCTCGTGTCGGGCGCTATTGCTTGCATGGCAGTCCCCTACTTCTTTGCAACGCTCTTGAGCACTTGATCGACCGACTTGTGGATCAACGCATCGACCTCTCCCGTGGCGACCTTTTCCTCCAGGAAGATGTTCACGACCGCGACGTCGGAGGCGGCCATTTGCAACGGCAAGCCGAACGCGACCCCTTGGGAAGCCAGCGCCGGCGACGGGTTGTACGCCACCGCCCAATCGGGGTTGGACTGGACGAAGAGAAGGTTGGTGTCGGCGGCGTCGACGACCAGGTCCGCGCGCTTGGAGATCACGGCCAGGCGCGTCTCGTCGGCGCTGGGCAGGCGCAGCAACTTGGCCTTCTTGATTGCTGCCGAAATAGCCTTGTCCGCTGCCGTTCCGGACATGACGGCCAGCGTGATCTCGGGCTTGTCGATGTCAGCCACGCTCCGCGGATTGGCCTGGACCTTGGGGTTGGTCTTGTTGTATGCCAGCGAGATCGAGTACTGCATGGCCGGGATCGAGAAATTCACGGCCATCGCACGCGCCGGCGTACGGTTCAACGCGAGCGACATGTCCCACTTTCCCGACTGCAGGCCGGCAACGATGTTGTCCCAGTTCGTATCCACGAACTGCGGCTTGACCTTGAGGGTGTCCGCGAACTGCCGGCAAAGGTCCGCGAAGAATCCCGAGTACTCACCTGTTGCGGGGTCCCGCATGACGTACGGCGGCGCGACAGCGGCACCGCAGCGCAGCACGCCGGCCTTCTGAACCCCTTGCCAATAGCCCTGGGCAGGGGTCTGGGCCGTGGCGGCCACGGCGGCGGCGCCAATGGCGACGACTGCGAACAGCCGTGCTGCGAGGTTCGTTAGCTTCAATGACATCTCTATCTCCTTTAACGAATTTGCTTGCGCCGGCTGGCGCCCCGAGCTTGTGTCGGCACGCTGCCGACACGAAAGTATGTCGGCACAATGTCGGCAAGATGCATAGGGAATACACTATGTCGACACACTGCCCGCACGGGTATGTTTGATTCGGAACCCGAAGAGGCAAGAAATGGAACTGGAAGAAGAGGTCAAGCGTGCCAAGGGCACGGGCTGGAAGAGCGTCTACGACGCGCTGAGGACGGAAATCCTGTCCCTCGAGCAGCCGCCCGGTCAGCTGCTCGATGAAACGACCTTGGCGGAGCGCTTCGAGATGTCACGCTCGCCCGTGCGCGAGGCCCTCATCCGCTTGGCCGGCGAGGACTTGGTCGTGACCCTGCCCAATCGCAGCACGATCGTTGCTCCGCTGGAGCTTTCGGCGTTTCCGAAATACGTTGACGCACTGGACATCGCTCAGCGCATGAATACGCGCTTGGCTGCCGAATGTCGGACCGAAGAGGACCTGAAGATCATTGCGCGCCAGCAGCGGCGATTCGAGACAGCCGTCAAGACGGGCAATCACTTGGCCATGTCGGCTGCCAACAAGGACTTCCACATGGCCATTGCGCATGCGGGGCAAAACCCATATCTCGCGGGGTTCTACGAGCGCCTGCTCGACCAGGGACGGCGCATGATGCACATGCACTTCAATTTCCTCGAACGGACCAGCGAGGGCTACCTGTTGACGGACGAGCACGACGAGATGCTCGAGGCGATCCGAGCGCGGGACGTCGCCAAGGCCGACGAACTGGCGCATGCGCACACGCGCCAGTTCCGTGACAACTTCATCGACTTCATGAGCAAGACCTACACCAAGGGCGTGTCGCTCGGGCAGTCCACTGTGCTGGGACACGTAACGCGGCGTCGAGATGTAACAGCCGAACCGAAAGGGACGGGAGATGTGAAGACGCCGTTGAGGTCGGCCGCGTCCTAGCGCGGAGGCGCCGCCAAGCCGACGCTCCCCCAATCCGAGCAGCCCGAAGGCAGCCGGGCTGGCGCAGGATCTTGCAGGACGCCGCAAATCCGCTCAATCCTCGACGGGTGGATCGTATGCACGGATCGGAGGAAGCTGGCCGACAAACCGCTCGACATTGACCGCGCAGAGTTGCCCGCTGCACCCCTGCGCCAGTCGCGAAGTGCCTTCGTCAAACGTCAGAATGTTCGGATTGCCATGCGCGCACATCGGGTGACCATCGGGGCCCGTATGCAGATCCAGCCAAGCACCGGTAGCGACCTGAACCACGGCCTCGTGCATCTCCGCGCAGAGTCGCGCAACAGCAAGGAAGGACCCGCGTCCATTGAAGACCCGAACGAAGCTGCCCTCACCGATACCGCGCGACGCCGCTGCAGCTGGATGCATCGTGCAGACCTCTCGGCCTTGTCGTTTGGTACTCTGGCTGTGCATCCCAAAGTCGAGTTGACTGTGCAGCCGGGCCGCGGGTTGGTTCGAGATGAGCCATAGAGGATGCTGCGCCGCAGGGCCATGTTTCGGCGGAATCCAGGCAGGATGCGCAGGACAGTCCTCGTAGCCGAAGGCTCCAATGACCGTGCTGCTGAGCTGAATGCGACCGCTGGGCGTTGGGAGTGCAGATGCGTCTGGATCTTCACGAAAAGCCCGCAGCATTCCCCCATCGTCGGGCAGCTGAGGAAGCTTCAGTTCCCCTGCTGCCCAGAACTCTTCAAATGACGGCGCGTGCAATCCGTGCTCGAGCAGAGCCGCACGTGTGGGTTCATACAGATAACGCAGCCATCCGATCGTATCTCGCCCTTCGCTGAAGAGGTCGAGCGCTCCGAGCCGTCTTGATAGGTCGCAGAAGATGTCGTAGTCATCACGTGCCATCCCATGAGGCGGACAGACTCGGCGCATCGCCACCATGAGCGGATCGGTCTGGCCTGCGCCTATGTCATCGCGTTCCAGCGTCATGGTGCAAGGAAGAACCATGTCCGCATGACGCGCGGTCGCGGTCCAGACGACTTCGTGAACGACGAAGGTTTCCAGCCTGCGCAGCGCCTGCGTCAGGCGCTCCAGATCCTGATGGTGGTGGAACGGGTTGCCGCCGGCCCAGTAGGCCAGGCGAATGTTCGGATAGGTAAGCCGTCGGCCGTTGTAGTCGAACGGTTCCCCGGGGTGCAGCAGCATGTCGGACACGCGGGCAACCGGGATGAATTCGCTCACACCATTGCGTCCCTGGGGAAGCGACCCGACGGGAACGGCGTTGTTGCGTCGACCGTAGTGCGCCAGCGTTCCCAGTGCATAGCCATAGCCTCCGCCGGGCAGGCCGATCTGCCCGAGGAGAGCTGCAAGCACCAGGCCCATCCATACCGGTTGCTCCCCATGCTCGGCGCGTTGCAGAGAATGGGAGACTGTGACAAGCACCCGTTTGCCAGGCAGGGAGCGAGCCAGTTCGAGGAGCGCGTTCTCTGAAATACCGCAGATGGGGGCAGCCCAAGCAGCCGACTTCGGAATGCCGTCGGTGCGGCCGAGCAGATAGTCTGAGAACCTTTCCCAGCCGTCGCAATATCTTTCAACGAATGCGCGGTCATGTCGCCCCGTACTCACCAGCGTGTGCGCCAAGGCCAACATCAGCGCCGTATCGGTACCCGGCGTAACGCAAAGCCATTCGCTGCGCGATTCCTCTGGCATGTCGCTTCGCTGAGGTGTGATGCCGACGAACCGGCAACCCCGTGTAGCGGCGATCGCGATGCATCCGCGCTCCACATGCTGGCTGACGCCGCCGGAAGCGACGCGCGAGTTCTTCAGCGCAAGGCCACCAAAGGCCAACACCACTTCTGTATGTTCGGCGATCTGGTCCCAGGAGACGCTCCGCCGGGCGATCTGCTCCATCTGTCCAACGACATGCGGCAGGATGACCATGGACGCGCCAGCACTGTAGTTGTTGACCGAGCGTACATATCCGCCCAGGGCGATGTTCAGGAACCGATGAACTTGGCTCTGTGCATGATGAAATCGTCCGGCGCTGGACCAGCCATATGAGCCGCCAAAAACAGCGCCTGGCCCGAAAGCCTCTTTCACACGGCGCAGTTCGCCCGCCAGGAGATCCAGCACCTTCTCCCAACTCAGCGCCACGAATTCATCTCGGCCGCGGCGATCATCCGCGCCGGGCCCGTTCTCCAGCCATCCTTTGCGCACCATAGGTGTTGCGATGCGGGCGCGGTGCGACAAGGCGTTGCGGAAATTGTCGATCAGCGGGTTGGGGTCAGGGTCGGCCGGATGGGGTTGAACATGGAGGGCGCCACTGGGATCCGTCCCGACCTGAAAGACGCCCCAATGGGCACTGTGCGTCTGCATCGTCTTGTCGGTTGCATTCTTCATGGTTTGCGTCGCATGCTCTCTCATGAGTCCTTCAATACTTGCAGCCAGTCAACCAGCCGTCTTCAGCAACGTGAGAATGCGTTCAGCGACCAGTTCGCCGACGCGCAGTTCCGAGTCGGCAGTGACGCCCGCCACATGCGGCGTCAGCAGCAAGTTGGGCACGCCTGCGAGTACCGAGCCGCTCGGCAACGGCTCGTCTTCGAACACGTCCAGGGCTGCTGCGCGAAGGCGCCCTTCCAATAGAGCATGCGCAAGCGCGGCCTCGTCCACGATGCCTCCGCGCGCGGCGTTGATCAGTACCGCGCCAGGCTGCATCAATGCGAGCCGCTCAGCGTTGATCAGCCCACGGGTCTCGGGCATCAGTGGGATGTGCAGACTTATCACATCGCTGGTGGCGAGCAACGTGTCCAGCGGCAGCATTTGGCACTCGAAGTCAATCGGGGCATCGGCCCGGAGCGAAGGGTCATGGGCCACGACGCGCATATCGAGGCGGCTGGCCAGGCGCCCCGTCAGTTGCCCGATGGACCCGAAACCAATCAGGCCCAGCGTCCGTCCAGCGACTTCGTGCCCTTCGGGTCTCGCGGGGCGAACCCATCGTCCATCGGCGAGTGAGCTGCCCACGCTGTAGTGGGAGTAGCGCAGCAGCAGCATGGCGCATGTGACGACGTACTCGGCGACCGACCGTGCGTTCGCGCCGACTGCCGGAACGATCTCAATGCCACGGGCCCGACAGCCCGGGACGTCGATATTGTCCAAGCCGACGCCGAGTCGCCCGACCGCACGACACTTGCTGAGGGCGTCAAGGAGGTCATCCCTCACCTGTGTGCGGTTGCGGACGATGAGAGCATGCGCATCCTGAGCCGCGGCCAGGAGCTCCGATTGCCGCGCGAACAACGTGGGGTCGAACACGACCTCATGTGCCGCGCGCAGTCGTTCCAGCGCCCGAGGGTGAATGAGTTCGGGGATCAGGATCTTCATTTCTGCTCTGAGTGAATGGTGTTGGACGCGCGATCCGGATCTATCTGTCCAGATCGCCTCCATCGGAGAATCGCGTCCGGAGGGCACACACGGAAGCCACGCCTACTTCAGCAGGCCATTCTGTTTGAGAACGGGTGTGTACTTGCGATAGTCGGCCCAGGCGGCCTCCTGTGCGGAATTTCCATCCTGGTAGGCAATGTCCAGAGCGTTGTCCGCGGCGAACTTCATGAATTCAGGGGTCTCCATCGCGGCCTTTGCTGCATCGTGGATGTACTTCACCACGCTTGCTGGCGTCCCCTTGGGCACGATAAGGAGATACCGCACCCCAAAATCCACCGGCTCGCCCTGCTCTTTCATCGTCGGCACATCTGGCAGCCCGGATTGACGGGTTTCGCTGAAGGAGCCAATGGCGCGCATCTTCCCAGCCTTCAGGTATGGCACGGCTTCGATAGGCTGCGCGATCGCTGCCGTGATATGGCCGCCGAGCAACTGCGACCCTCCTTCACCCCACCCCTTCTGGGCCACGTTGATGAACTTGACGTCCGCCGCACGCTGCAGCTCCAACAGATTGAGGTGGCTCAGGGTGGTCACGCCCGGGAAACCAACGCTGAGGCTTTCCGGTGACTTTCGTGCAACCTGGATCAGATCCAGCAGCGTCTTGTAAGGCGAGTCGGTCGGCACCAGCATCACCGGGGAGAAGCTGACGATGTTGATCACGGGAACGACATCGTCAGGCGACTTGTAGGACAGCTGGTTGACCTGAGGTGACAGCGCCAGATTGGAGTTCGGAACGAATGCAAACTGATAGCCGTCAGGCTTTGCCTTCGCGAGCGTTGAAACGGCCAGGCTCCCACCGACGCCTGGCTTGTTGTCGACGATCAGGCCGGCGGGAAACTTGGGCGTCATGATGGCGGCCAGCCTGCGCATGACGAGGTCGGCCGCACCCCCAGGCAAATAGCCCACTAATGCGGTGACTGGCCTGGTTGGATAGGCGTCCTGCGCCAGGACAGCAGTTGCCGCACAGGCCGTCAGAATCGTAGCGAGCAGAGATTTCATGATGTCCTAAGTTGTCGGAATGAGAACGGTGGGCGGGCGGGGAACCCGTCAACCGGCCAGTTCGACGTAGGTCTTGGTCATGCGCTTCTCCGCTTCGGGTGAGAACGTCATGCCCAGGCCCGGAGCTGTCGGAACATCGAAGCGCCCCCCATGCGGTTGAAGGTCCTCCACGAACAGATCACGATTGCAGGCCTTCAGCGCATAGGTGTGGTGCTCGTGAATCTCGAAGTTGGGGATCGCAGCTTCGAACTGCAGCGCGATTGCCGTGGCCAGCGGAGATCCGCACACGTGCGCCTGAACGCCCACATCGAAGGTGTGGGCCAGGTGCGCGATCTTGCAGGCTTCGCTGATGCCGCCCACCAGACCGACGTCCGGCTGGATCATGTCCAACGACTCCGCTTCCAAGTAAGGCAGGAAGCCCCAGCGCGTGTACATTCGCTCGCCGGCGGCGATGGGTACCGGCGACTTGCGAGCGACACGGTTGTGGGCGTGCGCGCCGTTGTAGTGGGTAGGCTCTTCCATGAAGAGAATCCCCAGGTCCTGCAGAACCTCGGCAGTCTGAAGCGCACCGGCGGAAGAGGTGAAGGAATGCAGCTCGAGGATGATGTCGGCGTCCGGCCCCAGGCCATCACGGACGGCTTCCATTCGAGCTCGCACCTGGCGACGCTGTTCCGGCGTCAGGATGCCACGCAGTCTTGCTGCGCGGCTGCCGTCGTCGGCGACCATCAACGGATCGACCTTGACGCAGTCGTAGCCCTCCTCTCGCGCCCGCACGGCAGCTTCGCGATACCGCGCTGGTTCGACGAGGTTCACCACTTCCTTGCCCCAATCGAACTGAAGTTGGCTCGCATAGCAGCGCAGCGGCTGCGGCGTGTCTGCACCAAGCAGCCGGTGCACCGGTTGACCCAGCGCTCTGCCCTTGATGTCCCAAAGCGCTGCGTCGATCGCGCTCATGGCTCCGAAAACGACAGGGCCCCCGCCTTCCGCCCAGAAGGACTTGCGCAACATGCGCTCCCAGATCGTCTCCGTGGAGAACGGATCGTGGCCCAGGACGAAGCGCTGGCCCAATGCCAGCACCATCGGCCCTGCGGCCTGGGCGCCGGTGCCATACGCCATCCCGACTTCACCTAGTCCGCTCACCCCTTCGTCGGTGTGAACCCTGGCGAATACATGGTACCAAGAGGCAATGCCGTTCTGACCAGAAAGCTCGGCTTCCAGTACTTCGATCTTCGTGACTTTCATTCTTGCGTCTCCAAGGTGTGTTTCAGAGCGAATGCAGGCACGCAACGCCGTGGCCAAACAGCGGATGGCATCAGGGTGAAGCGTGCGGAGAGATGTGGAGGAAGGCGCCGGCGCGCACAACACGGGGGGACTTCCGAGCACTCGACGTGCTGCCGCAGCGGCACTACACCGCGATGTTTGCCTTCTTCGCCACGGCAGCCCAGCGGTCGACTTCGGAAGCAGTCAGCTTGGCCAGCTGCTCCGGCGCACCGCCGCCCGGATCGGCGCCCAAACCTATCCACTGCTCACGGAACTTCTTGTTCCCGAATGCAGCATTGATGGCTTGGTTCAAGCGGTCGACGACGGGCGCGGGCGTCCCGGCGGGTGCGAATAGACCGTACCAGCTGGTCGCGTCATAGTTGGGTGTACCGCTTTCCGCAATCGTCGGAACCGTTGGCAAGTAGCCTGCGCGTTGACTCCCGGTCACGGCAATTGCTCGCACGCTGCCCGCCCGTATGTGTTGCAGGGCGGAGGGCATGGTTTCGAACATGACCTGTGTGTTGCCTGCGATCAAGTCCACCATCGCGGGGCCAGAGCCCCGGTACGGGATATGCGTCATGCTCGTGCCGGTGACGCTCTTGAAAAGCTCGGTCATGAGGTGCTGCATCGTGCCCGGACCAGGCGTGGCATAGCTGTACTTCTCGGGGGATGCCTTCAGAAGGTTCACCAGCTCCTGCACATTCTTTGCTGGCAGCGAGTTCGTGACGATGACGGCATGATTGACTCGTCCAAGCAAACCGATGGGAACCATCTTGCGAATGTCATAGCCCAGCTTGGGGTAGACCGACTGGGCGATGGCGTGGTGGACGGCACCGAAGAGCACCGTGTAGCCATCTGGCGACGCCTTGGAGACAAAGTCAGCGCCGATGGTGCCCCCTGCGCCTCCGCGGTTGTCCACGATCACAGCCTGCCCCAGCTCACGCCCGAGCGCGTCGGCCAACGCCCGGGACAAGATGTCGACCGTTCCTCCTGGGGGAAACGGGGCGACCAGCTTCACCAGCTGTGCTGGGTACTTTGCCTGGGCATGCGAAAACGGCGCTAGTGCGGTTGCCGCCAATGTGAGCACTGCATCCCTACGCTTCATGGTTTTTTTCCTTTGTTTGTCGGTCTGCGCTCGGGGATCTGCTTCAGGCCAGGCTGCCCTGCGCAGCCTGAGATAGGCGTCGCGCGTCTAAGGCGGCTTCATCTCGAGCAGCTTGTCTCCGAACTAGAGGCGCTGCGCCTTGTGCAGCGCCCGAGTCGCCCAGCTTAGATTTCACCAGAATCACGTTCAATTGAGTTTTTCTTCAATATTGAACGTGGCCGCCGGCGGGTGCGCAAAACCGTCCAGGCCACGCAACCGAGTAGCCGGAAACGATCCCCGATGCCGCCGCCCTGCAGCGCCTCAGTGTCCGAGGATCTTCGACAGGAAGTCTCGACTGCGCTCGTTACGCGGATTGCCGAAGAACTCGTGCGGCGTGTTCTGCTCGACGATTTGGCCCTGGTCCATGAAGATCACACGGTCCGCCACGGCCTTGGCGAAACCCATCTCGTGCGTGACGCACAGCATCGTGATGCCCTGGCTGGCCAGTTCGGTCATCACGTCGAGCACTTCCTTGATCATCTCGGGGTCGAGCGCGGAGGTCGGTTCGTCGAACAGCAGGATCCTGGGCTTCAGGCACAGCGCGCGGGCGATCGCCACGCGCTGCTGCTGGCCTCCCGATAGCTGAAGCGGATACTTGTCGCACTGTTCGGCGATGCGCACGCGCTTGAGCTGCTGCATCGCGCGCTCCTCAGCCTCGGCCCTGGGCATCTTCATGACCCACATTGGCGACAGCGTGAGGTTTTCGAGCACGGTGAGGTGCGGGAACAGGTTGAACTGCTGGAACACCATGCCCACCTGCTTGCGCACCTTCTCGATAGCCTTGATATCGTCCGACAGCTCGAGACCATCGACGCGGATGGTGCCCTCCTGGTGCTCCTCGAGGCGGTTGATGCACCGGATCAGCGTGCTCTTGCCCGACCCCGACGGGCCGCATATGACGATGCGCTCACCGGTGCGCACCTGGAGGTCGATGTCGCGCAACACGTGGAAGCTGTTGCCGTACCACTTGTTGACCTTTTCGAAGCTGATGATCGATTCGTTCATGGATTAACGTACCTTGCTGCGGCCGACCTGCTTCTCGATCCACAGGCTGTATCGCGACATGGAGAAGCAGAAGATGAAATAGATGAGGACGATGAACAGGTAGGCCTCGATCTTGAAAGGCCGCCAGCTGGCGTCCGAGTTGAGTGCCAGGTTCATCGCGCCCGTCAACTCGTACAGCGACACGATGGTCACGAGTGACGTGTCCTTGAAGATCCCGATGAAGCTGTTCACGATGCCCGGCACCACGAGCGCCAGGGCCTGCGGCAGCACGATCTTGCGCTGCGTCTGCCAGTACGACAGGCCGAGCGTCTGCGCCGCCTCGATCTGTCCTTTGGGCAGGGCCTGCAACCCGCCGCGCACCACCTCAGCCAGGTAGGCAGCCGAGAACAGCGTGATCCCCACAAGCACCCGGATCAGGACGTCGGGCGACTTGCCCGCCGGCATGAACAACGGGAACATGAACGATGCCATGAACAGCACCGAGATCAGGGGGACACCGCGCACCATCTCGACGTAGACGATGCACAGCGAACGGATCGCCGGCAGGTTGGAGCGCCGGCCGAGCGCCACCACGATGGCCAGCGGAAACGCGAGCACGATGCCGAAGGTGGCCAGCATGACGGTGAGCGGCAGACCGCCCCACAAGTCGGTGGGCACGTAGGCCAGAGCGAAGGCATCGCCGCGCATCAGCAGGAAGAACAATGGCACGACGACCACCCACAGCGCGGCGAGCCACGGCCTCCAGAACCAGCGGATGCAACTGGTCACCAGCAGCGCGATCAGCAGCACGGTGGCCAGCAGCGGCCGCCAATGCTCCTCATGGGGATAGCGGCCGAAGACGATGAAGCGGAATTTTTCGCTGACCACGCCCCAGCAGGCGCCTTGGCCGCGTGCGGCCTGGCAGAGCTCGGCATCGGGTGCGAAGACCGCGTTGACCAGGCCCCATCCGACCAATCGGGTGGCGGCGTAGCCGAGCAGCAGCAGCGCGGCCACCGTGGCGAGCGAGCTCCAGAGGTTGCCGAACAGGTTGACGCGGATCCACGGCACCAGCCCCTCGGTCTTGACCGGCGCTTCCCGTGGCCCAATCGAATGAAAGGTGTCACTGACGATGGCAGCCACGCTAGCGCTCCTTGACCGCCGCGCGGCGGTTGTACCAGTTCATGAAGCCCGACGTCGATAGCGACGTGCACAGGTACACCGCCATGACGATTGCGATGCACTCGACGGCCCGGCCGGTCTGGTTGAGCGACGTGTTGGCGATGGACACCACGTCGGGGTAGCCGATCGCCACCGCGAGCGATGAGTTCTTGGTGAGGTTCAGGTACTGGCTGGTGATCGGTGGAATGATCACGCGCAACGCCTGAGGCAGGATCACCAGCCGCATGGCCTGCCGCTTAGACAGCCCGAGGCAGCCGGCGGCCTCGATCTGCCCGTGCGAGACCGACGCGATGCCGGCGCGAACCACCTCCGCGATGAAGGCCGACGTGTAGAGCACCAGGCCAACCAGCAGCCCGAGGAACTCGGGCGTGGCCGACGCGCCGCCTTGCAGCTGGAAGCCGTCCAGCGCCGGAATGCTCCACCCGGTCGGCGCGCCGCCGGCGAGCCAGCCGAGCACAGTGGCGCCGATGACAATCGCGAGCGACATTGGAGCCGGGCGATGCGGGCGGCCGGTGGCATCGAAATCGCGGCGAGCCCACCGGCGATACAGCCAAGCCGCAAGAAGCCCCGCGACCGCCCCCGCGGCGGCGAAGGCGTGGCCGGCCTCCCACACGGGCACCGGGAACGACAGCCCCTCTTTGCTCAGTCGGAACGGACCGAGCCCGAGCGCCGCGTCGGGCGACGGCAGCCACTCGGTGACGAGCAAATACCACATGAGCAACTGCAGCAGCACCGGCACATTGCGAAAGAGCTCGACGTAGCCGTAGCAGAAGCCACGCACGATTGCGTTGTGCGAGAAACGGCCCACGCCGAGCAGCGTACCGAGCACCGTGGCGAGCACGATGCCGATCACAGCAACCCGCAGCGTATTGAGGATGCCGACGACGAACGCCTTCCAGTAGGGATCAAGCGAGTCATACGGCATCAGCGACTCGCCGATGTCGAAGCCGGCGACTTGCCGCAGAAAGTCGAATCCGCTCTGGATGCCGCGTGCGGCCATGTTGGCCAGCGTGTTGTGCGAGAGATACCAGACGCCGACGCCGAGCAGCGTCACGGTCAGGACCTGGTAGACCAGGCCGCGAAAGGCCTGGCTGCGCCACGACCAGTCGCGGCGTCTTGCTGGGGCTCGGCCGACCATGGCTTCGTCCTTCGTTGGGGTCGCCGGCTCAGCGGATCGGCGGGGCGTACAGGATGCCGCCGTTGCTCCACAGGTTGTTGAGCCCGCGCGACAGGTTCAGCGCCGTGCTCGGCCCGAGATTGCGCTCGAAGATCTCGCCGTAGTTGCCCACCGCCTTGATCGCCCTGAGCATCCAGTCCTTGTCGAGGCCGAGCAGCTTGCCGGTGTCCTCGGACTTGCCGAGGATGCGCATCACGGCAGGGTCGTTGCTCGTGGCAAGCATGCTGTCGACGTTCTTCTGCGTGATCCCGTACTCCTCCGCTTCGATCAGGCCGAACACGACCCATTTCGCAATCGCGAACCACTCGTCATCCCCGCGCCGCACCGCCGGGCTGAGCGGCTCCTTCGAGATCAGATCCGACAGAATCACGTGCTCCTTTGGATCCTTGGCTTCCTTCAGGCGGACGGAAGCGAGCACCGTGGCATCGCTGGTGTATGCGGTGCACCGTCCGGAGAAGTAGGCGGCGGTGGACGCGGACAGATCCTGGAACACGATCGGCTTGATGTTCAGGTTATGGGCGCGGGAGAAGTCGGTCAGGTTCTTCTCGCTGGTCGTGCCGGACTCGACGCACACCGTGGCGCCCTTGAGCTGCTTGGCGCTCTTGATATTCGCCTTCGCTGGCACCATGAAGCCCTGGCCGTCGTAGTAGGTCGCACCCGTGAACTGCAGGCCGAGCGACGCGTCGCGCGACAGCGTCCATGTGACGTTGCGCGTCAGGATGTCGACCTCGCCGGACTGCAGCGCGGTGAAGCGCTGCGGCGCGGTCAGCGGCACCCACTTCACCTTGTTCGGGTCATCCAGCACTGCAGCGGTGATGGCCCGACACACATCGACATCCAGCCCGCTCCAGCGGCCGTTGCTATCCGCCTGCGAGAGCCCCACCAGGCCGGTATTCACGCCGCAGACGACCTGGCCGCGCTGCTTGATCGTGTCCAGCGTCTTGCCGGCATGGGCCGGCAAGGCAACGAAAGCGGCTGCGGCGGCAGCGCACAACGCCAAGTTCTTGAACATATCTTGTCTCCTGGGAATAGTTGTGAAGAAATTTCTGGCGGACTCTGTCCGCAGGCAGCGGCGAGCTGAATCCGCACTCTGGGAATGCATCGCTCGACCGGCACACACGTTCGGTCACTTGGCCTCGAACTGGCCGAATGCCTCCATCGCCCGCACCGAATAGACGTAGGCCGCCCCCGCATTCAGCGCGATCGCGGTGCCCAACGCGTCGCTAAGCTCCGCTTCGGTAGCGCCGGCGGTGCGTGCCGCGTTCGCGTGGGAAGCAATGCACCCGTCGCATCGGGTGGTGACCGCAACCGCAAGTGCGATCAGCTCCCGAGTTTTCGCATCGAGCGCGCCCGCGCCGTTCTGGGCAGCATTCAATCCCTGGAAGCCGGCAATCAGCTTGGGATTCGCTTTGGCCAGCGCACCGGCGGAGCCGCGAAGGTTCTTGAGTTGTTCGATCCAGTTGTTGAGCATGGAGTTTTCCTTGAGTTGGTGGTGCGGGATGGGCGAAATGCTTCAGGCCGGGCTGCCCTGCGCAGCCTTGAGATAGCCGTCGCGCGTCTGAGGCAGCTTCATCTCGAGCAGCTTGGAAGCGACCTGCGTGCGAAGAATCTGCGCTGTGCCGCCAGCGATGGTGAACATCCGGGCATCACGCACATGGCGCTCCATCGGGTTGTGCCGCCCGTAGCCGGATGAGCCGTAGAACTGGAGTGCGTCGTTCGTGACCTTGTTGGCCGTTTCCGCCGCGAAAATCTTGGCCCGTGCAGCTTTGTCGATGTCCGGGAACTCCGCGCCGCTGGCGGCGGCAGAACGCAGCAACAGCCGCGCGGCCTCGAGTTGGGTGGACATGTCGGCCAGCATCCACTGCAGACCTTGGAATTCAGCGATGGGGCGGCCGAACTGGTGCCGGGACTTGAGGTAGGCCATGCCTTCCTCGAAAGCACCCTGTGCGATGCCCAGAGCCACGGTGCCTGCACCGACACGCTGCGCGTTGTAGGCGGTCATGAGTGCGGCGAAGCCGCGCTTCAGGCCCCCCGGCAGGCTGACCATCATCGATTTGTGGATCTTTAGGTCGCGAAACTCAATGTGAGTTTCCGGAATGCCGCGAACCCCCATGGCATACAAGCGCCGGCCCACAACGAGTTCTGCTGGTCCGTTGTCGTCCCGTACGCAGATGAAGGCGCCAATGCCTTGCTCAACGCCGTCCTCGAACACGCGAGCGAAGATCAGGTGCAGCTTCGAAACGCCGCCACCGGTGATCCAGTACTTCTCGCCGTTGAGGATGTAGTGGTCGCCTTTCCTGTCGGCACGTGTCGTCATCTCGCTGGCGGCGCTGCCGGCATTGGGCTCCGAGATACAGATCGCAGGCTTGTCGCCCGCAAGGACCAGGCTGGCCGCCAGCTTCAACTGTTCCTCCGAACCGTACTTCGCGATGGCGCCGATGGCACCCATGTTGGCTTCCACCGTGATACGCCCCATCGTGGCGCAGGCCTTGGCCATCTCCTCGATGACGATCACCGTGTCCAGATAGGACAGGCCGCGGCCGCCCAAGCGCTTGGGCAATGTCATGCCCATGAAGCCCGCATCGCGCAGCTGCGCTACGTTGTCCCAGGGGTACTGTTCGGTTTGATCCGTATTTGCAGCGGCGGGGGCAAATACAGTCTGCGCAAGCTCACGCGCTTGTGCTTGCAGCTTCAGTTGTTCAGGGGTGAGGTCGTACATTGAGTTCTCCTAGGTCGTTTCACGCTTTTCAAGCCAATCGGCCAGCACTTCGGCGGCATGCTCGTCAAGCCGGGGGGGTGGACGTCTGTAGCTCGGGGGCGTCGCGGACATCCGAAGAGGGTTCGCCAGAAGGCGGATCTCGCCGCCATCCGCCCACTCGCAGGGCATGCTCAACTCCGCTCCACGCGCTTTCACATGCGGGTCCGCGAACACTTCTTCCAAGTTGTTCACCGGTCCGCAGGGGACCCCGACGGCATCAAGCTCACGCAGCCATTCCGAGCGAACTCGCTTCTTGAGTGCTTCGTCGACCAGTTCACACAGCGCAACCCGGTTGCGGATTCGCATCGGATTGGTCGCATACCGCTCGTCCGATGCCAGATGCGATACGCCCGCCACTTCGCAGAAGCGGCGAAACTGGGAGTCGTTCCCCACCGCAAGGATCATTGGCGCATCCGCGGTGGAGAACACCTGGTAGGGGACGATGTTCGGATGGCCGTTACCCAGCCGCTCCGGTAGCTGCCTGTCGCTCAGGTAGTTGGTTGCCGCGTTGACGAGCCAGGAGATCTGCGTGTCGAGAAGGGAGACGTCGATGTGCTGCCCTTCGCCGGTCTTCTCGCGATGCCGCAACGCGGCGAGAATGCCGACAGTCGCGTACATGCCGGTCATGACGTCCGCGATGCCGACCCCGACTTTCATGGGTTCGCCTTGGGGCTCGCCGGTCAGGCTCATGATGCCCCCCATGCCCTGGATCAGGAAGTCGTACCCAGGCCTGCTCGCGTAGGGGCCGGTCTGGCCGAAACCCGTCACCGAGCAATAGATGAGCCGGGGATAGCGGGACTTGATCTGCTCGTAGGCCAATCCGTACTTGGAAAGACCGCCGACCTTGTAGTTTTCGAGGAGCACATCGGCCTGTGCGATCAACTGGTGCACCAGGTCCTGGCCCGATTGCGAACTGATGTCGATCGCGATCGAGCGCTTGTTCCGATTCGCCGAGAGGTAGTAGGCACTTTCCTTCGTTTCCTTCCCCGAGGCTCCCAACACATAGGGGGGTCCCCACTTGCGCGTGTCGTCCCCTTCGCCAGGCCTCTCGACCTTGACAACATCCGCCCCCAGGTCGCCCAGCACCTGGGCCGCGGTGGGTCCCGCCAGGATGCGGGAAAGGTCCAGAACCTTGATTCCGGCAAGAGCCGCCTTCTGAACGGCGCTCATGCCGCACCACCTCCTGAACATCCGACGGCTCGGCGATTGAGAAGGCGTGTCAGTGGCCTGCATTTGCGGAAAGGACTAGACGACTCCATGTGTTTCCTGCTCCTGTGTTCGGTCGGATGAAATTTAAACTCCACACCGTTCAGCATCAATTGAGAATCTCTTCAACATAGAGATGCACGAAAAGAAGATCGAACGTTGTTCAGTCGATGCGACGCCGACGCAATCTTCCTGTGGCGGTTGAGGCGACTGTTCCAGGTATTCGCCTGCCGGAATCGCGCTCAGCCCCTGGCGAGCGCTGCAGTCATGCTCTCGATGGCTTGGTCCACCATCTTGCGTGAGCATCCCAAGTTGGCACGCATGAATCCATGTCCTTCCGGGCCGAACTTGGGGCCCTTGTCCAGCCACACGCGGCCCTTCACCAGCATGAAGTCCTCCAGCTCTGCAGGCGTCATGCCGAGCTCACGGCAGTCCATCCAGGCAAGGTAGAGCGAGTCCATCTCAATGGCCTTCACTCCACCGCCAAGTCCATTGATGCAGCGCGCGAAGTGCCGCTGGTTGGCCGCGACGTAGTCCACCATCGCATCCACCCAGGGGCCGCCGTTCGTGAATGCGGCCTCGGTGGCAACCATGCCGAGCAGGTTCACGCGCGTGTTGTAGTTGCGATCGAGAACACGCACGATCTCGGCGCGCTTGGCCTTGTCGGGAATGAACATGTTGCCGCATTGAAGGCCTGCGAGGTTGAAGGTCTTGCTGGCCGACGTGCAGGTGATGCTGTTGTGCGCAAGACGCGGATCAAGGGACGCGAACGGCGTGTGCTTGCAGCCCTTGGCGAAGACGAAGTCGCAATGGATTTCGTCGGCAATCACCAGGATGCCATGACGCAGGCAGATCTCGCCCATAGTGCGCAATTCTTCCTCGCTCCACACATTCCCCGTGGGGTTGTGCGGATTGCAGAGGATGAAGATCTTGGTGTCATCACGAATCGCAGATTCGAACTGCCTGGCGTCGAAGCGATAGCGGCTGCCATCGAATCGCAGCGGCGCGGTGACCACATGACGACCGTTGATGTGCACGTCGTTGTGAAAATGCACATATACCGGAGGCTGAATCAACACCGAATCGCCGGGTCGCGAAAACGCCTGAACAATGGTCTTGAGCGCGGCGATGACGCTGGCGATCGGCACGACCCATTCGTTGGACGCGTCCCAGCCGAAGCGATCACGCTGCCATGCAGTGACTGCATCCAGATAGCCCTTGGTCGCGCCAATGGGATAGCCATACACGCCATGGGACACGGCTTCGTGCAGCGCGGCGATCACCGCGGGTGGCGACTTGAAGTCCATGTCCGCGATCCACATGGGCAACGGGTTGGCGGCGGCCTGCCCCGGCGTGAGCGATGCGCACGGCGCACCCCATTTGATGGAGTTGCTGCGGGTGCGGTCCACCACGGTGTCGAAGTCGAATTTGGTGTCGGTTATCACAGTGCGATCCAACATACAGGGGTTCCTTCACTTGGCGTGTCATTGGCGATAAGTAGCCCATGGCCTTGAGAGTGGGCGAGGGGCACACGATGAGCGAAGGCGTCAATCCCTTCCGAGATCTGCGGATTCAGGCATTGCCACGCAAGTCACCGTGCATGAAGGCGTCAGGCCGGGAACTGGATCAAGCGCCGGGGCGCTCAGGCAGCCGAATGGCCAGCATTTCCCCTGTTGCACATGTGAATTCGCCGGCCGTGAGCACCAGATCGATCCATGCCTTTCTTCCCTCCAGCGAGCGAAGCCTTCCCCTCACGAGAAGTTCGACGCCGAGCGGGGTGGGTCGCTTGAAGTCGACCTTCAGCGACGCCGTCACGAAGCGGATCGGCTCCGCACCATCGCCGATTTCCCGTCCTTCCTTCTGGTATGCATACGCAGCGGCGGAAGCAGCCCCGTGGCAGTCGAGAAGCGACGCGATCAACCCCCCGTAGACGTGGTCCGGGACTCCACCGCTGTACCTGGCATCGGGCGTGAATCTCGCAACCGTCTCATTGCCAACGAGATGGCTCTTCAGATGATGGCCATGCTGATTGCTCGGGCCGCAGCCGTAGCAATGAGCAAACGCTGGCGGGTAGAAGTCCTGTATTGCCTGTGTAGACATCTGTCTGTCTCCTTGCAGAGGATCAAATGGCGGCGCGAAGAAGCCTGGTATGGAGCCAGTTGATTCTTTGCCTCGAAGCCGCAAACTCCCTTGCATCGTATGTTTCATCAAATTCAAAAACAATTGAATTTCAGCTCAACTAGAAAGAGATCATCAGGGCCTCCGCACGCCGGCTCGGTACCCGCCCCTACCATCCGATCCTCGACTTGCATGCAGCGCCGAACCGGCAGTAATATTCATTAAGAACGAAAGCAGTTGAAATCACATTCAAGGAAGGCGGCATGGCCACACCCACTCTCCGGCAGCTCGAACTTCTACTGGCACTCGTCTCTTCCGACGGCATTGCGGGCGCTGGCGCGAAGCTCGGCATGTCGCCCTCCGCGACCAGTCACGCGCTGCGCGCGTTGGAGACCGCACTCGGAACGGAGTTGGTCGATCGGAACGCGCCAGGGGTCGCTCTTACCTACACGGGGGAACATGTTCTTCCGCACGTGCGAGATGTCTTCGCGTCTCTTCAGCTGGTACAGGCCACGGCGCTGGCCGGGGCAGAACTCAAGACCGGGTTGCTACGCCTGGGATCGTTCGGTGCAAGCGCCACGATCAGGGTCCTTCCTCCGCTGCTGGAGCGGTTCAGGGCACGCTATCCGGGTGTTGAGGTGATGGTCACTGAAAAACCGGATGAGCAAACGTCACGAGATCTGATCGAGCGCCGCCTGGAACTCGCAGCCGTGACGCTCCCAAAGGCGGACTTCGATTCGCAGACCCTCGCCATTGACGAACTCGTGGCTGTTTTGCCGTCCGGCCATCCACTGGCCAAACTGGATACGGTTCCACTCAACGAGATGACAGCCGATCCATTCATCCTGACCCGAGCAGGGTCGCAAGCCCTGGTTACCAAACTGTTCTCCAGGCACGGACTGCGCCCGCGAGTCAACTACGAACTGCTTCAGCTGATGTCGATACTGGAACTGGTCGCGAGTGGAAAAGGCATTTCCGTCCTCGCAAAGCTGGCGCTCCCAGATCAATACGAAGGTACCGTCTTTCGCCCTCTTGCCCCTGGCACTTCAAGACGCATTGGGCTGGTGTGCTTGAATGAGAGTCGCCTTTCGCCCGTCGCCCATGCTTTCTGGCAGGAGACGCGCAAATACCACGCCAGCCTCAAATCTGCATCTCGCTAGATTTTCTCGCGACAGCGTTCCGCCTCGCGCTCGGTCAGCCCATCGGCTCGGGCGTGGGCATGGAAGTCAAGCGCGATGACGGGCAGAACAGCCCCATATGTTGAAAGTAGTCTCAATTGCTTATGAACGTGCATGAAACGACAATTGATCGAGAGCCCACGTCGTAACCAAGTCCCTTGGAGAGGACTGGGGCCTCTGGCGCGACATCTGCCACTCGGAGACACACAATGCAGGTTCCATCCCCCCGTTTTGATCACTTCGTGCGTGACTTCACGCGGCTTGTCGACGAATCCTCCGGCGACGAGACCCAAGTTTTGAGCAAGGGACGCCAGCTCCTTGCTGAACTTATCGGCCGCGACGATTGGCTGCCAGACCGGTACGCGCAGCCGGATCCGCAGTACTATCAGCAATACTTGCTTCATGCCGATCCGGACGACCGGTTTTCTGTTGTCAGTTTTGTATGGGGTCCTGGCCAGAAAACCCCGATTCACAATCACACGGTCTGGGCCCTCATTGGCATGTTGAGAGGCGGAGAGCGCGCCGAGTCTTTTGAGGTCGGCCTTCCGGGGCAGCCCATGCAGTCGCTCGGAACCCAAGACCTCAATCCAGGAACTGTCGAGAGCCTCTCACCGCGAGTCGGCGATACCCACCGGGTTTCGAACAAGTTCGAGGATCGCGTGTCGATCAGCGTCCATGTCTATGGAGGGAATATCGGACGAATTTCGCGGCACGTCTTCGATCCGAAGACGAGCATGCGCAAGCCATTCGTCTCTGGCTACTCCAATGAAGCCGAGACTTCGCTGTAGGTGACACCGCCTCGCGCGCATCGGAGTTGAACCATCTCCATCGCTCGCCAAGTTCGGCGTAGGACTGGGGCTCCAGTGTTATCAGGAGGCCCGCAGATCTTCCAATGACTTACCGCCAGCGATGGCTTCCTTCAGCCATCGCGGTCGAGGGCCGCGACCGGTCCAGGACTTACCCGCGCCGTCGCGATATAGCACGGTTGATGGCCGACGCTTTTGGCCCGTCTTCTTCGACGGATTCTTTGCAGCTTTCGTTGCGTTGTTCGCGACCGGCGTGCCGACCTGAAAGTCTTCCAGGCGTTTGCCCGCAGCGAGCGCTTCACGCAGCCAGGTCGGCCGCTTGCCCCAGCCGCCCCAGGTGTTTCCGTTGCCATCGCTGTAAGAAATTCGTCCGCCTTTCTTGGCCACGCCTCTGCTGGCGGTCTTCTTCGTCGAGCTCCTGCCGCCGAACAGTTGCTCAGGTGACAATTCGTAATGGGCGATCGCAACCTTGATGCGATCGATGACACCACCGACTTCCTTCGCGCGAATGACATCGGCCTTCTGCTGCAACGTCGCGATTTGCTTCTGAATCTGTGCGTAAGTCTGAGCCATAGGGACTTCTTTCTAAAAGAACAGGTCCGCTAGCTTAGTCGTTTTTTATTTCGATACCGAGCGAACTTGGCGCTCCATGGCGGACTCTAGTTCTCTTGCATGCAAACGCATTCGTCATATGTCGGCGCTGGCGCCGTGAGAATTTCGGATTCCTTGTCGCGCGAATTCCCCAATTCATGCTCGAAACGACCCAGGCCTCGCCCTGGTGGACGAGCTCCAAGATCAGCCTTTGTCAGAGGTTTTCGCCGACGGATGGCCTGCTAGCGCCTTCTTCGAATTCGGGCTATTCATCAGGCAACGAATCACAATGTTCGTAGACCTGTATTGCAGCTGCTAGATCCTCAAGCGCCGTTCCAACAGACTTGAAGATGGTCCGAACGCCTACGTCTGATCGCCAAGGCCGAATGCCGAGACACAGCTCGCGCAGTGTCCCGCGAATGTCGGATCTTGCAAGCGCACCAGTCGCAAATGGTCCCAAGAGATCGCCACTCTTCTTCAGCGCTTCCTCCGTGTCCACGAACACGTGGGCACAGGTGAACGCGTCATCGTCCGCTTCTCGCATTTCCGGCGTGAAGCTGCCGATGAGATCCAAATGGCTCCCCGGTCGAAGCCACGCGCCTTGAACGATGGGGATCGTTGCGAGCGTGGCGCAGCTGACGATGTCAGCGCGACGGACGCCCTCGGCCAAGTCACCCGCCTCGATGACATTCAACCCCTTGCAGCGAAGCGTTTGGACCATCGCCGCCAATTTGGACCGGTCTCGGCTCCACACGGCAATCTCGTCCAGGTCGAACACCTCGAGGTAGGCTTCCGGAAGCAGACTGGCGACGCGCCCTGCGCCCACGACCAACAGCCTCTTTGCGGTAGCGCGGGCCAGGTAGGACGCTGCCAGCGCTGACGCTGCCGCCGTTCTACGGGCGGTGATCACATCGCCATCCATCTGGGCAATGGGAACGCCTGTATTCGCGTCGAACAACTGGTAGGTGGAATGCAATGCAGGCCTGCTCAACGAGGCGTTGCCGGGAAACACGTTGACCGTCTTGACGCCGAAATATTGCCCATTCCAGGCGGGCATGATGAGGGACGTGCCCTGCCCCGTGAGCCCCTTGATGCTGTGCACATGCCGATCGGGCACGCTGCACCCGCCTCGAAACGTCGACCGCAAGCTCTCGATCAGGGACTTGAACGGAAGTGCCTCGCAAGTCGCGTTCTGATCGAAGAAGCGCATGCTTTGCTTCAAGTCCGTCGTCATGGCACCGACACCAGTCGTCGTGCCTGCAGAGCCGCGCTGGCCCCGATCACGACGCTGTGGTCTCGCACCTCGCACATCAACTCCCCGCCGGCGCCGGAGGCCTGATAAGCGCGAAGGACCGACTTGCCCAGGCGTTGCGCCCACAGGGGCGCGATCGCGCAATGTGCCGACCCCGTGGCGGGATCCTCGTCCACGCCCAGCCCGAAGGATGGGCAGAAGAAGCGCGAGACACAGTCGTGCTGATGCCCCCGGGCGGTGGCAATGAAGCCCCGGTGCCCCAGCGCCAAGAGTTGCGCCATATCGGGCTCCAGGCTTCGAACCTCCTCTTCCGAGCCGTAGACTGCGATGACATCGCGCCCCGCGTCCAGCAGTTCCACCGGCGTAAGCTTCAAAGCAGAGGTCAGATCTGGCCAAGGCACCAAGGGCACGGCGTCCCACCGTGGCAACTCGAGGTAGAAGACGTCGCCTCGCTTGCGCACCGGCACTGGACCTCCAGGGGTCTGGAACGTGAAGCCAGCTAAGCCCGGATCACTCAATGACACCGCAAACGCTGCGGCCAGCGTGCCGTGCCCGCACATCGATCGCACTGGGGTCCCGGACCGTGAGAACCAGCGTAGCTCGAATTGGTCTGCTCGCCGGACGATGCACGCAGTCACCGGCAGCGACACCGCCCTTGCAAGGCGAGACAGGGTGTCATCGTCAGGCCATATTTCGAATTCGCAGATGCCCGCGGCGTTGCCGAGCCCGGCCGTTTTCGTGAACGCAGAGACCTGCAAGAGTTCGATGTTCAAGCTCAGCTCCGATCGATACGCACGCGATGTTCGATGCGGTGTCCCAGCCACCCAATCACGGACGCAAATCCGAAATAAACCGCTGCGACGAACAGGTACACCTCTACGTAGGCTCCAGCCCAGTCCGCGTTGCCGTAGGCCGCTTGTGCCGAAGCGGCGAAATCGAAGTAGCCGATGATGGCAACGATGGACGTTTCCTTAAACGTCGCCACGAGCAGGTTGACGGTGGCCGGCAATCCATTCGTGAGCGCCTGGGGCAGAAGGACAAGCCGCATCCGCTGGTAAGGCGTCAGGGCCAGGGCCTTGGCAGCCTCATCCTGCCCGGTCGGAATCGCCTGCAGGCCCGCCCGCACGATCTCCGACTCGTAGCAACCGAAGGCGAATGCAAAGGCGACCGCCACACGCCAGAGCTTGTCCCCGGCGAATCCTTCAGGAAAGACCATGGGTGCCAGAACGCCCACCGTGAACAGGATCATCACCATGGGCAGCGTCCGCACGGCATCCACAAGAAACGCGGCGGTCGCCGCCACGGCCCGGCGCTCGCTGCGTCGCGAGATGGCGAGCAGGACGCCCAATGGCAGGCCCACGACGATGCCCACGAGATAGAGGAAAAAGGTCAGCGCCAGTCCGCCCCAGCGATCGGTGGGCACGAATGGCAGCCCGGGCAGACCGCCGGACATCAGCGACACAAAGGCCACCGGGGCACCGACAAACAGCGCCAAGAGCGCCTTAGGCTGCCACATCCGACGCCAACACAGCGTGAGCAGAGTCGCTACGGTCACCCCACACGCAAGCGCCGCACGCCACTGTTCTTCATGCGGATACAGCCCGAACAGCAATAGCCGGTAGCGTGCGCGAATCACGGCCCAACACGCACCGACCGCCGTGCATTGGTCTGCGGAGTCGGCTTGCCAGGTCGCGTCGAGCACGGCCCAGCGGGCCAAGTGCCACCCAATCCAGGCGATCAGTGCCACAGCGAGCACTGTGCCAAGCGCGGAGCCCACACGCCGACCGGAAAAGGCAAATGAGGTCGACAAGCTGATCATGTCGGAAGGGCGAACGCTCGATCGAGAGCGGACGCGGCAGAAACGACTACTTGATTGAGGACGACGAAGCCAGTCGTCATCACGCACAGCAGCGCCACGGTGTGGCCCGACTGATTGATCGACATCATGGTCACGGCGAATAGATCGGTGAAGCCTACCGCCAGCCCGATCGAAGTCGCCTTGACCAGCACAGTGTACTGACTGCCCAAGGGCAAGATGATGGCGCGAAGGGCCAGCGGCGCCCGGACCTTTACTTCCAGCGCCCACCACGGCAGCGCCAGCGCCCTTGCGGCTTCGATCACGCCTTTGGGCACCGTCGCGAAGCCGCCCCGCACGATCTCAGCGACGTATGCGGAGCCAAACATGGACAGCGCGATGACCATCGCGATCAGTTCGGTAGCTACCGTCAGGCCACCATCGAAGTTGAAACCTGCCAACTGCGGCACGTCCCACGCCGGTTGTCCGGCGAAGAGCGCAAATTTCGCGAGGCCAGCAACGAACAGCATCGACGTCAGTACCACCGCCCCGCGACGCACCCACCGGCCTTCGAACGCTCGGGACGCACGCAACGCAGCCGCGCCTCCGATCAGAGCTGCCCCCAAGACAACCCATCCGGCCAGCGTGGGCACGGGCAGGCTGAGCCCGCGATTGCTCAGGTGTATGCCCCAAAAGCCGAATGCGCGACGCGGCGCCGGCAGGTGGGTGACGTAGGCAAACCAGAACAGGGCCTGGACGAGCAGCGGCATATTGCGGAATAGCTGCACGTAGCCCCGGGCCAGCCGGCTCCAGAGAGGATGGCCGGTGACCGCCAGGAGCGCCACGATGGTGCCGATGACGGTCGCAGCGCCGATCGACACCCCGGCGAGAACAAGCGTGTTGAGCACCGAAATGCCCAAGGTCCGCCAGTACGGGTCTCCCGGCTCCTGCGGAAGGACCGAGAAGCCGAGCTGCCAGGAGGTCGCATCGTCAAGGAAGCGAAGCGAGCCGGTGGCGTAGGCGATGAGGCACGCTGCCAGCACGGCAAGCGCCGGCACGGCGCCGCGCAGTGACGGCATGCCGAGCCGGGGCTTCTTGCGGACAAGCGTTCCCATAGCTGATCGCTCAGTCAAACACCGGCGAATAGATCAAACCACCGTTCTTCCACAGTCGATTCAAGCCTCGATCCAGTCTGTAGGGTGAGCCTGCGCCCAGTTCGCGGTCATAGATCTCGCCATAGTTGCCGACCTTCTTGATCACGTCGTACGCCCAGGTGTCCGACAAGCCCAGCTCCGCGCCGAGGCCCTTTTGCACTCCGAGGAACTTGGCCAGCCCCGGGTTGGCCGTCGGATTGGCCGCCACCTGCGAGCGCACGGTATCGACGTTGGCGCTGGAAATGCCGATCTCCTCGGCGTGGATCATGGCCGCGATGGTCCAGCCAACCACGTCTCGAAAGCGCTTGTCGTCCTGGCGCAGGGCCGCGCCGATCGGCTCCAGTGTGAGCGTGATCGGGAGGATGGTGTGGGTGGCCAGCCCCTTCTGCTGGGCGCGCGCAACGGCCAGGCTCGGGCCCCATCCGGCCATCGCGTCGCAACGCCCGCTCTCGTAGGCAGAACGTTCCTCCTCGCTCTTCTCATAGGTGACGACCTTGAACTTCACCTTCTCCGTGGCCATGAAATCAGCCAGCACCGGCTCGATGCTGGTTCCTGCAGCCGTGCAGACGGTGGCGCCGTTGAGCTCCTTCCCGCTCTTGATTCCGGACGAAGGCGGCACCATGAACTGGAAGCCACCCATGAAGTACGGGAGGCTGAAATCGATCTTCTGTTTCGTGTCGCGAGAGAGCGTCCAGCCTGTGGCCTTGAATACGACGTCCACGTCGCCCGAGATCAGCGAAGGGAACCGCTGGGCCCAGCTCAGCGGCACATAGGTCACCTTCTCCGGCGAGCCGAGGATGGCGGTCGCCAGCGCCTTGCAGAACTGGATGTCGAAGCCCTTCCAATTGCCCTTGTCATCGACTTCGAAGAACCCGGCGAAGCTGCCGTTATGGGCGCTGCAGCGCAGGTTCCCGCGCTCCTTGATTGCATCGAGTGCGCTCTTGCCTTGCTGCGCCATGGCTGGCGCGCTCGTCAGCGCCATGCCTGCCAGCACAACTGCCGCCACGCCCGCCGCCACCTGGAAGTGACTCTTCGAGATTCGCATGTGTTTGTCTCCTCTTCTCGCGCCCTGCACGGTGTGTGCATTGCACAGCGCCGAAGAATGCAGCTATCATAAGCAAAACATTTTCCTATTGGAAAACATTTTTATGATGAGCAACGAGGCATCGAAATGTCTGTAGCGCAGCGAAAAGCCGCAGGTGCGGCCAAGCGTCCCACCAAGGCGGCTCCTGCCGCGGGAAAGCCTTCTGTCAAGGCGGTAGGGCTGGAGGCGATCGTGAAGGCGCTGCGGCACCGCGCGGGTCTCACCTTGACCGCCCTTGCCGATCGCGCGAACCTGGCGATTTCCACTCTTTCCAAGATCGAGGCGGGTCAGCTCTCGCCAGGCTACGAGACCATCCAGCGCCTGGCTGTTGGGCTCGGCGTCGACGCGGCCGAACTGTTCATGCCACGCGTCGAACCCGCGCCGGCGGGGCGGCGCGGCGTCACCAAACGGGGCCAGGGAGTGCGTTACGCGTCCGAGCACTACGAGTATGAGGCGCTGGCCGCCGATCTGGCGCGCAAGCAGTTCCTACCCCTCACCGCGACCATCAAGGCGCGCAGCCCGGACGAATTCGAGGGGCTGCCTTCGCACGAGGGCGAGGAGTTTGTGTATGTCGTCTCCGGCTCGCTGGAGCTCCACAGCGAGCACTACGAGCCCTTGAAGCTCGGTCCGGGAGACAGTGTGTACTTCGACAGCCGAGCCGGGCACGCGCTGGTATCAACGAGCAAGGAAGACGCGAAGGTGGTCTGGATTTGCTCTGACCGGGATGCGTTGAGCCGCCACAAGGATCGTGATGAGTGACTTGACATCCAGCACAACTGGCGAACGCGTACTCAGCGTCTCAGCCTCCAGGATTTCGAAGTGGTACGGCCGAAATCAGGTGCTCGACAACGTGTCCATCGACATTCGGCGCCGCGAGCGGGTGGTCATTTGCGGTCCATCGGGGTCCGGCAAGTCGACGCTTGTGCGTTGCGTCAACGGGTTGGAGCCATTCCAACGGGGTTCGCTGCGGGTCGAAGGCCGTGACCTCGGAGATGCCCGGGCCGTCGAAGCGGTGCGCCACGACGTCGGAATGGTGTTCCAGCAGTTCAACCTGTTCCCGCACCTCACGGTATTGGAAAATTGCACGCTGGCACCGATCTGGTCACAGAAGCGCGACCGAGCCGCGGCCGAAGCCGCAGCGATGGAATGGCTAGAGCGGGTTCACGTCGCCGCTCACGCGCGCAAGCATCCGGGCCAGCTCTCAGGCGGGCAGCAGCAGCGTGTGGCCATCGCTCGGGCGCTCTACATCCGACCGAAGCTGATGCTGTTTGATGAGCCGACATCGGCTCTTGACCCCGAGATGGTGTCGGAGGTGCTGGACGTTATGGTGGAACTGGCCGACACCGGCATGACGATGGTATGCGTCACGCATGAGATGGGTTTTGCGCGCGCGGTGGCGCATCGCGTCGTTTTCATGGCCGACGGACACATTGGCGAGAGCGGCACACCGGCGGAATTCTTCGATGCGCCGAAGACCGAACGAGCAAAGACTTTTCTCGGCCAGATTCTTGCTCACTAGGAGCCGCAACGTACGCTTCGGCGTGGCGCCTACTCGATTGCCTTCGCCATGTCTTCCACGACCTTCTTGGCGTCCCCGAACACCATCATGGTCTTGTCCATGTAGAACAGTTCGTTGTCCAGCCCCGCGTAGCCGGCGGCCATGCTGCGCTTGTTCACGATCACCGTCTTGGCCTTGTAGGCCTCCAGGATCGGCATGCCGTAGATCGGCGTGCCCTTTTGCAGCGCCGCCGGGTTCACCACGTCGTTGGCCCCCAGGATGATCGCCACGTCGGCCTGGGCGAACTCGCCGTTGATGTCCTCCATCTCGAAGACCTGGTCGTAGGGCACCTCGGCCTCCGCGAGCAGCACGTTCATGTGCCCCGGCATGCGCCCGGCCACCGGATGGATCGCGTACTTCACCGTCACGCCCTTGTGGGTGAGCTTTTCCGCGAGTTCATTGACCGCGTGCTGCGCCCGCGCCACCGCCAGGCCGTAGCCCGGCACGATGATCACCGTGTCCGCATTGCCCAGCATGTAGGCCGCATCGTCGGCGCTGCCGCTCTTGACCGGGCGCTGCTCCTTGGCGCCGCCCGTGGCCGTGGCCGCCTCGCCGCCGAAGCCGCCCAGGATCACGCTGAAGAACGAGCGGTTCATCGCCTTGCACATGATGTAGGACAGGATCGCGCCCGAGCTGCCCACGAGGGAGCCGGCCACGATCAGCATCGCGTTGTTCAGGCTGAAGCCGATGCCCGCGGCGGCCCAGCCCGAGTAGCTGTTGAGCATCGACACCACCACCGGCATGTCCGCCCCGCCGATCGGGATGATGATCAAGACGCCCATCACGAAGGCCAGGATCACCATCAGCCCGAACGCGAGCCAGCTCTCGGTGGCCATGTAGAGGAGGCCCAGCGCGATGGTCGCCAGGCCCAGCACCAGGTTCAGCAGGTGCTGGCCCTTGAACTGCACCGGCGCGCCCTGGAACAGGCGGAACTTGTACTTGCCCGAGAGCTTGCCGAAGGCGATGACCGAGCCGCTGAAGGTGATGGCGCCGATGGCGGCCCCCAGGAACAGCTCCAGCCGGTTGCCCGTGGGGATCGCATAGCGGAGGAACCCGTCGACGATCATCGCGCCTTCGGGCGTGTCGACCGTGCCGCTCGCCGCCACCGGCAGCGGCGTGATGCCGAAGGCCCAGGGCTCCACGACCGCCGCCACCGCGATGAAGACGGCCGCCAGGCCGATCATGCTGTGGAAGAAGGCCACCAGCTCGGGCATCTGCGTCATCTCGACGGTCCGGGCGCGATAGGCGCCGTAGCCGCCGCCGGCCACCAGGCCCAGCAGCACCCAGCCCATGCCGATGGCCTTGCCGCCCGAGAGCTGCACGATGAGCGCGGCCGTGGTCAGGATGGCGATCGCCATGCCGACCATGCCGAAGAGGTTGCCGCGGATCGAGGTGGTGGGATGCGACAGGCCCTTGAGGGACTGGATGAAGCAGACCGAGGCGATCAGGTACAAGAGCGTGACGACGTTCATCGACATGTCAGTGGCCCTCCGCCTTGGCGGCGCTGGCTGCGGCGGCCGGCTTCTTGTCCTTCTTCTTGAACATCTCGAGCATGCGGCGCGTGACCAGGAAGCCGCCGAAGACGTTCACCGCCGCCAGCGCCACGGCGAGCACGCCCATGGTCTTGCCCAGCGCCGATTCGGTCAGCGCCGCGGCCAGCATCGCGCCGACGATGACGATGGCGGAAATCGCGTTGGTCACGGCCATCAGCGGCGTGTGCAGCGCCGGCGTGACGGTCCACACCACGTGGTAGCCCACGTAGATGGCCAGCACGAAGATGATCAGGTTGATGACGGTGTGGGATACGGGGTCCATGGCTTTTCTTCTCCTCGGGGTTCTCGCGTTCGTCGTTACTTCTTCGTGACCTGGCCGTCCTGCGTCATGCGGCAGGCGGCGACGATGTCGTCCTCGAGGTCGATCTTCAGGCCCCCCTCCTTGGGCAGCACGAGCTTCAAGAAGTCGAGCACGTTGCGCGCGTAGAGCGAGGAGGCATCGGCCGCCACCAGCGCGGGCAGGTTGGTCTCGCCGACGATCGTCACGCCGTGCTTGACCACCGTCTTGTCGGCTTCGGACAGCGGGCAGTTGCCGCCCACGCCCTCGGGGCCCTTGCCGGCGGCGATGTCGACGATGACAGAGCCCGGCTTCATGGCCTTGACCATGTCCTCGGTGATGAGGGTCGGTGCGGCGCGGCCCGGGATCAGCGCGGTGCTGATGACCACGTCCGCCTGCGCCACGCGCTTGGCGACCTCGACCTTCTGGCGATCGAGCCAGCTCTGGGGCATCGGCCGCGCATAGCCGCCGACGCCTTCGGCAGCTTCCTTCTCCTCGGCGGTCTCGTAGGGCACGTCGATGAACTTGGCGCCGAGAGACTCGACCTGCTCCTTGACCGAGGGGCGAACGTCCGAAGCCTCGATCACCGCGCCCAGGCGCTTGGCGGTGGCGATGGCCTGCAGGCCCGCGACGCCCACGCCCAGGATCACGACCCGGGCGGCCTTGACGGTGCCGGCGGCGGTCATGAGCATCGGGAAGAAGCGCTGGTACTTGTCGGCAGCCATCATGATGGCCTTGTAGCCGGCGATGTTGGCCTGCGAGGAGAGCACGTCCATGCTCTGCGCGCGCGTGGTGCGAGGGGCGGCTTCGAGGGCGAAGGAGGTGAGGCCGGCGGTGGCCAGGCGCTGCAGGCCCTGGGCGTCGAAGGGGTTGAGCATGCCGACCAGCACGGTGGCGGGCTTCATCAACGCCAGTTCCGATTCGGAGGGCGAGCGCACCTTCAGCACGATCTCGCAGCCGAAGGCGCCCGCGGCATCGGTGATCTCCGCGCCTGCGGCCTCATAGGCCGCATCGGTGACGCTGGCGATGGTGCCCGCGCCCGATTGCACTCGCACGGTATGGCCCTGCTGCACCAGTTTCTTCGCAGTTTCCGCAGTGACGGCCACTCGGGTTTCGCCTGGCGCAGTTTCGGCCGGCACGCCTATGAGCATGGGGGATCCTTGGATGAGGTGGACGAGACGACACGACACCCGGCGCTCGCGCCAGGTGTCGTGCGTCGGATTGAATCGTCGCCGTCAGCCGGCGACGCGAGTCACTCAGGCGGTCGCGCCAACCTGATAAAGCTCGACCCTGGTTCCGTCCGGATCGGACACGTAAATCGTCAGGCCATAGGGCCCGTCGTGCAGATCCTGCTGGAACTCGACGTCCGCCCTTTTCAGCCGCTCCCGCAGCGCACGGACATCATTGACTTCGAAGGCCATGTGATCGATCTGCCGGTGCGCCGGCGCACGCCCGCCGACAATCGCGATGCCCTGGTGAAACGCGGTGAAGGGCCGGCCGTCGGCCAATGGCTTCGCAGGCCGAATGGAAAAGCCGAGCTGGTTCACATAGAAGGACGCGGAACGCTCCACGTTCTGCACCATCAGCAACATGTGGCCATAGCCGAGCGTGCGCGGCGCGGACTTCTCATCGATCCAGCTGCGCATCTCCATTGAGTCCGACAGCTCGCAGAAGTACTGCTTCCAGACCTGCTTTGCCGTTTCTTCCCACTCTCCGTTGACGCCGGAGATGCAATCGTTCAGCGCAACGACATCGTAGTCGCGCAGATAGGCCTCACGGATGCTGGTTTCGACACAAGCATTCGTCGTGGTTCCGGCCACGAAGAGCGTCCGAGTTCCCAGCATCTTCAACATCATCTCGAGGCGAGTCTCGTAGAAGGCGCCGAAACGGTGCTTGCGGATGACGTAAGACGGATTGAAGGCGGCCAACGGCTTCAGTTCATCGACGATCTCCTCGTCCCAACTCCCGGCCAGCGCGGAGACCTGCTTGCGCCGCGAAGTGTGGCCGGCGAGCCTCTTGCGCGCGCGGCTGGCGTCCACTGCAAAGTGTTCCTGCACGGTCCAGATGACCGGGATGCCGGCCGCCTGGCAACGCGGGATCAATTCCGCGAGGGCCGGCACGATCGACGACAGACGCTTCGTATCGACGCCGGAGATGCCGAGCGTTCCCTTCTCATGAATGAAGGCGTTCTGGAGGTCAATGACCAGCAGCGCCGAAGTGCGAGGGTCGAGGTCCTGGAGGTTCATCATTTTTCCTTCATATCGATGCCGAGCACGCCATTGCGCCCCCAGCTGTCCTTGGGCGTGTCGTGGATCACGACGTGGAGGTGGTCCGGCTTGCATCCTGCGTGGTCGACCATGGCCTGCGTGATGGCCTTGACCAGATTTCGCTTCTGGTCGACCGTTCGACCCTCCCACATTTCGACGATGACGAATGGCATGTCAGTGCTCCTTAGGTTGAATTCCTGCCCAACGCGGGACGAGGAGTGAGAAGCCCGTGACGAAGTCGTTGCCCGCACGGTCTTCGCCGCGCACGAGCCAGAGCGGCCGGACGGCATGGTTGATGAGCGGCTGTTCCTCCATGGCGATCCAGTTGGCCGGCGCGCGGGCGTCGCGAAGAAAGTGGCTGGTCGCCGGCATATAGCGGATCACATAGAGAGGCTCGCCCGGATCCAGCGACGGCAGCCCGGACACAACGCGGTCCAGTTCAATGCAGGTCAGGGGCTGCACCTGCTCCGGCGCCACGAGCACCACTGCGCCTGCCAGTGGCATAACAGGCCAGTAGCGCCCTTCGCGGCCTTCATCGACGAAACGCTGGTACGAGGCCGCTTCCAGGTGCAGTTCGGAATCCCACAGCACGATGTCCGGACCGATCGCCGACTGCACCCGATCCACGATGCCCGGGTCTTCGCACAGGTCCAGGAAGCGCCAGGCATCCGTGCGTGCGGCCGCATGGCCCCACGGATTGTGAAGACCCGACAGCCGTTCCAGCCGCGGACGTGGCCTGAGCCTGGCGAGTTCCCGCGTCGCCCCGCGCAGGTCTGCGATGCGCTGGACCGTGCTCCGGGAACGGGGCGCTACCCCGCCGGTCGCGGCTTCGCGAAGTCCGGTCTCCATGGTCACGAGGCCCGGGAAAGGCAACGGCCGCGGCCGAAGAGACTTTCGTCGACCTTGCCGTTCTCGTAGACGACCGCGCCCCGCGACACCGTGAGCACGGGCCATCCCTTGAGCTTCCAGCCCTCATAAATGCAGGTGCCCTTGCCGGTGTGGTGGACGGTGCGCTCTTCGTCGAGGTCGACGAGGACAAGGTCGGCGTCGAAGCCCACCTCGATGTTGCCCTTGCGTGGCCACAGGCCGAAGCGGCGCGCGGGATTGGCCGAATTGAGCTGGACCAGCCGCGACAGCGGCAAGCCCCGCTGATGCACGCCGAAGTGCAGCATCAGAGACAACTCCCACGGAAAGGACACCACGCCGGGCAGCTCGGTCCAGAGATCTTCGAGCTTCTTCGGCAGGAAGGGCACGTGATCGGTGCCCAGGCTGTAGACCGAACCGTTCATCACGCCGCGCCACAATCCCTCCTGCTCTTCCTTGTCGCGCAGCGGCGGAGAGATCTTGGCGCGCATGTCGAGGTCGCTGTCGTAGGCCGTGCGCGTGAGGTAGTGCTGGCAGGTCTCGACGGTGACATGCACGCCGCGCGCCTGCGCCTCGGCAGCCAGCACCGGACCCATCCCGACGGAAGTGTGGACGAGGTGAAGCGAGCAGCCCGTGCGCTCCGCGAGGAAGATCATGCGGCGGATGGTTTCGACCTCGCAGAAGGCGGGGCGGGATTCCGTGTAGGCGCCAAGGTCCTGACGCCCTGTCGCCTTGATCTCGTTCTTCATCCAGGCGGCGATCTGCGTGTTCTCGCAGTGGACGTTGATGAGCGCGCCGGGGATCTTGGCCAGGATGCGCATCGCGGCGTACACCCAGCCATCGGTCGCCGGCACGATGCCGATCGGGTTGTCGGGCTCATAGCCGAAGTAGCACTTGAACGAACGCACGCCGGTCTTCTGGACGATCTCGGGAATCTCGGCGATGTGCTCCTCGCGCTGGATACCGAAGTGGAAGCCGAAGTCGATGATCGAGTTCTCTTCGCCCAGCGCCTTGCGCTCTTCGTAGAACGGCAGATAGGAAGGCTTGAGATTGCGGATGTAGAGCAGCGCCGTAGTCACGCCACCGGAGGCGGCCGCCGCCGTCTCGGTACGCATGTCTTCGGCATACGGGTACTTGACGCCCAGGTGGCAATGCGGATCGATCACGCCCGGCATCAGCACGCGGCCCCCGGCGTCGATCTCGCGATGGCCTCTTGGCAAGGCGCTGTCGGCGCCAGTCAGGACGATCTTGCCGTCCTTGACGGCCACACCGCCGTGGAATTCTCCATCGTGGCGAACCACGCGTGCGTTGCGAATCACCAGATCGGCGCTCATTGCTTCTCCTTCAGGATGTTGTCGATGCGGCGCTGCACGCCGCTCCATTGGCTTCGGCCGACGGTGATGGGTGCGCGCGCGCCGAGTCCGCGGGCCCAGACGAACTTGAGCCCGAGCTCCTGCGCGGCGCCGCGGTCGATGCCGCCGGGCGGCGCGGCGAGATCGACGAGCAGGGCATGCTTGGGCAATGTCTCGAGCAAGTCGCGTCCGAGAACGCGCGCCGGCACGCTGGCGATGACGATATCCGTGCCCGGAAGTACCCGGGCCAGGTCGGACAGTTCGTGCGAATCGGCACCCGCGGCGTATGCCGCCGCGCGTTGCACCGGATTGCGCGCGGCGACGTGGACATGTGCGCCGAGCGCAAGCAATGTGTGGGTGACCAATGACCCGATCGTCCCCTGCCCCACCAGGCACACCTTGGCCTTGTGGATCGTGATGTCGGTGTTCTCGATCAGCACCTTGAGCATGCCTTCGACGATCGCCGGTCCACGCAGCAGCATGAGGTCCTCATCCCACTCGTACTCATGCAGGCTGATGTTGAGCGCTTCGCAATGGGCCTTGAGCTTGGGGTCCGCCCACCCCAGGATGATGTGCCCCGGACGGCGCATGCCGGCCAGCATCTCGCGATCCGGGATGATGCGTTCAGTGCACTGCGGCGCGAAGAGCGCACCGTCCGGTGCGATGCCCGGGATGGGAAAGAGCGCGATGTCGGCACCTTCCAGCGCCTCACGCGCGCTCGCTGCACAAACAGCGCCGGCGATGCCCTGTTCGGGCCACGGAAATCCGTAAACACGCACCTGGGCTCCGGCCGCAACCGCACAGCGGGCGATTTCCTGTTCGCGACGATCGCCGCCCACGATCGCAATGACGACTTGGTCCCAGTTCATGACTGCCTCACACGTTGAAGAAGTTCGGATTTCGACAGGCCCGCGATGCCCATCGCCTCGGCGGTACGTCCGCCCTTGCTGTAGTCGACACCCACCAGCGCTTGCGCGAGCGTGAAGAGCGAGCGCGCGACCGGCGTGGCCACGCCGGCGATCGCGGCGAGTTCGAGGAAGGGAAGCAGACCATGACCGAAGTCCTCCCGGTAGTACCTGTGCTGGAGCGAGTCAGGGCCCTTGATCCGCTGGTTGGCCTCGCCGCCCGCGATCGCGGCCACGAAGTCCTGCGAGTCAGTGACGGACGATTCCACAGTGCCGATCAGCTTCATTTCGTCGACCAGGTTGGGCAGGCGATGGCCGAAGGCGGCCGCCACGGCCAGTCGCTCGTCGTCGAGCGCGCGCATGGTGCGCGCAACCCCGGGCGTCATGGCCTGGACGTAGAAGGTGAAATCGCCGCGCGTCGCCTCGACCCAGGCCGCCGCGAGGACCGCGCCCGGCGGATGCAACACCAGGTTGGCATTGGCGAGTGCCGACGCGAGCACGTCGCCGACCGGTGTGGCGCCCGGGAACAAGTCGCATGCCACGGACAGTGCCGCCTCGCCACCGGGCAGCGCCGCCGCACGCACTTGGCGCGCCCGACCGCTCACGGTCACGGCATCGGGCTCGTACTTGCGCGCGACGTAGGTCAGTGTCGAGAACTCGGCGATCGGCGGCAGATCGGCGCGCACGCTTCGCAAGGCTTGCGCGAATTCCAGCGCGCCGCCGGTGTGCCCGGGATTCAGCACCACCGGACGGTTCGCCGGCCAGCACGCGGCGGCGAGCGCACGCGCGACAGGCGCATGCGAGAAGGTCGGCAGTGTCACGACCGCCGCATCGACGCCCTTGATGGCTTCCGAGAGCTCGGCCGTGATCAGCGTGGGCCGTGCAATGCCTTCGCCGAGAACGCCTTCGTAGCGCACGCCACCGAGTTCCTGGAAGGGGCTCAGCGTTTCTGGAGAGCGATTCCAGAGCACAACCTCATGGCCGGCTCGCGTGAGTTCGGCCACGGCCGCGGCCCCACCGGCGCCGGCGCCCAATATGGATACTTTCATTCTTGCCTCTGTCTGGTCAGTGCGCGACGAGCACGCCCTTGGCTTCGAACATCTCGCGCACCTGCCGGACGTGGTGCTGGAAGGCGGGGTCCTCATGGATACCGCTCCAACGTCTCGGTCTCGGGATATCGATGGCGAGATCCAGGTCCACGCGGCCGGGCCGCGGCGACATGACGATGACCCGATCGGCGAGGAACACCGCTTCATCGATGCCGTGGGTGATGAACAGCACCGTGTTGCGCAGACGGATCCACATGGTCTGCAGATCCATGATCATCTGCTCGCGCGTCAGCGCGTCGAGCGCGCCGAAAGGCTCGTCCATCAAGAGCAGCCCCGGCTCCTGGATCAAGGCACGGCAGATCGCCACGCGCTGGCGCATGCCGCCCGAAAGCTCGGAGGGAAACTTGTCGGCAAAGCCCTTGAGCCCGACCTGCGCCAGCAGTTCGCGCGCCCGGTCGGTGTAGGCCTTGCGATCCAGGCCCTTGATCTCGATAGGCAGCAGGATGTTGTCGAGAATGCTGCGCCAATAGAGCAGCAGGTCGGACTGGAAGACGACGCCAGCCTTTGGATGTGGCTTGACCACAATGTCGCCGTCGATTCCCAGTCGCCCGGAACTCACCGGTGTGAGGCCCGCCAGGAGCGACAGCAACGTGCTCTTGCCGCACCCGCTGGGGCCCACAATGGCGACAAAGCTGCCTGGCTTGATGTCGAGGTCGACCCGATCCAGCGCAAGCACGTCGTCGCCTGCGCGCACCTCGTAGGACTTGGAGACGCCTTCGATTGTGACGGCGGCTGCGCTACTCATCGCGTCGACTCCCGGCGCCGGCTCGCAGGACGCGTTCCTTCGCATACTTCAGGTTCATGGCGGATTCCCATCATTTGGCGCTCTCGCGGTGAAACGAAACTTTGCTCTCGACGAGCGCAAGGACGAAATACAGCAGCACGCCGATCAGTGAGATCGTGACGACGGTTGCGAAATTCAGGGTGGTATCGAACTGCGAGTTCGCCTGGAGTTGCAGGTAGCCGAGACCGCGTTCGGCGGCGATGTACTCGCCGATGATCGCGCCGATGACTGCCAGCGAGATCGCGACCTTGAGGCCGCCGAAGATGCTCGGCAGCGCTGCCGGCAGGCGAACCTTGAAGAAGGTCTGCGCCTCGGTCGCGCCCATCGACCGGACCATGTTCACGAGCCCCTTGTCGAGCGACTGCAGGCCGACCACCGTCGAGATCACGATCGGGAAGAACGAGATCAGGAAGGCCAGGCTGATCTTCGGCGCCCAGCCGTAGCCGAGGTAGAGCACGAGCAGCGGCGCGAGCGCGATCTTCGGAACGGTCTGCAGTGCCACGAGAAGCGGATACACCGCGCGCTCGAAGACTTTCGAATAGAAGATCGCCAGTGCCAGCGGGATGCCGACCATTACGCCGGAGAGAAAGCCGCCCAGCACTTCGAGCAGAGTGATGTACGAATGCGTCGCGAGAAGGTTGAAGTCGGTCACCATTCGCTTCGCGATTGCGAGTGGCGTCGGCAGAACGAACTCCGAGAGGCCTGACAGGGGCACCGCGAGTTGCCAAAGCACGAGTACACCGATCGCCAGCAGCACGGAGGCGTAGCGCTCGACGAATCTGATGCGCGGCGGCTTCTTCTTCGTGCTTCTGGAGACGGGCATTGCGACGATTCCGGGGTGTTTGAGTTCTGTCATGGATCACCTTGGGCTACGGCTGGGTCAGCAGGTCATTGGTATAGAAGGTCTCGGTCGGCCTCGGCGCACCGATGCCTTCGTCAGTCTTCAGGAGCTCGAGCGCTTGCGCGATCGTTTTCGGGTCCGTCCACCCGAGCGGCTTGCCGGGCGGTGCTTCGATCGCTTCCATCGTCGCCCGCACCTGTTCTTCGATAACCTCCGGCGCCGGCCCGCCCTTCCAGGCCTTCGAAATCGCCGATGTCGCAGCCTTCGGGTCCTTCCGGGTTGCCTCGATGCCCTGGTTCACCGCCGCGAGATAGCGCTTGAGTACGTCGGGCTTCTTTGCAATCGCGGCGTTGCTCGATACCGCGGCCAGCCCGGGGATCGCCAGGCCGTTCTGGGCGAGGTCGAGCGTCGGGAATTTCGTACCGATGCGCGCCTCGATGATCGGGAGGTCGTTGTTCTTGTAGACGCTGACCACGTCGACCTGCTTCTGCAGGAATTGGGGCACGCGCGATTGCGCGTCCATCTGGACCTTCTTCACCTTGGTGCAGTCGATGTGGTTGACGGCACAGAAGACCGCCAGATAGGAGGTTCCCGTTTCACCCACGGAGTGCGCGACGGTCTTGCCTTCCAGGTCCTTGGGCTTGAGCACTGGCTTGTCCGGCTGCGAGATCAGCACCACGGGCGTCTTCGGTTGATAGAGGGCAATGATCTTGACGGGCATGCCCTTCTGGATCGCGGACACCGCGAAGATGGCGGGCATGACCACGACGTCCTCCTGGCCCTGCAGCAGTGCGCCCAGCGCGGCCGGTGCGCCGGCGCCCTCCCCCATCCGGACATCGAGCTTGTTGGCCGCATACATTCCCTGTTCCTGCGCCAGGTACAGATGGGCGTACTCGCCCTTGAGTTTCCAGCTGAAGCGCACATTGACATCGTCCGCAGCCCAGGCTGCCGAGGTCAGTGCGAACGCCGCCGCAACGGCTGCCGCTCGAATGCCGCAAGTCAATGAAATGGCCGAATAATGGAAACGCATGAAATACCTGCCATGGGGTTGGGTGAATGAACCGGGGCCGAAACTTGCGTGAGCGGCTGGCCGGGACTAGGGTTGGCGATCTCGCATCTGTTCTCTGTGTTTTCTCTATTGATCACTAAGTGTGATCACACCTATAATCGCCAACAACCGGGTTAACCCGCACTCCACGCAAAGTACACATTCCCAGAGGGAGCGCCATGGAAAAGATCGCCAGCCGCCGTCAAGCGGACATCGCGGAAGAGCCGAGCAAACGGGCACGCGGCAGCGTCCCGGAAGAAGTCTTCCAAAGGCTGCGACGAGGACTGATGGTGGGCGCCTTCGTGCCCGGGCAGGTGATGAGCCTGCGCAAGCTGGCCGCCAGCTTCGGTACCAGTCCGATGCCGATTCGAGAGGCGCTGACGCGCCTGGTCGTGATCAACGCGCTGGAGGACACGACGAGCGGTTCGGTCCGCGTGCCCCGTCTCACGCCCAAGAAGCTCAATGAGCTTTTCGCCGTGAGGGAATTGATCGAAGGCATGGCCACGGAGATGGCCTGCAACAACTGCACGCCAGCCCTGCTCAAGTCGCTGACGAACATCAACAACGACCTTCTCGAGGCAATCGCAAAGCGCAACCTGATCGGCTGCCTGTCGTCCAACCAGCGATTTCATTTCACGCTGTACGAGGCGTCCGGTACCGAGGTGGTCATGCCGCTCGTCGAATCCCTTTGGCTGCAATTCGGGCCCACGATGTACTTGTCGCTGCTATCCCCGGACATGCCATGGGACGCATCGGCACACGTCGAAATCCTCGAAGGTCTTCGAGCGAAAAAACCTGGCGTTGCGAAGCGCGGGGTGCTGCGCGACATTCGAAACACTGCGCAGTCATTGGCGCCCGCGCTTGCCGAACTGCAGGCAACCGATTTGCTCTCCGCCCCGCTCGACGATCTCTATTTCGGCAACTGATCCACCCATCACAGGACTTGAAGGACATGACTCAGCAAGGACACGACGCCCGTCTCAAGCAGCTTGGCATCGAATTGCCGAATCCAGTGGCGCCCGCAGCCAACTACATCCCGGCTCGCAAGAGTGGCTCGAGGATGTACATCGCCGGCCAAGTGCCAACCGCGGACGGCAAGGACCAGTACGTCGGCAAGGTCGGAAGAGACGTGTCGATCGAAGATGCCCAGAAGGCAGCGCGGCTGTGTGCAATCAACATCCTCGCGCAGTTGCGCACTGCGCTGGGAGGGAGCCTGGACCGCGTGGCGGGCTGCGTGCGCTTGGGCGGTTTCGTCAATGCGACGCCAGAGTTCGGCGAGCACCCCAAGGTCATCAATGGCGCTTCGGATCTGATGGTCGAGGTGTTCGGTGACGCAGGCAGGCATGCGCGAGCGGCAGTCGGCTGCAATTCGCTGCCGCGCAATGTCGCTGTGGAAGTGGACGCCATTTTCGAGATCGTCTGAACATGAGCAGCCCCAGACTCGATGGTCGAGTGCCGATCCACGTGTTGACCGGCTTCCTCGGCAGCGGCAAGACGACGCTGCTGCGCCACCTGCTGGCCGACACGGACCTGGCGGACACCGCGGTCGTCATCAACGAATTCGGCGAGGTCGGGCTTGACCACCTGCTCGTGCGGGAAGTTGCCGAAGACGTCGTCCTGCTCAGTTCAGGTTGCATGTGTTGCTCGGTCCGGGACGACCTGGTGTCGACGCTGAGCGAACTGAATGCCTTGATGCGCAGCGGAGAGATTCCGGCGTTTGCGCGCGTGGTCGTCGAGACGACTGGCATGGCCGACCCTGCACCGATCATGCAAGCCATTCTCAGCGAGCAAAGCCTGACGCCATGGTTCCGACTCGGGCAGGTGATCACCACGGTCGACGCCGTCAACGGCGACCAGACCCTGGTCCGTCACCGGGAAGCCCGGCAACAGTTGGCCACGGCGGACCGGGTGATCCTGACCAAGGCGGATCTGGTCGACGAGTCCGATTGCGCGGCCTTCCTCGAAAAGCTGCGTGCGGCGAACCCAGGGGCGATCTTCGCGACTTCGAGCAAAGGCCAGTTGCCGGCTCGCGCGGTCTTCGACGAATCCGAAGCGCGGTGGCGCCGACCCGAGTCGATCCTGCCGATCGTCGCGAACGCACCGGGCGGGAGTGACGCGCCATTGGGTCCACTGGTGGGCCACCATGATGACGCGATCCGAACGTTCACAGTCCATCTGGAGCGCCCCGTGGAATGGAGCGTCTTTGTCGACTGGCTCGACTTGCTGCTCGCAAACAGGGGCGACTCAATCCTTCGTGTGAAAGGTCTTCTCGGCGTGACGGATGATGAGCGGCCCGTGGTGGTCCAGGGCGTGCAGCATGTGCTCTATCCCCCGGATCGACTGCCGAGTTGGCCTGCAGGTACGGGCTCGCCCGGATGGATCGTCTTCATTGCACGCGACCTCACCGCCCGGGCGATCGAGCATTCACTGCGCTCCGTCTACGAAACCAGCGTCGCCTGAATCCGCTCTCCCATCAGTTGCCGCCGTCGTAAAGCGTCGTTGTCGTTTCGACACCCTCTTCGTGCAGGCCTGCCCGCTTGACCGCGGCGGCAGCGAGTTCCCTGGCCTTGCGGCGCAGTTCGACTTCATCGACGCCGTGCACCTTGCCATCGCTGAAGAGCACCTTCCCATCGACCCAGGTCTGCGAGATGGAAGCGGTGGAAGCCGAGAACACCAGCGCCTGCAGCGGGTCGTGAAACGGCGTCCATTCGATATGGTCGAGGTCGAAAAGAATGAAGTCGGCCTTCTTGCCTACTTCGAGCGAGCCGATATCGTGGTCCCACATGGCGGCCTTGGCGCCGTCGATCGTAGCGGCCCGCAACGCCTGGCGTGCGGTGAAGATATCGGGCTTCATGCGTGCATCCTTGAACATGCCGGCGACCAGCAGCATCTGCCGCATCAGGTTCATGTTGCCGGCCGCGGACACGCCATCGGTGCCCAATCCGACCGTGACGCCGGCAGCCACCAACTCCGGATACTTGCCAATCGCGGTGGCGCCCTTTCCGAGCTTGAAAGACGAGCAGGGGCAAAAGGCCACCTTGGCGCCGCGACGCGCGAGCAAGGAAACCTCTTCATCGCTCACCGCCGCACCGTGTGCGATCACCAGGTTGGAGCCGATGCCGCCGGCACGATCGATGCGCGTGATGGGCCACATGCCGTACTTGCCCTCGCAGACCTTGGCCTCTTCGATCGAAGTGGCCAAGTGGTAGGTGGTGCCAACGCCGAGTCGTTCCGCAAGCTTCTGGGCACCCACGTGCAGTTCGAGCGTGCAGGGCTCCTTGCCCTCGATATTCACCCAGCAGCGCACGCGACCGTCGAGCGCTCCATCGTATTTGCGGACGCAGGCCTCGAGCTCGGCCAGCGCAGCCTCGGCGCTCGGAAAGAAGTGATGCCGCGCCATCTCCTCGGTCCAGCCGCGCGGCAACTCGGCCGGCGGATTGTCCGCAGCGTGTCGCCCTGTCACGCCGCGGATGCCGGTCTTCTCCATGGCCCGGACGGTGATGCCCGGGTCGTACTGGGAGCCCATGTCGATGAAGCAGGTCGTCCCGTTGCGAAGCATCTCGGTGATACCCAACAACGCACCCCAGTACTCGTCCTCTTCGGTGATGTGGGCGTAGAAGGGCTTGGCCCAGTGAAAGACCCATGCCCGGGTGTTCAGGTTGTCGGGGAAGACGGCCCGCGACAGCGTTTCGGACAGGTGAACGTGGCTGTCCACGAAGCCCGGGCAAATGCCGAGCATTCGACCGTCTATCACGCGGTCGTACTTCCCGCCCTTGTACTTTGTCGTGATGACTTCGGCAGAGCCGATGTCGAGGATGCGGTCGTTCTCGATGACGATGCTGGCATCGCGAAGGACGGTGTCCTTGTCGTCGACAAGAAACGCAAATTCAAGGTGCTCGATCAGCGTACGCATGGAAATCTTTCCAGTGTTGTTCTTCAGCCCTTGACGACCAGCAGCTTGTCGGTGTTGGCATAGTCGGACAGCAACTCGCAGCCGTCGGCGGTGACGAGCAGCATGTCCTTGTTTTGCATGCCGAAACCGAAGCCGGTTTCATAGCACAGCGGCTCGAACCCCAGGACCATTCCTTCCTCAATCACTGCGTCGCTGCCAGGCCGGCCAAGGACCGGTGTCTTTCCGAGGTAGGGATCTTCGTGGAGGTGCAGACCGATGCCGTGCCCGACGAACGAGATCGGCGGCAAGTCCATCTCCGAGAGCTTCGCGATGAATGCGTCGTAGATCGCGCAGCAGCTCGCGCCGGGCTTGACCATCTCCATGATCCGGTACTTGCAGTCGACGAGGTGTTGCCAGATCTTCTCCGCATGCGGCGGCGCCTCCTGGACAACCGCGGTGCGACATACGCCGGCCTGGTAACCGTCGATGACCGAGAAGATCTCGACGCGGCAGACGTCACGCGCCTTGAGCCGGCGTTCGCTCGGACCGACATTCGGCAGCACGCTGCGCTCGCCGGTGGCGACGATCATGAGCTTGAAGTGCTCCGCCCCCAATGCATAGACGTTGCGGGTCAGGTGACCTGCGATATCCATCTCCGAGTCGCCCGCCTTGACGGACGCCAGTGCATCGGTGATGGCCTGGTCGGCAATGCGCGACAGACGGCGAAGCAGCTCGATCTCTTCCGGCGTCTTGATCTGGCGCAGCCGCGCGAGGATATGTTCGCAGCGCTCGAAGCGGGCTTCCGGAATCGCCTTGCGCAGGCGCTCAAAATCGCCTGCAGGCAGATAGTCCATCTCCATCCCGATGCGCGCCTGTGAGAGCCCGAGCTTCTTGAGTTGCTCCGCCAAAACCACCATCGCGTCGTCGGTGAACTCCGCCCAGATGCGCGTGGGTACGTCGGGCGCGCGACGCTTCACCGTGCTGGCCTCCATGTCCACCGAGAACAACTCGGTCTTTCCGTCGGCCCGGACGATGGCCATCGCGTGCCGATGCCGGATCAGCGGTTGCGACGGCACGACAAAGCCCGTCGCGTAGGCGTAGTTTTCAGGCGAGCACGACACCATGGCGTCGAGCCCGTTTTCGGCCATGGCCTTGACTTGGCGTTCGATGATTGCTTTGCGCATCTCGGGTTTCCTTGGGATAAGAGAGGGACGTTCGCGTTCAGTCGCGCACTTGGTACTTTTCGATCTTCGCGAGATCGACGTCGATGCCCATGCCAGGCCCCGTCGGGACCTCGATGGCGCCATCCACGAGCTTCATCGGTGCGACGATCAGGTCGTCCCGGTAATAGATGCCTCCCACCTGGCCCTTCTGCCACTCTGCTGGCGTTGACACTGGAACGACGCACGACAACGTGGCCGCCGGTGCCGCGGCCGCCAGGTGGATGTTGGCGAGATTGCCGACTCCGGTCTCAACGGAACCGTTGACGTTGCAGATGATGCCCGCAGCCCTGCAAACAGCGGCGACTTCCATCGCCTTGTAGAGACCGCCCGGCTTGGTCGTGTAGATCGACACGATCTGCGCCGCACGGCGTTCGCTGATCTGGATGGCGTCGTGGGCGTTCCAGGCAGACTCGTCCGCCATGACAGGAGGGTCGATGGCGCGCGCCACTTCGGCAATCCGCTCGATGCCCATGACGGGCTGTTCGACATACTTGAGCCGATACTTCTCCATGGCACGCACCGTGGAGATAGCCTCGCCGGGCGTGCGGTAGCCTTCGTTGGCGTCGACACAGAGTTCGACATCCTCACCCACGGCGCCGCGAACGGTTCGGACCATCTCGATGTCGCGCTTCGCGTCGACGCCGATCTTGATCTTGATCGTCTTGATGCCCTCGGCCGCAACCTGAGCCACCTCCTTCTCCGCCTCGGCGATCGAAATCAGGCCGATGGAATGCGTGACCGGAATACGGGCTCGGGCCCTGCCACCCAACAGCATGTGCACCGGTAGATCCAGCCAGCGGCCGGTGACGTCATAGGCCGCGAATTCCACCGCTGCCTTGGCATAGGGATAGCCGCGGATCACCGCATCCATACGGGCATGCATTTCGGCGAAGTTGCCGAGCTCAACGCCGGCGAGCGCTGGCGCCAGGTACTTCTGGATGACCAACTGCGCGATGGACACGGACTCACCGAAGTAGCGACCGAATTCGCCGCCCCAATCCTTCAGTGCTGGCGCCTCACCCCAGCCTACACGACCGTCGCTGTCCGTCAGTCGCACCAGAAGGTACCGGCCGATCGACTCGGTCAATCCGGTCCATTTGTGCTCGCGCCGGGTCGGCAACTGCACGAGCAATGTCTCTATCGCCTTGATCGTTGGCATTCAGTGGCTCCTCGGATACCTGCTCACTCGCGTCATGCAGCTCATCTGCCGACCACCTACGAACAGTGTGATCACAGTATGTGATCAAATGGAATCGTTGTCAATATCCCGATTCGCCGAGGTTTCACACATCAATTCATGAAAGGAATGGTTCGTGCTGGTCGAAACTACAAACTACTACGCCCGTCCTGGGCAGGAAGCGGCAGTGCTTGCGCAGCGTCGGCATGCCAGCGCTATCAGAGCTCGCCTTGGGCTACTTCCCGGCGAGATCTTCACCAAGGTTGAAGGGGCCGGGCCAGACGTCCGGTGGCAATGCGTGTTCGAGACGCAAGAAGCCTACGAGGCGGACATGGCGACACGTGCGCGGAGCCCGGAGTTTGCTGAGGCCCGGCAGTACATGCACCAGCTTGTACAGCGGTTTGAGCGCCACCTGGAGAAACTGGCGCTCTAGCGTCGTCGCGGACCGGAAAAACCCAGGGAAGGATCGATTCCGACCGGGCGAAGCCACTCAATCGCCGCCTCCGATGGCGGCATGCCTCGTAGGTGGTGGTCGTGCGCAAGATCCTCGGCGACCCCTTCAAGCTGTTCCGGGTCCACGGTCCTCCACCGCTTCGATAGCTCATGGGCACATGCGGCTATCCACACGCTTTCCGGGAGGTCGACGGGTCGGGGTTCCATGTCGCCAAGAATACTGGATATTCATACAGTATTCAAGTACGCTCCGAATGCGCCTAGTGCTGGCAGAATCCAGAAAGGTAACCGTCATGAAACAACCCGACTGGCAATACGAGCTTCATGTGCACGGCATTTCGAAAGGGAAGCTGTCGCTGGACGACTTCGCAGAGCTATCGAAGAAGCTCGCTGACTTGCTCGGGTCGAAGGAGAAGGTGCATTTCGGCGCCCTGAAGAACGGGAGTGCCCGGTTCCAACTCAAGGTGGAGCCTCCAGTTCGCCAGACAGTCAGCGTTCAACTTCTGCGAGCGAAGAACGATGACGGTCCCGGGGCCAACAAAGTTGTCTGGATCGATGAGTTCCTGGCGAAGAAAGGTTGGCACGGCGAACTCAAGAACGAACAGGGCAACGTCGTCATCAACTTCCCGGGTGCAATCAACAAGCCAGCCCCCGAACCCGTGCAGACGGTACAGCAAGCCAGCACGATCGTCGGCCAAGTCATAAAGATTGGTGGCCGGGATGAAACCGTCCCTATGCAGATCCGAACCCCTGACGGCCCGTTCGTCGATGTGAATGTGAAGGGTCGGGAGCAAGCCAGGAAGCTTGGCCATCATCTCTTCGGCGCTGATCTGAAGTTCAGCGGCAACGCGACATGGACGAGGGACGAAGCGGGTCAATGGAGTTGCAGCGATATGGAAGTGCTTTCTTTCGAAGAACCGGACCCCAGTTCATTGGTTGACCTGTTCGCTTCGCTTCAGCAGGTTCCGGACAACCAGTGGCACAGCGTTGATGACCCGATCGCGGAATGGAAGAAGCAGCACCGGGAGGACCACTGATGAAGGTGCTGATCGATAGCAATGCACTGATCGCTCTTCTCGATCCGCGTGTCCCGAAGAGCTTGGCGGATCGGATGAAGGGGCTGCTAGAAGACATCGACAAGTCCAATGGGAAGCTGATCATCCCGGCACAGGTTGTCGGCGAATACATCGCGGGGGCTGGGCCCGCTGGTCAACCCATCCTCACCGGCCTCGTAAAGAACCGACGCATCGAAGTCGTGAGCTTCGACCATGTGGCGGCGACTGAATGTGCGCTGATGGATCGGGCGGCTCAGGCGACTGGGAACAAGCGAGCCCCTCTCGCCCGGGACGCCATCTGGCAGAAGGTGAAGGTAGACCGCCAGATCGTGGCGATTGCAAAGGTCCACGGGGTGGATGTGATCGTCTCGACTGACGGCGATATCCCGAAGCTCGCCCAAGCGGTCAACATTCGATCAGTCCCAGTCAGGGACTTGCCGCTTCCGGTCTGGGCGCAGCAGCTTCATATCGACGGGATAGCCGAGGTAGCCTTGGAAGCACCGCCCAAAACGGCAGTATCGGCGCCTCGCCGCATGAACCTCGGTCGAAAAAGTCCGCCAACTCCGGGCGGCGTCTGAGCGAGTGGTTTACTTCCGGCCCGGTGAGGCAGCAACCGGATTGGACTTGGGCTTCTTGCTGTCCAACCGCCGCAAGATCAAGTGGATGGTGGACAGGTAGACATAGAACATCCAACTGAGCCACAGAGAAGCGTCGTAGTCGGTCTTCTGTTTGTCGTTGTGATGGCGAATCCCGAAGTTGTTCGCGATGTTGAAGAGGTCCGCCTCATCCTTGCTGGTGATCGCTTCCCCCAACCTAGGACGCAGGGCTTCCAGTACTCCAGCCAGGTCCGCCACCGCATGACGCCGGGTATCAAGCGATGCACCGTGGCGACGGTACTCGGTCTTCGCTGCCTCGATCCGTTCCGCGATGGTCTTGTCCTCTGTCGGAACGGTGGCCTCGTAGAGTTGCTCGAAGCCGCTGGGGGGTAGCTGAAGGATCAGGCCATCCGGGGATAGCTCGAACCTGCGTTCATACAGAGCCAAAAGCTCGTTGATCCGCTTCCTGAACTCCCGTTGACCCGCTGCCCTGTCGAACGTCTCCCAATGCATCCCGCACTGGTTGTACGAATGCATATGCCCGTCCATCGGCTTGGAGACACGATCGAAAAGAAACTCGATCATGTCGAACAGATCGTCTTCCGAATAGCTCCTTGCCCAGCCGTTGATGGGCCACAACTGACGATCCTTTCGGAGCGTGACAAGGAGCGTGTACTCGATATCCGAAATCTTTCCCTTGATGCCGTCCGGCTCATCGACGCAGAAGAAGCCGAAGTATTCGTGCGTATAGCCTTCATCCTCAAGCTGCGCATACAGCCTGACGAACAGATCGCGGATGGTTTTCAACTCCAGGCCAGCCGAGCGCGGATTGATTCCGGTCCGGAGCGAATAGGGCACTTTCGGCATGAACCGATTATCTGTTGCGGGGTATGCAGTCGATCAGCTATGCCGGTGCTGGACTGAGGCGCAGTGGCGGCCCGTGAGCCCGGAATCCTCGAACTGGGACTCACATCCGGCTCACACTTCAACCTAAGTTCTTGTCCCGATTCGGGATTTCAGTTTTCTGCATCATTGGACCTACCTCGACGGCCTGTCCCCGAGCAACCCTCGACTACCGGTCCTCGCACAACCGTGAGGCTCCTTCCTAACCGGGCCCCTTTGCAGACGTTCCCGCATCCCTAACCGAACGTCGGCAACCTCTATAACTGCAGTTGGATGGGCATCGCCGACGTGCTCGAGCGTCGAATCACGGCGCTGGCCTATTTTCTCCGCGCTCTCGGTCCATGCCCTCCTCCGGGCCCTGCAACGCACGCGTATACACGCGCCGGTTCGAAGCGGCCCATGCCACCAAGAACGGCGGCCGCTTCGGTGCGCCGATCCTCAATGGAATTGCCTGTGTGAAGCACGGAACGCCGCCAGGCGCTACGCCGATGACGAAGCGTCGACCTGGCTCAGGTTAATCCTTCTACTGCCTTCGCGATTGCCCGCCATGCCCAGGCAAACACCATAGACGCCGGCCAGCCGAAAGGCACCGAGTACCGGTCGCGGACGAGCGATTCAGCGAGCGCAACGTCCGAATCGCCGAGGCCAAGCTCTCTCGCGCCCCTTGCGGCCAGTAGAGGACAGGGATGATCGACGACGCATCCGATTGCATCCCGTGGAAGGGCTGATAGCAGAGCATAGTACCCTGCGTCTATCGCAACCAGCGCGCGGTTCGATTCGCTTGTCCACGGCGATTCCGCATCGCGCATCAGGTCGACAGCCAATCGGAGGTACCGTTGTTGTCTGCTAGTCATGGCGCTGCCCATAAGGTGAGGATCGGGGCTTTCCAAAGCTGGAGCGAAGGTGAAGCCTCCACCTTGCTTTCAATACTGTGCTTCGCGCTCCAGCTCAGACCAGATGAGGTCGGTGATGTCCAGCGCATCTTCATGTCCGCGGCACGCGAGCCTGTTGGCAATGAGCTCCCGTATCGATGCGATTTGAGCCGGCGGACCGTCAAGCCTATAGAGCCGCCCAGACGTCGTTTGAATCGACCGTAGGGCGGGGTCGATCCCGGCAATCGCCGAACTGACGCGAATTGTGAGCACACCAACTCGGGTCGCGGCTGTCACCCCTGCAAGCACTGCAGCACCGTCACGGAGTCGAGCGATACGCCACTGCCGGATTGAAAGGATTTCCTGCAACTGCACGGGGGGCGCCAACCGGACTTTGAAGAACAGGCAGCTCATTCGATGAAGCGGTAGAGGAAGGTCCGCGCCGTGCACGGCGTCATGTCGAACCGCTGGTCGCCTTTGCCTGAGCTGCCCGCAACTTGAATGCAGCGCGGAGCTGCTCGTACTCCACCTCTGTGAGGCCAACATTTTCGGAACAGAGGACGACGAACGGCCTCCATGCGTCTGGAAGCTCGACCCCAGACCGGTGCCGGACAGCGAGTCGTCGAGGATGACCCACTTGTCTGCAGCATCGGGATGCGCATGCAACCAGCGCTCGATCTCAACGGAGCGCTTTTCTGACCGACTTCCCCGGGGCGTTGTCCAGTCGGCATGAAGGCTGTTCCATACGAACGACAGGCCGCAGCGCTCGAACACCTCCGCCAACTCCTCCCTTGTGAACAGCCACCACCAACTCGTTGTGAGCACGTAGAGGGGGCCGAACTCCCGGTGCAACTGGGCAAGAAGCTCACAGGCTCCGGCATCGAAGAGCTGCTTCCAAATCTCCGCCGGCTCGCCAGTGCCCGTTCCGAGGCCGGCAAGTGCGAGCTTCGCGTCGTAACCGCCAAACGGGTTGTTGAGCACCAGAATGTCGTCGAGATCCAAGAGGAGCACGATCCGCTGCTCATCGGCCTGGTTCTCATCGCTGTCTTCTGTTGGCGCCGCCGGTTGACGCCCACCGCCGTTCCCGGCTTCGTCCAGCCGTGGCACATCACCTGCGAATGGAATCATCGTTCGGGCGTCCTCGGTTTGCCGATCGCTGTCTTCACGGCGTTCCAGGTGTGGAACTCGACCACGTTGAGCTGGGCCGCCGACAGCAGGCCCTGCGCCGTCGCCACCTCTAGCAGCTGGCCATGGCCGGGGCTGAGGGCCGGATCGAGCTGGCGCACGCCGGGGATTTCGCCTGCGTCGAGGTGCTTCTGGAAGAACAGTTCGCCAGTGATGCCCGCCGGAGCGCGCACGAGCGACACCGGGCGCCCCTTCAGGTGTTCCAGGATCAGCGGGCCGACGAGCCCGTAGAACCGCACGAGCTCGATCTTGGTGATGCCCGTGGAAGGGTCGATGACCCGCTCGGGGTTCGTGACCCGGAACTTCGCCGGCAGCGTGTGCTGCACCACGCTACCAGGCTCCGGACGCAGGTGGTGCGGAAGCTCACGCACGATGGTCTTGGCGGGCTTGTCAACGCGAAGGCCGCGAAAGACAGGGTGCCGCACGTGGCCGGCCTTCGTCCACTCGGTGAATGCGACCTCGGCGATCAGCTGCGGCTTCACCCAGTTCGCGCCGCGCGCCTCGGCGGCGGCGCCCTTGAACGGGCTGGAGGTCGTCGCGAGGGGCGCCAGCTTCTCCAGCAGCTGCGCCACGATCTTTCCGCTCAGGCCCGACCCGACATTGCCGGAGTAGAGCAGGTCGCCGTTCGCGGCGTGCACGCCCACCAAAAGCGCTCCTATGCCGCTTTTCGTGCCTCGCTGGAACGTCCACCCACCGACGACGAATTCCTGCCTCTGGAGGCATTTGAGCTTGATCCAGTCCGTCGAGCGACCGGGGACGTAGGGGGCATCCTTCTTCTTGCCCATGATCCCTTCGAGGCCCAGCTTGCAGGCGGACCCGAGCACATCCCGCGGCGCGCCGGCGAACGCCTCGCTGAACCGGATCGATTCGGGCGAGTCCGTGAGCAGCTCCTTCAGGAGCGCACGACGCTCGACAAGCGCAACCTGGCGCAGGTCCAGGCCGTCGTGGTGCATCAGATCGAAGAGGTGGAAGGTGATGTCCTTCGTCCTTGCACTGTCGAAGGCGTTCTGCAGCGCGCCGAAGTCCGGTAGGCCGTCGTCGCCGAGGAGGTTGTGGCGTTGGATGACGCCTTGGATGGCTCTGTTGAGGGACTTGGAGTCGAGGCAGGTGACGTTGCCCCTCTTTGTTGCCCCTGCACTTCCTTCAGCGCGATACAGCCAGATCCGCTGCTTGAGGGCGGGCGGCGCCTCGTGCACGAGGTCACGCGTGCTTGCGATAGCCTGTTGCAGCACTGCGCCTTCGGAGAGGTCGAAGCACAGATCCTGCTCATCGAGCCGTTCGCTCGGTTGAGTTGTCGCTTGCCTTCCAAGGGCGGCGCGGCCAACAGTGGAGCGGACTTTCTTGCTGCGGTGCTTGGCGGTGCGCATGCGGATCGTGCCAGGCAGGAATCCCGGCCAGCAGCAGCACGGTCTCGCCTTCGAGCAGGCTGCCGACGAAGACGGTGGCATAGCCGTATTGGGCAACCAGATGGGCGATGGACATGGCGCCCGATGTTATGCGGGCGCCGCTGCCGATCCGGGTCGGCGCAGCCGGTGCGCCTAGTGGAAAACACCCGCCCTCTCTTGCACGCCGAGCCAAGCCGCCGCATTCAGATCCAAACCGGCGCGGCGCTCCTTTCCTATCCCTTGCCCTCTCTTCGCGAATGCCTCGAGGCCACTCCGGCGCCCCGCCGGATTCCAAATGGGGGCTATCGCTGTGTGCTGCTGCTGGACAGCAATGTGCTGTTGTTCGGAGCCTTCATTGCCTACGCTCTCACGTCACCGTCGCCCATTGTCGCGATCGTGGGCGCGCTTTTGTCCTGGGTGCTGCTGGGAAATCGAGTCAACCAGTTGAGGCACGGCTGACGCGGTGTCTGATCAGGGCCCATGAAGTCGCGGCGCTCCCCACGTCGCCATGAACCGCTCGACCCATACTTGCTCAAAGTGCGGCGCGCAGTTTGACGCGGCGCGCATTCGTTTGCGCGATATGCCGTGGACTTCGACAACCGATCGGGAAACCCAACGCCGGTACCGCTTTTCGGGATGCCCGCCCTTCGGAATGAATCTGAGGTAAGGCTCGAAGCTGGACGAACGCTTCTGGACAAGCCCGCACAGTGCCGGGGGCCTGGCACGGAGCCGCTATGGAGCCACCGCGTCGCTGCTGGCGTTCATGCTGCTCTGCGTCGTACTGTTACGGCAACGAGCAGCCAGGACGGTGCATTGAGCCCTGGCGCGTTGCGCTCAGTGGCCGCGATCGGAATGGCGCTGCGAGCGCAAGCGAGCGTTCAGCCCCGGATGCGCTGCGCCCAGCACGGCGTTGGTGCCACCGAAAGCGAAGGAGTTCGACATGGCCCAGCGCAGGCCGGGCGCGTCGCGCGCCTCGCCACGCACGACATCGATGGAGAACGCCGGATCGAGCTGGCGCAGATGCGCGGTCGGCGGCAGCCGGCGGTGCACCAGCGCTCTGAAGGTCGCGACCAGTTCGAGCGCGCCTCCGCCGCCCAGCAAGTGGACGTGGATCGCCTTGGTTGCGCTGACCGGGGTGTGGTCGCCGAACACATCGTGGATCGACGCCGCTTCGGCCGCGTCGCCCGCTGCGGTCGCCGTGCCGTGCGCATTGATGTGTCCGATGTCGGCGGGCGAGAGCCCGGCGTCCGCCAGGGCGGCGCGCATCGCGCGCGCCTGACCGGACGGGTCAGGGTTGGTCATGTGGGTGCTGTCGATGTTGGTCGCGTAGCCGGCCAGCACCAGGTCGATTCCGGCACCGCGCGCCCTCGCATGGGCCTCCGATTCGATCACGAGTGCCGCGGCGCCCTCCCCGCCTTGATCGGGAATCGTACCTAGTCCAGTTCGGCAAGCGAACGACGGTTCGCCGAACGGCCCGCCCTGGCGCATCATCAGTCGTATCTCTGCCAGACGAAATTGCATTCCTTGGCACCGTCAGCGATGCGATGCCCGGGACCTCCACGAGTGAAGACGACGCGATCGGGCAGATAGGAATTGAACGCAGCATTGTCGATCTGGCAGATCACCGGTGTGAGTTCGGGCACCCCCATCGCGGTGGTGAGCTCGTGATAGAGGCATCGCGTGATCTTGATCTCGAAGCGCCGCTCCGTGCGATCGACCACCTGGAGGGTGTTCCACCGGGTCGGCCCCGTCCGGTTGACCTTGATTTCCTCATCGCAGAGATGCTCGAACGTGCGCTCCTCCTCGACCGCACGGTAAGCGATGTTCCATTGGGCCATTCCGCCGGTGAGGATTGCGACCCGCATGATCTCGAACGCCCTCCCCTGCCCGACTCTCTCCTTCAGATTGATGTAGACCCACAGGGGAAGCGCGCACATGTCGACCAGTTCGGCTGGAAACCGCGGATCGATCGTCTTCTTGAAGCGAGAGACCGTGAGCTTGCACTTGAGCATGAACAGCAGGGGAACCCGCACCTCGCGGGCCAGCAAATGCAAGAGAATGGGCGTGGTGATCTTCTTTAGATCCATGCCACGGGGCGGCGCCTCCGCCTCAATTTGCGGCGCGACCGCTGACTGCGCAGGATCACTGCTGGCGGTGTTCATCGCGGGCCATTGGTTGGCAGGGACCGAAGTTCGCCAACGAGGCAAAGCCTGCCGTTGGGAGATCTATTCAGCATCGTGCGGCAGACGTCACACGCGCGCTCTGTCATCACCTGCCAGCAGGTTATAGAGCCACGCGAAGAACGCGCCGGCAGCGAAGAACCACACGGCAAACACAATGGCGGGGTAGATGACGGACCACCAGGAAAGCGCTTGGCCCGTTTCCAGGCGCCGGAAGTCAAGTCCGTGAAACAGCGCGTTCATGAAGTTCATGAAGGGCTCCGGAAACGCTATCCAGACCAGGGTGCACAAGGCATAGAACAGCACGATCGTGCTCGACAGAATCACACCGGTTTTGAAGGGCTTCATGATTGCCTCCGAATGCCGCTAGCCTCGGCGAGGCCCGGTTTGAGGGACATCGCCGCCGCCGAAGTGCGGGATGAAGGCAGGTGTCCTGCCGCGATACGCCTCATATTCCTCGCCGAATTCGGCGAGTGCGTCCTGTTCCTCCGCCTTGGCAAGTCGGACGTACATCCAGACCAGGATGGGGAACATCACCAGCGTGGGGATCGTTGGCCATTGCAGCAGGAAACCAAGCATGATTAGGATGAAGGCAACGTACTGGGGATGCCTCATCCGGGCATAGAGGCCCGCAGTGGCCAGGCGGTGTTGTTGCTGAGCCTGGTAGAGGACTCGCCATGCCGCCGACAGCATGATGAATCCGCCAAAAATGAGGACGTCGCTGGCGAGGTGGAACGGACCCAGGTGCGGGTTTCCGCGCCAGCCGAAGATCATCTCCGGAAGGTGGCCGGCATCATGGGACAGGAAGTCGATGCCAGGGAACTTGGCCGAGAGCCAGGGCAAGAGGAAATAGATCGATAGCGGAACGCCGTACATCTCCGTGAACAGCGCCACGATGAAAGCAGAGAAGGCGCCAAACGAGCGCCAGTCGCGCGAGGTCTTCGGCTTGGTGAAGCTGAAGGCAAAGATGATGAAGACCGCCGAGTTGATGATCACCAGCGACCAAAGGCCATAGCCATATTGCGCTTCGTGGCTCATCGCTGCTCTCCCTTGACATTGCTGTCGCCCCGGGTATCCCGGGCGTCGCCGCCTTCCTGGTTCTGCCCATGCCCGTGCCCATGGTGCATGAACAGATGCATCAACGGGCACGACGCCAGAAGAAGGAAAGGCAGGAATTGAATGACGTGCGCCCGGTGCTCCGTCCAGAGGAAGTAGCCGATCACGAGGAGAAAGCCGATCGTGACCAGTTTCGACCTGGAGATCTTCCGCTGGGTGATGTCCGGATGCTCGTGACTGTCGTGGTCGTGATCCATACTTTCCTCCGACGCAATTGATCTATTTGGAATTTGTGTTCGCAGCCGCCGCTCGGGCCTCGCACTCGCATTCCACCGCCTGTTGAATGTCTCGTTCACACTGCCGCGAAAGGCGCCAGGTGACCCACACCGCAGCGATGGGGCAGGAAAGCAGAACGACTGCGAGCAGGATCGTGAGGGGGGAGACTCCGAACCAGTACACGATCGCGATCGCAAGCAGGGTTGCGAGCGCGGAGCAGATCCAAGCCACGATGTGCCTCATGTCGCCTCCGCACTGACGTGAGCAAGACGAACGCGCTTCAGCAATGCCGAGTTGGCCACCACGCTCAGCGAGGACAGCGCCATGGCCGCCGCCGCGAAGATGGGGTTCAACAGACCAAACGCAGCGACCGGGATGCCAATCGAGTTGTAGATGAACGCCCAGAAAAGGTTCTGCTTGATCTTGCGCATCGTCGCGCGGGAAAGCAGGATGGAGGTCACCACATCACGGACATCATCGCGGACGAGGATGATGCTTCCGGTTTCCTTGGCGACGTCCGAGCCGGACCCGATGGCAATGCCGATCTCGGCGGCAGCCAGCGCCGGGGCGTCGTTGACGCCGTCTCCCACCATGGCCACGACTTCCCCTTGCTTCTGCAATGCGTGAATGGTTTCGACCTTGTCTTCCGGCATCACTTCGGCAATGACATGTTCGATGCCAACCTGCCGGCCGATCGCCTCGGCGGTTCGGCGGTTGTCACCGCTCAGCAGCACGACCTTGACGTCGCGCGCCTTGAGTGCGGCGACCGCCTCGGCGGCTTCGGGCTTCACCGTGTCGGCCACGGCCACCACGCCGAGGAGTTGCGTACCGCGGCCGACCAGCATGGCCGTCTTGCCATCGGCTTCGAGCTTGCCGAGTACCGCTTCGGCTCCGCTCGTTGCGATCCCTTGCTTTGCAAACAGACGCCGGTTGCCAAGCCAGACCTGCTTTCCGTCGACCTGGCCCTGAATGCCCATGCCGGATAGCGCACTGATGCTGCTCGCCTTGGGGATGGAGAGCGCGCGATGCTGGGCGGCGCGAACAACGGCTTCCCCCAATGGGTGCTCGGAGCCGGCTTCGACGGCGGCGGCGAGCATCAGCAATTCCGCTTCCCCCTGCTCCGTGAACGGGATGACATCGGTCACGGTCGGCTCGCCGCGCGTGATCGTGCCCGTCTTGTCGAAGACAACGGCGGTGAGCTTCTCGGCACGCTCCAGAACCTCACCGCCTCGAATCAGGATGCCGTTGTCCGCTCCCCTGCCAACGCCGACCATGAGGGCGGCCGGTGTCGCGACGCCCAGCGCGCAGGGGCATGAGATGATCAGGACCGCCACGAATGCGAGCAGCCCCTGCGGGAAGTGGCCGGCCACGGTCCATCCGACCAGGGCCAGCAGGGCAACGGACACCACGGCAGGTACGAAGTACCCGGTCACCTGGTCGGCGAGCCGCTGAATCTGCGCGGTGCTGGCCTGGGCATCCTCGACCATCTTGATGATCTGCGCGAGTGCGGTATCGGCGCCAATCTTCGTCGTCTGGAAGGTGAAGGCGCCGCTGCGGTTGAGGGTGCCGCCGATGACCGCCGAGCCGGGCTTCTTTTCCACCGGCATCGACTCGCCGGTCAGCATCGATTCGTCGACGCTGGATTCACCCTCGATCACCTTGCCGTCCGTAGGAATCTTTTCGCCGGGGCGGACCATGACGGCTTCGCCGACCATGATGCTCTCCGCCGGGATTTCCACTTCCTTGCCAGCGCGCAGCACGTGCGCGACGGCGGGCCGCAGATCGAGCAGGCGCCGGACCGCCGCCGACGACTTCTTCTTGATGATCTCCTCCATGTACTTGCCCAGCAGTACGAAGGCAATGATCACCGCGGATACCTCGAAGTAGACGTCCCGCTCTTCGACCTTGACCGGCAGCCAGGTCGGAAAGAACAGCACCACGACGCTGTAGAAGTAAGCCACCGACGTCCCCAATGCGATGAGGAAGTCCATGTTGACGTTGCGGGTCCGGATGGCGTTCCACGCTCCCTTGTAGAAGCTCCAGCCGCCGATGAACTGAACCGGGGTCACCAACAGGAAGAGCCACACCCCCCAGGTGAACCACGGCAGTGCGGGAATCGGCGCCCAGGTCAGGAGCGTCGCTCCGGCCGCCAAGGCCAGAAAGGCACCTGCACGCAGCACGGCGAGCGCGAGCACGCCGGTGAGCGCAATCGTCACGCGCGTCTTCATGGCCTTCAATTCGCTCTCTGGCGATTCGAAGATGCGCAGACAGCTCTCGCTGCAGAAGTAGTATTTGCGATTGCCGCGCTCAGCCGAAAGTGCCGTGGCCTTGTCGACCATCATCCCGCAGATGGGGTCCTTGGCGAGTTGTTTGGCGCCGCTGGCTGCAGGCACGCTGGTTGGCGGCTGGAGAAGGTATGCCCCGGGATTGGCGAGGAAGGCGTCCTTGCAGTGCTGGGAGCAGAACCAATAGCGCCGGTGGTCAACTTCCGCGCTGAGGGTGGCTTCATTCGGCGTGACGTCCATGCCGCAGACCGGGTCCCGCACCCGCTCTGAGGTCTTGCTTTGGAGCAGCGACGTATCCCCGTGCTCACGCCCCAGAGTCACAACTGATCCGTCCGACATGGAGGCCTCCTCAAACGGTTCCAACCGCCTGCAGTGGAAGATTCACTATTTGAGTATCGGACTGGCGATGTACATGTCAGTTGATTTCAATCAAATCGTCGCGATCGCGGAGCTACGCGAAACCCAGGCCGCACAGCTCCCTCGCGCAACCCGGCAGAGAAATCAAGCTGAGCTGCTCCGGGAGAGCAGATCACCAGAATTCACTTGGTCGCGGGTGCGGGCGCCGACTCGCGGTCCATCATCATTTGCATCATGTGTTCCATCATGTCCATCCGCCTGGACATCATTTCGTGGTCGCCGTGCATGGCACCCATCCCTTCCATGCCCATGCCGCCCATGCCGGGGCCTGGCGTGCCCTTTCTCATCTGATCCATCATGGCCATCCCGTCGTTCATGACCTTCATGTGGTCAGCCATCAGGGCTTGGCGCTCCTCGGGAGTCTTGGCGGCCAGTATCTTCGCGTGCATCTCCTCCATGGCTTTCATCTGCATGTTCATCTGAGACGGCGTGGGCGCGGTCGACTTGGCCGCAGGCTTTCGCGCTTTCGCAGTCGCCGCGGAGGGATGGTGGGTGGCGTGCTCCGCATCCGAGGACTGGGCAAAGGCACCCGTCGAAAGCGCCGCAGCGACCACAAAAAGAAAGACAGAACGCATATCAGGCTCCTAGTGACTTGCTAGGATCGCAGCGCTCCTGCTCATCCGGCTTGATGCATATCAAAGCGATTGGACGCATAGCACCGGTCACCCTAAGCCGGTTGTGGGCAGCGATACCTCCAGATTTTCGCCGTCGCACCTTTTCTACGAGCACCGCTCTCGCGTTGCCTCGCGCTGCGAACTCTGACCGGGTTCCAGATCGGTTCCCGACTCCAAGAGCGGCCTGTTCCGTGGCTTCGACCACGCCCTGTTGAACGCTTGAGCGGCCCATCCTGGCACCTCCTCGGATGCCCCCCGCAATGGCGGGCCAAGATCGGCTCTACAATTGGTAAATGCGCCGCGTTCGTATCTGGATGGTTTGGCTGATGATGTTGGCACTGCCCTTTCAAGGGTACGCCGCCGCCTCGATGCGCGCGTGCATGACGGAGAACACGATCGTCGCGGCGGACGCCATGACGCCGATGTCGGCAGCCCCCGATCAGGCGCTCGATGCCGACCACGACGGGGCGCACGGCCCTGTCGCGAAAAGCGTCGGCGACACACCGGGCGCCGCATCTCCCGATGTCGATCATGGCTGCGGTCTCTGCAATCTTTGCGGCGCCTGTCATGGCATCGCCTTCATCGACACCCCCTCGTTCGCCACCGGGTCACCTCTTCCGCAGGCCGACCTGATCGAACCTGAAGCCGCGCCCGTCGCGGTGCCTGCTCGCCCGCTCGAGAAGCCCCCGCGCGCCTGAGACGCAACGGCCGCGCTGGCTGAATGGCCCCCCGGGGGTCGTCGGCCTCCCGCACCCTCCATCCGCGTAGCCGACTGCGCGGGCGCTTGCGTGCCTGGCACGCGCTCCTCGAATCGACCCCTTTCCATCATGCAATTCAGCGCACCTCGACGAACGTTCCTGCATCGCGTCGCGGCCAGCGGCGTGGCCGGCGGCCTGGCCCTGTGGCGGCCCCCGGCGCTTGCCATCCCGCGAACGTCCGAACCCGCCAGCCTGAGCGGCACGGAGTTCGACCTCTCCATCTCCGAAGTGCCGGTGAACATCACCGGCCAGACCCGCAGCGCGACCCTGATCAACGGCAGCTTGCCGGGACCGACCTTGCGCTGGCGCGAAGGCGATGTCGTGACCCTTCGCGTCCGCAACGAGCTCGCGGTCCCCACCTCGATCCACTGGCATGGCATCCTGCTGCCATCGACCATGGACGGCGTCCCGGGGCTCAGCTTCCACGGCATCGCCCCGGGCGAGACCTTCACCTATCGCTTCAAGGTCAGGCAGCACGGCACCTACTGGTACCACAGCCATTCGGGGTTTCAGGAGCAGACCGGCGTCTATGGGGCCCTGCTGATCGAGCCCCGGCAGCCGGAGCCGGTCGCACACGACCGCGACTACGTGGTCATGCTGTCCGACTGGACCGATGAAGATCCGGTTCGGATCAAGGCCAAGCTCAAGAAGCAGTCGAACTACTACAATTTCCACCAGCGAACGCTCGGCGACCTGATCCAGGATGTCCGGGACAAGGGCTGGAAAGCCTCCCTGGACGATCGATGGATGTGGTCGACCATGCGCATGAACCCGACCGACCTCGCCGACGTCAGCGGGTACACCTACACCTATCTGATGAACGGGCAGGCGTCGGAGGGCAATTGGACGGCGACCTTCCGGCCCGGCGAGCGCGTCCGCCTGAGATTCATCAACGCCGCCGCGATGACGTACTTCGACGTGCGCATTCCGGGAATGAAGATGACCGTGGTCGCTGCCGACGGCCAGCCTGTCAGGCCGGTCACGGTCGATGAATTCCGCATGGCGGTGGCGGAGACCTACGACGTCATCGTCGAGCCCGAAGCCGGCGTACAGGCCTACACGATCTTTGCCCAATCCATGGACCGCACTGGCTACGCAAGAGGAACGCTTGCCTTGCGCGAAGGCCTCGCCGCACCCGTTCCTGCGGTGGACGTGCGCCCTCTGCTGACCATGGATGACATGGGGATGAGCCATGACGGCATGGACCACGGCTCGATGCAAGGCATGACGGGCATGGACCAGGATCACGGCTCGATGCAAGGCATGACGGGCATGGACCAGGATCACGGCTCGATGCAAGGCATGACGGGCATGGACCAGGACCACGGCTCGATGCAGGGCATGACGGGCATGGACCAGGACCACGGCTCGATGCAGGGCATGACGGGCATGGACCAGGACCACGGCTCGAGGCAGGGCATGGCAGGCATGGACCACGGCGTGATGCATTCGGGGCAGCAGATGCAGGCGCACCCTGCGTCTGAGAGCGGCAACCCGCTCGTGGACGCGCAGGCCATGAGTCCGAAGCCCAGGCTCGACGATCCCGGAGTCGGATTGCGCAACAACGGCCGCAGGGTGCTCACCTACAGCGACCTGCGCAGCACCTTTGCCGACCCTGACGGTCGCGCGCCAGGTCGAACGATCGAACTGCACCTGACGGGTCACATGGAAAAGTTCGCGTGGTCCTTCGACGGGGTCAAGTTCTCCGACGCGCAGCCCATCCACCTGAAGTACGGGGAGCGCATCCGGCTGGTGCTGGTGAACGACACCATGATGACCCACCCGATCCATCTGCACGGCATGTGGAGCGACCTGGAGGACGAACAGGGCCGGTTCATGGTGCGCAAGCACACCATCGACATGCCGCCCGGCTCCCGCCGCAGCTATCGGGTCACGGCCGACGCGCTGGGCCGCTGGGCCTATCACTGCCACCTGATGTTCCACATGGAGACGGGCATGTTTCGCGAAGTCCGGGTCGAGGAATGAAACACGCCATGAACCACGGACGCTTTCGAGGCGCAGCTCTCCACGCGCTGATGCTCGCGCTGGCATCGGCATCCTTCCAGCCTGCCAGTGCGCAGGCAGCGGACCACGCGCATGCGCCGGATGACGCCATGGAGCCCATGGAACCCATGGAACCCGTGGAACCCTCGCAGCCTGTGCACTCCCCGGTGCCGCCGCTGACGGACGAAGACCGCGCGGCTGTCTTTCGCGATCCCGGCCTGCACGACATGGGCGACCGGGACATTCATTCGTTCTTCCTGGTCGACAAGCTCGAATGGCAGGACGTCAACGCCGGCGGCCTGCTGCACTGGAGCGCGTCGGGCTGGATCGGCGGCGACATCGACCGGCTGTGGATTCGAACCGAAGGCAAGCGCCACGACGGCAAAACGGAAGACGCCGAGCTGCAGCTGCTCTGGGGCCACGCCTTGAACCCTTGGTGGGATGTGGTCGGCGGCATTCGCCAGACCTTCAAGCCGGGCCCCTCGCAGACATGGGCAGCGCTCGGCCTGCAGGGGCTGGCGCTGTACAACTTCGACGCAGAGGCCACGATGTTCGTGGGCAATGGAGGCCAGTCGGCAGCCCGCCTGGCCGGGACCTACGATTTCCTGCTCACGAACCGGCTCGTCCTCCAGCCATCGGTCGAAGTGAACTTCTACGGCAAGGACGACCGGCAGCGCGGAATCGGCTCCGGGCTTTCGAGCAGTTCGCTCGGCCTGCGCCTGCGCTACGAGATCCGGCGCGAATTCGCGCCCTACCTGGGCGTGACCTGGGACCGCTCGCATGGACGCACGGCCGACTTCGAACGGCTGAAGGGCCAGGACCTTCGGCAATTCAGGTGGGTCGCGGGCGTGCGGCTCTGGTTCTAGACGAGGCCGCGTCCCCGATGCAACCGACTTTCCATCCTTCTTCCACTTCACGAGGACTTTCCATGCCATCCCTTCTCCACACCCTCAAATGCGCCTTCGTCGGTTTCACGATCCTGGCGGCGAACGCGGCGCTCGCCCATCCGAAGCTGCTGACTTCCACACCCGCTGAAAATGCCGAGGTCCCGGCGCCCGAGAAGATCGAACTGCACTTTTCGGAGGACCTCATGCCCCAGTTCTCGGCGGCCAGCCTTGTCATGACCGGCATGCCCGGGATGACGGGGCATTCGCCAATGAAGATGACCATCAAGGTTTCGGCCACCAAGGACCCGAAGACGATGGTGATCACGCCGACCCAACCCCTGACGGCCGGAACCTACCGAATCGACTGGCGGGCCGTGTCGTCCGACACCCATCGCGTCACAGGAAGCGTTCCCTTCAGCGTGAAGTAGCAGCGACATGGGTGACGACTGGCAGGCCATCGCGGTTCGCTTCGGCCTCTACCTGGACCTGATGCTGCTCTTCGGAGTGCCGCTGTTCGGGTTGTACGCGTTTCGGCGTCATGAGCGCGCGCTGTTTGCACGCAGGCCCCTCGGCGGCCTGCTGGCCGCGACAGGGATTTTCGGCGTCGCGCTTTCCGTCCTCGGCATGGCGGTGATGGCCAAGTCCATGAGCGGTGCGGAGGACTACGCGTCCGTGGAACGGCATGTCTACGAGATGGTCGTTATGCAAACGGACGTGGGCATCAGCTGGCTGGTGCGCATGGGTGCGCTGGCACTTGCGATCTGCGCTGCCGTGTTCCTTGGGCGTTGGCCGACCTTTCGCCTTTCCGCCATCGCAGTACCAGGCGCCGTGGCGCTTGCGAGCCTCGCTTGGACCGGGCATGGCGCGATGGACGACGGTGCGAAGGGCTTGCTGCACCTGTCGGCAGACATCCTCCACCTCCTAGCGGGTGCCGCCTGGGTGGGTGCGCTCGTGATGTTCGTACTGCTGTCGGTGCGGGCGAGCTTCGCCGCAGCAGATCGAGCGGAACTGCTCAGCAGGATGCTCGGCGCCTTCGCCAATATCGGCACCGTCATTGTCGTGACCCTCGTGATCACCGGCGCGTCCAACTACTGGCTGATCAGCGAGGGGGCATTGCGGGCGCTAGTTTCCACCGATTACGGCGTGTTGATGCTCGTCAAACTCTCGCTCTTTGTCCTGATGCTGGGGCTGGCCGCGGCCCATCGATACCTGCTGAGTCCTCGGCTAGTCGGTGCGTTGCGACATGGTTCCGCTTCGGAAGCGCTGGCTGCATTGCGCCGAAGTCTCGCCGTCGAGTTCACTGCCGCCACAGGCATCCTGATGCTGGTGGCGTGGCTTGGAACGCTTTCGCCGTCGGTTGCCAGCGGTTGAACCGCACTCCTTCGCTGTGTGCGCTCGGCACCAGGTCCCAGCAAAGTGCGCTTTCAGCGCGCCCGATGCGTCGACGTCGGCCTTCGTTTTGATGCCCGGAGACATGGCGCCCCGGCTCTAGCAGGCTGCCGAAGTACCGGCCCTGCGACGGACGCTTCGGCTGGCATGAACCGAGGCAGTTGCGTCGCCTCATCCACCGTCCCCGCGAGCGGTTCACCGGCGCCGATGAAATTGGCGCCCGGTGATGGCTTGGCTGGACTCCAGTGAGTCGGATTTCGCTGGCCCAATTTGGACCCGGTGCTGCCTGTCGCGCCATCGACATCAGGACATCCCGGACTTCCCGCGCGCCATGTACAAGTTCCGCCGCAGCTCGATTTGAGCGGGTCTGGACTCCGTAGCCGACTACGGTTTTGGAGTTGATCCTAATCAAAGTCACTTCATGAACTCGACCATATGCTGATCGAGGCACTTGAACCTGCCCTTTGCCGACTGACCATGTTCCGCGACCGTCGCCGTCTCCGCCGCTTCCCCATCCAGGTTTTCCTGGCATGGCTGTTCGGCATCGCGACGGAGCATGAAGCGCCACGACTACGCGAACTGAAGGAGCATTGACATGAACTTGCCGTTCGACCCTAAGCAAGGGCACCGAGCCGGCCCCAACTGGTCTCGCATCAACCAGTGGCTGTTGTGGATAGGCCTGGCTGCGGCCGTGGCCTGGATGTTCTTCCGTCACAACGCCCACTTGCTGCAGTTGCTGCCCTTTCTCTTCATTCTGGCCTGCCCGCTGATGCACATCTTCGGCCACGGCGGCCACGGCGGGCATGGCGATACCACGCCTCGCAACCCGGAAGAACCTGCGGCTCGGCCGGAGCACAACTCGAACCCGCAACCCCCCGCCGGTGGCCACGCTGGTCATCAACACTGAAGCTCTGTGGGAAGCAGATGGAAACCACCGAATTGAAGGTTGTCGCCATGACCTGGGGGTTCTGTGCCGCCTCGGTCACCAAAGCGCTCAAGCGGGAGCCCGGAGTAGACAATGTCAATGTGCAAGTCGACCTGCCGAGCGGCATCGCTCGGATCACGGGCGAGCATTCCGGGCGCGCGTTGTCCAGAAGCACGGCTGCTGCTGCGATTGACTGGCTTGCATGAACACGCAGAGCATTCCGCAAGGGGCTTTCGCGCAGGATGCGGCGCTCGCCGCGTATTGGCTGGACCTGTTATGGCGGGCGGTCGAAACGGCCGACACGCTACGCCAACGCGCGGCCAACATGGCCGAACACGAGGCGGCCGGCATGCCGCCGCTACTTCACTTCGAGTCCGAGCAGATTGCCGACGGGCACGACCTCGAGCCGCCCTGCAACTACCGGCTGCTGCGGGTGACGCGCTGCGGTTCTGACGCGCTCGAGCGCCACGTGCGCAAGGGTGCTGCGCCGGTGATGGTCGTCGATCCGCGCGCCGGCCACGGTCCCGGGATCGGGGGCTTCAAGCGCGACTCCGAGGTTGGGATGGCCTTGCTGGAAGGCCACCCGGTCTATTTCGTGGTCTTCGATCCCGAGCCCGCGGAAGGCCAGACCCTGGGCGCCGTGGTTCGCACGCTTGCCGTGTTCATCGACTTGCTGGCTGCGCGCCATCGCAACCAGCGTCCGATCGTGTACGGAAACTGCCAGGGTGGCTGGGCACTCATGTTGGCCTTGTCGCACTGCCGTCACCGTGCCGCACTGGCGGTGCTCAACGGCTCGCCGCTTTCTTACTGGGCGGGCGAGCGCGGCGTGAATCCCATGCGGCTTCTCGGCGGCTTCACCGGTGGAACCTGGCCCGCGCATTGGCTCTCGGACCTAGGCGGCGGCACCTTCGACGGGGCCTGGCTGGTGCAGAACTTCGAGGCGCTGCGACCGGAGGGCGTCTTCCGGAAGTACGACACGCTGTTCGCGCAGCCGGGCCTGGAGCGTGAGCGCTTTCTGGAGTTCGAGCGTTGGTGGAACGGCTTCTATTTCTTGGGTGGCCAGGAGATGCTCGCGATCGCGCGCGACCTTTTTGTCGGCAACCTCCTCGAGGATGGCAAGGTGGTGGTCGACGAGCACTGCCATGCCGACCTGACAAGCGTGCGCACTCCGCTGGTGATCTTCAGCTCGTACGGCGACAACATCACGCCGCCGCACCAAGCCCTGGGTTGGCTGCCGGCCATCTATCCCTCCACGGAGGCCCTCGTCGCGGCCGGGCAGCGCATTGTCTTCCTGACCCACCGCGAAGTGGGGCATCTGGGCATCTTCGTTTCGGCGGACGTGGCGCGTCGTGAGCATCGCGCGATCCTCCACCATGCGCAGTCCATCGAGCGACTGGCCCCGGGGCTCTACCAGATGCTGCTGGAGGACGCCCCCTCGGCCGAGGCCGCGCCCCGGGCGCGCTTCGAGGCACGGCGCGTGGAGGATCTGCAATTCGATCCGGCACCGGCCGGTTTCGACAACGTTAAGGCGGTGTCCGATGGCCTCGAGCGGATCTATGCGCAGTGGGTCTCGCCGGCCGTGAAGGCAGTCATGCGGCCCGAGATCGCGCGGCCCTGGCGCGCGGCCCATCCGATGCGCGCCAGCCGGATGCTGTGGTCCGAGCGCGCCGTGCCGGCGCTGGCCTGGCTGCCCTGGGCGAGCGACTGTCTCGAGCGCCTCGGGGCCGCAGACCCGAAGCGCGCGAACAACCCCTGGTACCGCCTGGAGCGAGCCGGGGCCGACGCAGTGGCACAGGCCTGGACATCATGGCGAACGTTGCGCGATCTGTGGGCCGAATGGACCTTCGAACAAACCTACGCCGTGTGGCCAAGCTTCCAGGTGGGTCGAGACGGGGCCATCCTGAACAAGGCGTCATCCACACCAAGTCACTCATGCGGACATCAAAGTCATGAATGCCAATGAAGATCGCAAAGCCTTTCTCGTCGGGGCCGGAATCGGCGCATTGAGCGCAGCGGTGATTCTCATACGCGACGCGGGGTTTGCAGGACCGAACATTCGAATCATCGAGGAACTCCCGGTCGCTGGTGGAGCCCTCGATCGCTCGGGAAACGTCTACAGCGGCTACGTGTCTCGCGGCGGTCGAATGCTCACCGAGGAGACCTATGTGTGCCTCTGGAACGTGCTCGACGGCATCCCCTCGCTGGATGACCCGGGGACGTCCGTCAAGGCGCAGGCGTGGTCCTTCAACCGCGAGTGGCGATCGGACGCAAAGGCGCGGTTGATCGACCGCGACCGACGCATCCTCGATGCGAGTGACCTTGGATTCAACGTGCAGGACCGCCTGGAAGTCATGCGCCTTCTGGTGACGCCGGAGCGTTCATTGCACGCGAGACGGATCGAGGACTGCTTTTCGTCGCACTTCTTCGAGACCAACTTCTGGGCGATGTGGCGGACGACCTTCGCGTTCCAGAACTGGCACAGCGCGGTGGAACTCAGACGCTACATGTTGCGTTTCCTGCAGGAATTTCCGCGCATCCACACGCTGGCCGGCGTTCGGCGCACCCCGCTGAACCAGTACGACGCCATCGTCCGCCCGGTCGAGCGCTGGCTCACCGAGCGAGGCGTGATCTTCCAAAGAGGGACCAAGGTCGTGGACGTCGACTTTGTCGAGCAGGGATCGCACCGCCGGGTCGAGGCACTGCATGCCGTGTGCGAAGGACGCGAGACCATCTATCGCCTCGACCCGGACGATCTGGCGCTGATCACCATCGGGTCCATGACTGCAGATGCGAGGTACGGCGATGACGATCATGCGCCGGAGCTGGTACGGGACAAGCGTGACGGTGCTTGGACGCTATGGGAAGCCATGGCCCGGAAAGCCCCGGGTTTGGGCCGACCAAATGCGTTCTGCGGAAACGTCGACTCAAGCAAGTGGGAGTCGTTCACGCTGACGTCGCGATCCCCGACTCTGATTCAACGCATCGAGGCGCTGACTGGCAATGCGCCCGGCACGGGCGGGCTGATGACATTCAAGGATTCCAGTTGGCTGATGTCGATCGTGGTGCCACATCCGCCTCATTTTTCCGATCAGCCCGAGGGCGTCTACACGATCTGGGGGTATGGGCTCTTCGTAGACAAAAAGGGTGACTACATCGACAAGACGATGGCACAGGCGTCGGGTCGCGAACTCCTCTCGGAGCTGATTCATCACCTGAAGTTCGAGGACATCCTCGACGAAGTGCAGAAGAGCACCACGGTGATCCCCGCAATGATGCCGTACATCACCAGCGAGTTCGAGCGGCGGGACGCAGGCGACCGGCCGCCGGTGATTCCGTCGGGATCCACGAACTTTGCGCTACTGGGTCAGTACGTGGAAATTCCCGAGGATGTCGTGTTCACGGTCGAGTACTCGGTGCGCGGCGCCATGCATGCCGTCTACGGGCTGCTGCAAATGGACAACGAGATCCCGCCCATCTATCACGGCATCGCAGATCCGAGCGTCGCGCTTGCCAGCTTGAGAACGCTGATCCAGTGAACTCGGGCAGCGAAGTGCCGCTCGACACCACGCGCGTGAAGCCCATGACACACGGATCCACCCGTCCAGCCACCAAATCGACCGGCGCGCAGGGCTGGGAGCGGCTGGCTGCCCGATTCGAGCTGCCGCTGGTTACTGCGCACGATGTCGCGGAGCTGGCGCGGTCGTTGGCCGAGCGGGTCCAGCCCCTCCCGTGGAAGGTCGCCGCGGCGGTCGACAAGATCGGATTCGGGCTGGTCCCCGGGCATCACACCACGCCCATCGTCGTGGCGATCGTCTCGGCGGCCGGTGTTCCGATGCCGCACCTGGCCATGTCGTCCCCGAGCCATGTGGTCAGTGGCCTGGCCGTCATGGCGGCGCTGTCGAACGTCCGGCTCAACCGGGAACGGCTGATGCACGTGTTCGAGCAGGAGGGAGGCTGCATCGCCGACGCCGCGTGCGCAGCTGCGGTGACGGACGCGGCGACTGCGGCAGCAGTCGCGGAGACCCGGCATCCCGCGACGCTGGCGCTCTGGCTCGCGGCCATGTTGTCTGTGCGGATCGCGGCGCAGGTGCCGCGAGTGCTCGTGGACGTCGCCGTCGGCGCCGGCACGGGCGTGCCGGACGATGACACCTGGCACGCGTTTCGAGACCTGTGTATCGGGGCGGGAGCGCAGCTCGGCCTGCAGGTGCAAGCGTCACGCTCGGTCGGTTCGCAGCCGGTCGGGCGGGGCATCGGCCCTGCCCTGGCTGCGCGCGACGTTCTGGATGTCCTGCGCGGCGCTGCCGCGGCCCCGATGGATCTGCGAATGCACGCGCTCGTGGAGGCTGGTCGTCTGTTGGAGCATGGGGGCGCCAGTCGGGCGGGTCAGGGAGAACGTGACGCCTGGCGGTTGCTCGACAACGGGGCGGCGTGGTCGAAGTTCGAATCCCTCTGCCGGAGCCAGGGCGACTGGCGGGAGCCCGCGGCCGCGCCGCTTCAGGCTCCCGTCTTCGCAACCTGCGACGGGTATGTGCGACTCATCGATGGCCAGGCGCTTTCACGACTGGCGGCGGCCGCTGGTGCGCCATCCTCGCCGACGGCCGGGGTCGTGCTCCACGTGCGGATCGGCGACAAGGTCGAGCGCGAGCAGCCCCTGCTGACGCTTCACGCGAAGCACTCGCACCGGCTCGCGCGCGCGCAGCAGGCGTTGCGTGACGACCCCGCGATCCGTGTGGAGCCGGCGGTGTAGTCCCGGTGGCGGTGTTCTGGCTTCTGAACCCCATCATCGCGACAGCTGAGGAACGGAGCAGAGAATGGCAATGGACAGGAAACAGACGTTTTCGTTGTGGTACGTGCTGGCCGCACTGGTCGGCCTGATCCTGGTACAGGAGTTCGGGGCGACGCGCCACACGCAGACGCTCACCTACAGCGAGTTCAAGCGGGCCCTGGCGGCCGGCAAGCTCGACGATGTGCTCATTGCCGACGGCGTGGCCACTGGCAACCTGCGCGCCGAGGGTCTGGACGAGATCCTCCCGAAGGAGAAGATCGAGGCGCTCAAGCGCGCCGGTGGCGAGCACGGCTTCGCCACCGTGCTCATCGAGGACCCGAACCTGGTCGCCCAACTCGACGCGGCCAAGGTCAGCTACGGCTCGGTGCGCGAGAGCAAATGGCTGGGGGCCTTGCTCTCGTGGGTGGCGCCCGCGCTGGTCTTCTTCGGTATCTGGTGGGTCCTGATGAAGCGCATGGGCGGCGGCATGGGCCACGCCGGCATGCTGGAGATCGGCAAAAGCAAGGCCAAGGTCTACATGCAGACAGAGACCGGCGTGACCTTCAAGGACGTCGCAGGCATCGACGAGGCGCGCGAGGAGCTGATGGAGGTCGTCGAGTTCCTGAAGAACCCCGACCGCTACAAGCGGCTCGGCGGCAAGATCCCCAAGGGCGTGCTGATCGTCGGCGCGCCGGGTACCGGCAAGACGCTGCTGGCCAAGGCCGTGGCGGGCGAGGCAGGCGTGCCGTTCCTGTCTCTCAGCGGCTCCGAGTTCGTCGAGATGTTCGTCGGCGTCGGCGCCGCGCGGGTGCGCGACCTGTTCGAGCAGGCCGCGGCGAAAGCGCCCTGCATCGTCTTCATCGACGAGCTCGACGCGCTGGGCAAGGCGCGTGGCGTCGGACTGAGCGGCGGCCACGAGGAGCACGAGCAGACCCTGAACCAGTTGCTGGTCGAGATGGACGGCTTTGACACCAACCGTGGCGTCATCATCATGGCGGCGACGAACCGGCCCGAGATCCTCGATCCGGCGCTGCTGCGGCCAGGTCGCTTCGACCGCCATGTCGCGATCGACCGCCCCGACTTGAACGGGCGGAGACAGATCCTCGAGGTGCACGTCAAGCACGTGACGCTGGCGCCGAACGTTGATCTGGCCGCCCTCGCCGCGCGCACGCCGGGCTTCGCCGGCGCCGACCTCGCCAACCTCGTCAACGAGGCCACGCTGCGCGCAGCGAAGCGCGACAAACAGGCGGTGGAGATGACGGACTTCGAAGAGGCGCTCGACCGCATCGTCGCCGGGCTCGAGAAGAAGAACCGGGTGATGAACCCGATGGAGCGCAAGTTCGTCGCCTTCCACGAGGCCGGGCACGCGGTGGTCGCCGAACTGCGGCGCAATACGGATCGGGTGTCCAAGGTCTCCATCATCCCGCGCGGCATCGCCGCGCTCGGCTACACGCAGCAGTCGCCTACCGAGGACCGCTACCTGATGCGCCGAAGCGAGTTGCTCGACCGCATCGACGTGCTGCTTGGCGGCCGCGTGGCAGAGATGCTGGTCTTCGACGACGTGTCGACTGGCGCCGAGAATGATCTCCAGCGAGCCACCGACATGGCCCACCACATGGTGACGCACTACGGCATGAGCGAGACGCTGGGGCTCGCGACTTTCGACTCGCGCCCCACTCCCCTCTTCCTGAGCGGCCCGACGATGCCCGAGCCGCGCAGCTTCAGCGAGCGCACCGCGGAGCAGATCGATGCCGAAGTGCGCCGCATCCTCGAAGAGTCGCGCGAGCGGGTGACGCAGACGCTCATGACCCATCGGGCGACACTCGACGCGCTCGCTGCTCTGCTGCTGGAGAAGGAGGTCGTCGATCGCGTGATGCTCGATGAGCTGATGGCCGCTGCCGCCACGGCACCTGGTCAGTCGCGGGCAGCGGCCGTGCCGCTGCAATCGACGTGACCGACGGGCGGAAGATCACGGCGGCGGGCAACGAGGTCGCCCGCCTGGACGGGCTCCTCAGCAACGACGGCGATCGGCGACAGCGGCTTCGCGTGTCACCTGCCCAAGCCGCCATTGCTTGACAAGCGCGTAGATCGCCGGGATGACGGCCAGCGTGAGCACGGTGGACGAGATCATCCCGCCGACCATCGGCGCAGCGATGCGGCTCATGACCTCCGAGCCGGTCCCCGTGCCCCACATGATCGGCAGCAGTCCGGCCATGATGGCCACGACGGTCATCATCTTGGGTCGGACGCGCTCGACGGCGCCCTCCATCACGGCCGCATAGAGATCGCTCGGCGTCGGCGACCTCCCCTCCTCGCGGCACTTCGCCTGCACCGCCTCCCAGGCGTGATCGAGGTAGATCAACATCACCACGCCGGTCTCCGCGGCGACCCCGGCCAGCGCGATGAAGCCCACGGCCACCGCCACCGACAGGTTGTAGCCCAGCCACCACATCAACCAGACGCCGCCGACCAGCGCGAACGGCACCGACAGCATCACGATCAATGTTTCGGTCAAGCGCCGGAAGTTCAGGTACAGCAGCAGAAAGATGGTGAGCAGCGTCACCGGGATGACGATCTTCATCTTCTCGACGGCACGCTCCATGTACTCGAACTGCCCGCTCCAGGTGATGTAGTAGCCGGGCGGGAACTTGACCTGGTCGGCTACGGCCTTGCGCGCGTCCTTCACGTAGGAGCCGATGTCGCGCTCGCGGATGTCGACAAAGATGTAAGCCGACAGCAGCGCGTTCTCTGTGCGGATGCCCGGCGTGCCGCGCTCGATGGAGACTCGGGCCACCTGCCCGAGCGGCACCATCGCGCCGTCCATCGCCGGCACCAGTACCTCGCGCTCGATCTGCTGGGGGTTGCCGCGCAGTTCGCGCGGGTAGCGCACAGTGACGGCAAAGCGTTCGCGGCCCTCGACCATCGTCGTCACCATCTCGCCGCCCAGCGCGGTGGCGATCACGTCCTGCAACTCACCGACGCCGAGGCCGTAGCGGGCCAGTTGCTCGCGGTTCGGCTCGATCATCAGGTAGCTGCCGCCGGTGATGCGCTCGGCAAAGGCGCTGGTGGTGCCGGGCACGGTCTTGACCACCGCCTCGATCTGCTTGGCCAGGCGCTCCATCTCGGTCAGGTCCTTGCCGAATACCTTGATGCCGATCGGCGTACGGATGCCGGTAGACAGCATGTCGATGCGCGCCTTGATCGGCATGGTCCAGGCGTTCGAGATGCCGGGGAACTGCAGCGCCTTGTCCATCTCGGCGATCAGCTTGTCGGTGGTCATGCCCGCGCGCCATTCGCTCTGCGGCTTGAGGTTGATGACCGTCTCGAACATCTCGGTCGGCGCCGGGTCGGTCGCGCTGTTGGCGCGGCCGGCCTTGCCGTAGACCGAGGCCACTTCGGGGAAGCTCTTGATGAGCTTGTCCTGCGTCTGCAGCACCTCGGCCGCCTTGGTGATCGACATGCCGGGGAGCGAGGCCGGCATGTACAGCAGCGTGCCCTCGTTGAGCGTCGGCATGAACTCGCTGCCGAGCTTCGAAGCCGGATACAAGGTCAGTCCGAGCACAAGCAGCGAGGCGAGGATGGTCAGCACCTTCCAGCGCATCACGCCCGCGATGATCGGCCGGTAGACCCAGATGAGGAAGCGGTTCACCGGGTTGCGCGCCTCGGGCATCACTTTGCCGCGGATGAACAGCATCATCAGCACCGGAACCAGCGTCACCGAAAGCAGCGCCGCACCAGCCATCGAGAAGGTCTTGGTGAAGGCCAGCGGCGAGAACAGGCGCCCCTCCTGCGACTCCAGGGTGAACACCGGCAGGAACGACACGGTGATGATCAGCAGGGAGAAGAACAGCGCCGGCCCGACCTCGACGCAGGCTTCCAGCATCGCGTCTGCGCGCTGGCGCACCGTGTGTCCGTTGGGCAATCGCTCCAGGTGCTTGTGAGCGTTCTCGATCATCACGATGGCCGCATCGACCATGGCGCCGATCGCGATCGCAATGCCACCCAGGCTCATGAGGTTCGAGTTCATGCCCAGCAGCCGCATCGCGATGAAGGCGATCAGCACGCCCACCGGCAGCATCAGGATGGCCACCAGTGCGGAGCGCACGTGCAGCAGGAACACCACGCAGACCGCGGCGACGATCAGGCTCTCTTCGAGCAATGTGCGCTTGAGCGTGTCGATGGCACGGTGGATCAGGTCGGAGCGGTCGTACACCGCCTCGATCGACACTCCCTCGGGTAGCCCGGCGGAGATTTCGTTGATGCGCGTCTTGAGGTTGTGGATGACCTCCAGCGCGTTCTGTCCGTACCGGGACATTGCGATGCCGGAAACTACCTCGCCGTCTCCGTTGAGTTCCGAGAGTCCCCGACGCTCGTCGGGCGCGAGTTCGACGCGCGCGATGTCCCGGATCAGCACCGGCGTGCCCTTGTCCGACTTCACCACCAGCGCCTCGATGTCGGTCTTGCCGCGCAGGTAGCCCTTGCCGCGCACCATGTACTCGGTCTCGGCCATCTCGACGACCCGTCCACCCACGTCGCGGTTGGACTCGCGGATGATCTGCGTGACCCTCGCCAGCGGAATGCCGAAACTGCGCAGCTTCAGCGGATCGACGGTGACCTGGTAGGTTTGCACGAAGCCGCCTAGCGAAGCGACCTCGGCCACGCCGGGCGCCTTGGTGAGCTGGTAGCGAACGTACCAGTCCTGGATGGCGCGCAGCTCCGCCAGGGTCTTGCTCTTGGCCAGCAGCGCGTACTGGTAGACCCAGCCCACGCCGGTGGCATCGGGCCCGAGTGCCGGCGAGACGCTCTGCGGCAAGCGCGAGGCGGCGAAGTTCAGGTACTCCAGCACCCGGCTGCGTGCCCAGTAGATGTCGGTGCCGTCCTCGAAGATCACGTAGACGAACGAGGCCCCGAAGAAGGAGAAGCCGCGCACGACCTTGGACTTCGGCACCGCCAGCATCGCCGTCGTCAGCGGGTAGGTGACCTGGTCCTCGACCACCTGCGGCGCCTGGCCGGGGACTTCGGTGTAGACGATCACCTGCACGTCCGACAGGTCGGGCAGCGCGTCGAGCGGTGTGCGCATGACGGCAACAGCACCAGCGATCACCACGAACAGCGTGGCAAGCAGAATAAGGAACGGGTTGCGCCCGGACCACTGAATGATGCTCTTCAACATGGCCATCTCATCCATCAGTGGCCGCTGTGGCTGCCCGGGCTGGCAGGCGCAGCAGGCTTGGGCGTCACCCGGGTGACCACCCATTCACCGGGCTGGCGCTCGACGAACTCGAAGGTCACGGCTGCACCCGGATTCAGTCCGGCCAGCAGCGACGGGTTGGCAACCTGGAACTCCATCGTCATCGCGGGCCACTTCATCGATGCGATCGCCTCGTGGTTCAGGGTCAGGGTGCCGGTCTTCGCGTCGATGCCCTCGACCCTGCCGGTGCCCTGGTGCCCGACCGATGACTCGGCGGGCGTTGGCGTGGCGGTGGATGTCTCCGCCGATGCCGCAGTAGCTGCAGGTGCTGCGCCACCGTGGCCCGCGTGCCCACCGAGCCCACCGATCGCCGCCTTGAGGTTGCTCTCGGCGTCGATCAGGAAGTTGGCCGCGACGACGACTTCCTCGCCCGCCTTCAGCCCCTCGAGCACCTCGACATGGTTGTCCCCCCGGGCGCCGGTGCGAATCTCGCGCGGCTCGAAACGACCCTCGCCGCGTTGCACGAGGACGATCTGGCGCTTGCCGCTGTCGATCACCGCCGAATCCGGCACCGTGAGGACGGGAGCGCTGGTGCCGAGCTGCACTTCGACCTGGGCGAACATCGCCGGCTTCAGCAACTGCCTGGGGTTCGCCAGCTCGATGCGGACCGGCACCGTGCGGGTCTCGGCCTTCAGGGTCGGATAGACGTAGGTAATGGTTCCGCCGAAGGTCTGGCCGGGATAGGCCGGCAGCGTGACGCTCGCCTTGGCGCCGGTCTTCACGAGGCCAATGTCCTGCTCGAACACGTCGGCCACCACCCACACCGAGGAGAGGTCCGTCACCTGGTACAGCGCCTCGCCGGGCGTGAATCGCATGCCCTGAAAAGCCTTCTTCTCGGTGACGATGCCCGAGACCGGCGAGCGCAGCGTGACGGTGCGACGCGCTTCGCCGGATTTGGCAAGGGCAGCCACGTCGCCCGGCGAGAGGTCCCAGTTTCGTAGGCGCGCCAGCGCCGAGTCGGCGAGCTGCTTCATGCCAGCGGCGGATTCGCTGCCCGCGTCCTTCATTGCTTGTGCACCCTGTGCGGCAATGGCGTACTCGCGTTGGGCAGAGACCAGTTCGGGGCTGTAGACCTCGAACAGCGGCTGGCCCTTGGCCACCGGCTGGCCGGTCGCATTGATGTGCAGGCGCTCGACGTAACCTTCGAACTTCGGCGAGATCATCGACACGCGCCGCTCGTCGGGCTCGACCCGGCCGGAGGCGCGGACCGCTCGGCCTAACGGACGCAGCGTGGCGGCCTCGGTTCGCACACCCAGCTTCTGGACCTTCTCGGTGCTGATGCGAACGAGGTTGGCCGAATTGGGATCGGAGGCGGGCTCCTCGCCCTCGTAGACTGGGATGTAGTCCATCCCCATCGGATCCTTCCTGGGCGTGGGCGAGGTGTCGGGCAGGCCCATCGGATTGCGGTAGTAGAGGAGCTTGCGCGGCGCGGAGGCCGGGCCCGAAGCTGGGTCGGCCGTCGAGGCGACCACGACGGCCGGTGCTCGCCCGTGCGAGCCCAGCGCGTAGCCGCCAATCCCGACGGCCGCCAGCAGGATCACGAGCAGGATGGCGTTGGTGTTCTTCACAGATCTTCTCCCACGATACGTTCGAGCTCGGTCAGGCGTACCTGCGCCTCGACCTGTGCCTTGAGCCGGTCGGCCTTGGCCTTGCGAATCTGTCTCTGCGCTTCCAGCAGGGTCGCGAAGTCGACCCTGCCGTTCTCGTACGCCGCCAGCGCCGAGCGGAAGCTCAGCTCCGTCTGCGGCAGCAATTGCGTGCCGATCAGGGCCTCGCTGCGGCGCGCGGCGTCCAGGCCGGCGAGGTTCTCGCCCAGCTCGCCCAGCAGCTGCGCCTGCAGCGCCTGGGTGCGCGCGAGCTGGGCGCTGACAATGGCCTCGGCTTCGCGCTCCTGGGAGCGCCGCGTTTCCCGCTGCAGCGGGATGTTCATCTCGACCATCAGGCCCCAGGTGGTGATGCGCGAGCCCATCTGCGTCGGCACGATGCCGACCTGGATGTCGGGGTAGCGGTTGCGCAGCGTCAGCTCGCGATTGCTCTGCGCGCCGCGCAGCCGCGCTTCCTCGGCCGCCACGGCGGGGTTGGTCGCGCGCGCACGTTGCTCCAGCGCGCCAGCATCGAAGGTGGTCGCCGCGGGCAAGGGTCTCAGGGCCTGCGGCTCGGCCAGGGCGGCACCGGCGTCACGGGCCAGCAAGGCATTGAGCCTGGCGGCGGCCTGGCGCTTGTCGGCGTCCAGGCTGATCAGCTCGGTGCGGACCGTGGTCTGCTCGACCTGCGCCCGGATCGCGTCCTGCTGTGCCGCCAGGCCGCCGGTATAGCGGGCCTGGGCGATCTGCTCCATGCGCGCCAGCAGGTCCAGCACCTCGCGCGTGATCCGCTCGGTGCCAGCCGCGAGAAAGTATTGCGCGTAGGCCACCTTCACCTTGCCCGCCAGCTCGTTCCAGGTGACTCCCGCGCGCGCCGAGGCCTGCTGCGCGTCGGCCGCCGCCACGTCACGCCGCAGATCGCGCTTGCCCCACAGCGGGATAGGTTGCATGAGCGTGTACTTGGTATCGCCCACTTTCGACGGGAGCAGGCTGGGGGGGTTCGAGGAGCCATAGTTGTTGATGTTTTCCAGCTCGACGCGCAGCACCGGGTCGGGCAAGGCGCCGGCCGGCTGGATGCGCTCGTTCGCGGCGTCGGCTTCGTGACGCATGGCCGCCAGCTCGGGGTTCTGGGCTCGCGCGAAGTCGAGCAGCCCGGCGAGATCGGAGCCCAGTTCGCCCGCGATGGCCGGCGAGCCAGACAGCGCGGCAAGGCTCGTCGCGAGCGCCGCAACGAGACGGGTTGTGCGTTTCACGTAAGTTGCGTGTGTTGTGCGTGGGGATCGGTGCGGCATCTCGGCCTCCGTTCTTCTTCGGTGTGAGCGCGGCGGCTCAGAGGTAGGCGGTGCGAGGCCGCGCTTTCAGCAGCCAAACGCGGCAGTGGCGCCGATCGCGGGCAAGGACGAACCGAAGCAGCAATGTGCACTTCATGGTGGACTCCGAAAGGTCGATCGAACAGCTGCGGCAACACGGGCGGCGCACCGTCAGGTCAATGGAAGGCCCTGGAGGGCCAGGCGCTTCGCGACGCAGCGGCTAGCAGCCGGCGAGGCAATGGGCTCGGCGCGGCATCCCAGGACGGGAGCGCGGCACGAGTGGACGCTTCATAGCGTCAGGCGCAGATAGGCGATGGGGATGGAAATGCGCGCCTGTAGGGGTGGCGCGCCGTCGGGTCTGTCGTGAACGCGAGGCTCCGGATCGACTACGGCAAGGGCCATCGTCGGCACGACGGCGATGCCAAGGGCGGGCCAGGGATCGAACGCCTGCTTGGCAGTCGGCACGCTCGAGGACTCGTCGACGCAGAACTTGGCACAGGAGCCTTGCGAGATCCCGGTCGAATCCTCGTCGGGGCACTCGGGGCAGCCGCCATTGTGATCACCCGGTGTCGGCTGCACCGCCGCGGTGCTGCCCATCGTGCCTGCAGCCGGCATCGATTGAGGCGCAATCACGCACGCATTGACGATGCCCATGGCGAGCGCAAACAGCCAGACGAGCAGCACCTTGGCTGACAGTCGGCGTATGCGGATGGGTTGGGCAAACATCTTGAACTGGTTGACTGATCGCATTCTCGCCTGCGCCGCTGCCTCTGCGCCTTGATGTGTCTCAATCTCGCCAGTCTCGCTCTGACGCTCGGCGCCCCCTCGGGCCCCGTCGCCCGGCGGTCAGCCTGCGCATGGTCATGGCTCCTGCGAAGATCTGGAAGGCTGCGATCGAGGTGGAGGGTTCGGAAGGGCCAGCTCGGCACCCTGGAGCAGCCACGACGCCGGACGTACAAGAAGCAGCGCCAGCGTTGCAAGCAACGGTACCGCGAGCCACACGAAGCTGAGTTGAGCGACGGCACCGAACAGCCAGCCGGCGGCTACCGAGCCGATCGTCTGGCCGAAGCCCGCCGCGAAGGCCAGTCCGCCCATGGTCGCGCCCAGCCGGTGCCGGGACGCCCCGGCGGCGAGGAAGGAGATGGTCGGCAACACCAGCCCAGTACCGGCCGCCGTCAGGCTCACGCCGAGGAACATCCAGGCATCGCTGCCATGCTGGGCAAGCATGGCAAGGCCGGCGATCGCGAGTACGAGCCCGGCGGCAAGAATGCCCCGGCCGGCTGTACGCTCGAGCAAGCCCGTGAAGAACAATAAGGCGTTGATCCCCAGCATCACGAGGCTGCATTCGACAAACATCAGCGAGATCTCGCGCGGCGAAACCGTCGGGTGCTGCTGCCCTTGAAGCACGATGCCCAGTTCGAAGCCGGCCAGCACGAACATGACGGTACCGTTCAATGCCCACAGCGCCAGCGCGCGGCGTTTGTCGTCCGCTTGCGGCAGCGCCGGTTCCACCTCGACGACCGGCGCGAGAGTGCTCGGGAGCGACGTGGCGAGTCCCAGCATCATCACACCGCCCAGCACGACCGACAGCACGATGACGAGATCGGTTGGCGGGAACGAGCCCACGCCGAGGACGACCAGCGCCGCGGACAATCTGTCGCTGACTGCGTTGAGACCAGGGCCGAACAGAAAGCCCAGGAGTGACATCGCGCCGAGCCAAGCGAACCGCTTCGCGCGACGTTCTCGCGGCGTGTGCTCGGCCACCAGGGCCGGAATGACCGGCACGACAGCTGCCACGAAGAAACCCGTCGCAGCGCGCATCGCATAGATGCCCGCGAGGCCGGTCCACTCGGGACGCAGCAGGGGCAGCAAGCTGAACACGTAGCCGACCAAGCCGCTGAGCAGGACTCGCCGGCGCCCGACGCGATCGGATGCGATGCCCCAAAGGGGCGCGCCGACCAGCACCCCCGCAGTGTAGGCACCGCTGAGCAGCCCGACGTGGCGCGCTATCTCCGCCTTGGCGTCACCCACCATCAACGGTTCCAGCCAGATGGGCAGCAGTGGCATCAGCCCCCCGTAGCCTGCCGAGACGACGAACACGGCAGCGGCCAGCCAACCGAGCTGCCAGCGTCCGAGCGCGTTGGGACCGGTCGACGGGAGGTCGATTGCTTCGATGCGGTTCGTCATGGTGTCCCGCAGGGTGTCAGACGACGAGTCGCAGGCTCACACAGGTCGAGTTCGTGCCCTTGCCGGCGCCGTCCTCATGCCGCCATTGGCTCAGGCGCTGGCCCCCTGGCCGTGGGCGGCAGGTGTTGGTGCAACGGCATCCGCGCTCGCGCGGCGGATGCCCGCGAGCTTGGTGCGCTTGAGCATCAGCGCGTTGAGTGCGACGATGGCCGAGCTGCCGGACATCGACAGGGCGGCGACCTCCGGCGACAGCGTGAACGGGTAGAACACGCCGGCGGCGAGCGGGAAAGCGATCAGGTTGTATCCCACGGCCCACCAGAGGTTCTGGTGCATCTTGCGCAGCGTCGCTCGCGACAGCTCGATCGCCCCGACCACGTCGAACGGATCGCTCTTCATCAGCACGACCTGGGCGCTTTCCATCGCCACGTCGGTGCCGGCGCCAATCGCGAAACCCACGTCGGCCTGCGTCAGGGCCGGGGCGTCGTTGATGCCGTCGCCAACCATGCCCACCTTGTGCCCCTGGCTCTGCAGTTCCTGGACCTTCGTGGCCTTCTGCCCGGGCAGCACGTCCGCGAGCACGATGTCGATGCCGAGTTCCTTGCCGATGCGTTCCGCGGTCGCCTGGTTGTCGCCGGTGAGCATCGCCACCTTGACGCCGCGCTCTTGCAACTTGGCGATCGTCGCCTTGGACGTGGGGCGCACCGCGTCGGCGATGGCGATCAGCCCGATCAGCCTGCCGGCGCGGGAAACGTGGACAACCGTGCGCCCGCCGCCTTGCAGGCGCGCCGCCTCGGCAGCCAGCGCGTCGAGGGCGACGCCCTCGGCATCCATCAGCTTGCGGTTGCCTAGAAGGACCCTGTCTCCACCGATCGACGCTCTTGCACCCTGGCCGTCGATATTGGCGAAATCCGAGGCTGTCTCCGCGAAGTCGGTCCCGGCGCGCTTGAGCACCGCGAGCGCCAGCGGGTGCTCAGAGAACTTCTCAACCGCCGCCGCGGTGGACAGCAGCTCGGCCTCGGTTACGCCGGGCGCCGGCACCATCTCGACGACGTCCGGCTGGCCGAGTGTCAGCGTGCCGGTCTTGTCGAACACTATTACGGTGAGCTTGGTCGCGTTCTCCAGCGCAGCCGCGTTCTTGAACAGGATGCCGTTCATCGCGCCGAGGCCGGTGCCGACCATGATCGCCATGGGCGTGGCCAGCCCGAGGGCGTCGGGGCAGGCGATGACGAACACCGTGATCGTCAGCGTCAACGCGAACAGCAGTGTCTGTCCCAGCACCCAGAACCAGACCGCAAACGTCAGCAGACCGATCGCGATGGCCGCCAGGACCAGCCATTGCGAGGCCTGGTCGGCCAGCAGTTGCCCGGGAGCCTTCGAGTTCTGTGCCTCCTGTACCAGCTTGACGATCTGCGCGAGCGCCGTGTCGGCACCGACCTTGGTTGCCTGGTAGCTGAAGCTGCCGCTCTTGTTGATCGTCGCGCCGATGACCGCGTCGCCGATGACCTTCTTCACCGGCATCGATTCGCCGGTCAGCATCGATTCGTCGACCTGCGAAGCGCCTTCCGTGATCTTCCCGTCGACCGGGATCTTGTCACCCGGCTTGATGACCACTGTCTCGCCGGCGAGCACCTCGGCCGTCGGAACCTTCGTCTCGACGCCGTTACGAAGCACTGTGGCCATCGGTGGGGCCAGGTCCATCAGTGCGCGGATCGCATCCGAAGCGCCGGCTCGTGCCCGCATCTCGAGCCAATGGCCGAGCAGAATGAAGACGAGCAGCACGGCAGCGGCCTCGTAGAAGACTTCGCCTTCGTAGAGGAAGGTCGCGCCGGCGCTGAAGACGTAGCCCGTGCCGACGGACAGCACGACCAGTGTTGCCATGTTGGCGACCCGGTTGCGAGCCGCACGCCACGCTGCAACGAAGAACGGCCATCCCGGATAGGCGATCGCGCCGGTGGCAACGATGAACAGGAACAGATTGCGGTCCAGTCCGAAGGGCGTGGCGAACTCGCCGATCATCTTGCCCATCGGCGAATAGAGGAACACCGGTATCGCGAAGACCAGTGCGACCAGGAAGCGGTTGCGCATGTCGTTGGCCATGTCCTGCATCGACATGCCGGGCGCGTGGCCCATGTCGTGCATCATGTCGCTCATCTGATGCCCGGCGTCAGTGGCATGGCCAGCATGCCCGGCGTGTGCGGTGGTCGGCTTCGCCGGGGCGGCCGATGGGCCTGCATAACCGGCGTGACCGGCATGCGCGCCGTGTCCTGCGTGTGGGCCGAGAGCAATTTGCGCACCGTTCGCATGCCGGTGCCCATCGGGAGAGCAGACATACGAGGGCAGCATCTCGCCTCGGCAGTGGTAGCCGCACTCGACGATGCGCTGGCGGATGGCCTCGATCGTGACCTTGGATTCGTCGTAGTGGACGGTGGCGCTGCCGGCCACATAGTTGACGTCGACGTGGGAGACGCCCGGCAGGGATGCGATCTGTCGCTGCACGCCCACGGCGCTCAGGCTCGACACCAGATCGCCGACTTCAACGGTGGTTGATTTCATGGGTGCCTTCCAGGGGGTATCAACGAGCCAGACGTTCTGCTTTGATGCAGTCTGGCGAAAACTCGAACACGACATCCGAGTCGGCTCGCAAAAGCTTGTCCTTCTTGTCCGCGTAGTGCAACCGCGAGAGGATGTCGCGTATCAGGTTGAGCCGAGCGAGTCGCTTGTCGTCGGCGCGCACGATGTGCCAGGGAGCGACGGCGTTGTGTGTTCGCATCAGCATCTCGTCCCGCGCCAGCGAATACGCCTTCCAATGTTTGACAGCCACGGCATCGATCGGGCTCGTCTTCCACTGCTTGAGAGGGTCGCGGCGACGTTCGTCCAGGCGCTCGACTTGCTCGTTCTTGCTGATGTCCAGGTAGTACTTCAGCAGCTTGATGCCCGAGCGAACGATCATTTCCTCGAACATGGGCACCGACAGCATGAATTCCTCGTGTTGCGCCGGCGTGCAGAAGCCCATCACGCGTTCGACGCCGGCACGGTTGTACCAACTGCGGTTGAAGAGGACGAGTTCTTCGGCGACAGGCAGGTGCGGCACATAGCGCTGAAAGTACCAACCGTTGCGTTCGCGGTCGGAGGGCTTGCCCAACGCGACCACACGGGTTTCGCGCGGACTGAGGTTTTCCACGATCCGCTTGATGCTTCCGTCCTTGCCGGCGGCGTCCCGGCCCTCGAGGAGGATGAGGATGCGGTCGCCGCACCCGATGAAGTGCCGCTGTAGCTTGACGAGTTCGATTTGCAGCAGGTGCAACTGGGCCTCGTAGTCCTCACGGCCGAGACTCTGGACTGCCGAGCCGTGATGGGTGTCTTGATGCGCTTGCGCATCTGCCTTGCCGCGTACTTCGGATTTCTTGGATCTTGCCATGGTGTTCCCTGTCAGGTGCCGGCGCCCTCCCCGGGTTGCCTGAGAGATGGAAGGAAACGCGGCGTGCGCGCCGCGTAGGCATCGAACTCTGTTCCGAAGCTATCTCGCATGTCGGCCTCTTCCCTGATCGACAGTCGGGAGTACATCCAGACCAGCATCGGAAACATCAGCAAGGTGAGCAGTGTCGGCCACTGCAACAGGAATCCGAGCAGGATGGCAACGAACGCGACGTATTGTGGATGCCGGATGCGGGCATAGGGACCGCTGGTCGCGAGGCGTCCACTGCGCTGCGCGTGGTAGAGCACCTTCCACGCGCTGGACAGCAGCCAGAAGCCCCCGCCGATGAAGGCGTAGCTCGCGATGTGCAGGGCGCTGAAGTGCGGATCGCCCTTCTCGCCGAGCAACGTCGACCAGAGGTGGCCGCTGTTGTGCGACAGCAGATCGAGGTTCGGATACCGCGTCTGCAACCAGCCCGAGAGGAGATACAGCGTCAACGGGAAACCGTACATCTCCACGAACAGGGCAATGATGAAGGCGGCGAAGCTGCCGAACGTGCGCCAGTCGCGCGAGGTCTGAGGCCTGAAGAAGCTGAAGGCGAACATGATGAAGATCGCCGAGTTCAGGATGACGAGCATCCAGAGCCCATAGCCCGGTGCGTCGTGGCTCATGAAAACCTTTCAGGCGTGGCCTGCATGGCCCTCATCTGGGGGTCCGCGGCGCGGACCTGAAGACCTTCTGTGACGGTCATCTGATGCTCCTGCAGTTACGGTACGGTCGCGGTGTGAGCGCGGTGCGCCGATGAAGATGAGGAAAATTACAACGCCGTAGTCGAAAACGGAGTCAAGACGCAAGTGATTGATTTTTATCGTAGCGCTCGCCATTGCTACGACATTGATCCTGATCAAAGGGAGTCTGGTGTCAACTACGGGCTGCCGCGTTATCCTGAGATCGCAATGAAGAAGATTGAAGATCCCGGTTTGGTCGCCACGGGTGATCGGTTGACGATCGGCCGACTCGCGAAGGCGGCGGGCGTCGGCGTGGAGACGATCCGTTACTACCAGAGTCGCGGTCTCTTGCCGGTTCCAAAGGCGGCGACCGGCTTCAGGCAGTATCCGATGTCGATGATCGATCGCATCGGCTTCATCAAGCGCGCCCAGGATCTCGGGTTCTTGTTGGACGAGGTTGCTTCTCTCCTCGACCTTGAGGACGGGCGGAACCGTCGCGCGATCCAGACCGTAACCCGCCGACGCCTCGAGCAAATCAACGAAAAGCTGAGCGACCTCGAGCGCATGCGGTCGGCCCTGCGCGGCCTGCTCGACGAATGTGAGGTGACGGGCCATGCCCATCCGTGCCCCATCATCGCCGCCCTGCTTGGGCCGCCCCCGGCGGCGTCGCCGAGGGTGAATCGGCTCCGATAGGCTCTCGAAGCCCGGGGCGGTTCACTGATGTGTCGCGCGCCCTCCCCGGCGCCCGCGTACGCTTATACCGCCGCCAGTGCGCGCTGCAGGCGTTGCCGCACTTCGGTGGCAATCGGCTCGATGTCGTCGCGCTCGACCAAGCCCAAGACCGCCACGGGGTCCATTACCTCCACGAACGTACTGCCCTGCGGGTCGGTGCGTACCACCACGTTGCACGGAAGCAGCGCGCCGATCTGCGGTTCGGCTTCGAGCGCCTGGTGCGCGAACTGTGGATTGCAGGCCCCCAGAATTCGATAGGGCGGCATCTTCAGGCCGAGCTTCTTCTGCATCGTCGCGGCGACGTCGATGTCGGTGAGAACGCCGAAGCCTTCCTTGGCCAACTCCTGCGTCACACGAGCGATGGCCTCATCGTGGCTCAGTGCGACGGTTCTTCCAAATGCGTACTTGGCAGGCATGACATGGACTTTTGAACAAAGGGCGGAAAACAGTATGCACGCTCCATCTTCGGCCGGCTTGCGAAAGGTCAAGCGCGCGGGAGCGCGCTCGCACCACCGCCGCGCTCGGACTTGATCCATGTCAAGCGCCCACTGAGGGGCATTCGTAGCATTGTCCAAAAGACGTCGATCAAGAGAGGACTTTCATGCGCCGCTTGTTCACCCTTATCACTGTCGTCGTGGCCCTGAGCTTGGGCGGATGCGGCTACAACACCCTGCAGAGCAACGACGAGCAGATCAAGGCCAGCTGGTCGGAGGTGGTCAACCAGTACCAGCGACGCGCGGACCTGGTGCCGAACCTGGTGAACACGGTCAAGGGTGAAGCCAACTTTGAGCAATCCACGCTGACCAAGGTCGTAGAGGCCCGCGCCAAGGCGACGTCGATCCAGGCGACGCCGGAGCTCATCAATGATCCACAGGCCTTCCAGAAATTCCAGTCGGCGCAGGGCGAACTGTCGAGTGCATTGTCGCGCCTTCTCGTCGTCTCGGAGAACTACCCCACGCTGCGCGCGAACGAGGGATTCCGCGACCTGCAGGCGCAGCTCGAAGGCACCGAGAACCGCATCACGGTGGCACGAAACCGCTACATCAAGGCGGTGCAGGAATACAACGTGACAGTGCGCTCCTTTCCGTCGAACCTGACAGCGATGGCCTTCGGCTACAGCGAGAAGGCGAACTTCGCGGTCGAGGACGAGAAGGCCATCGCTCAGCCACCGAATGTGAGCTTCGGCGGCACGACAACGGGCGCGAAGAACGACCCGGGAGGAGCGCCCAAGTGATGCGCATCGCGGCGCGCGCGCTGCTCGTCCTAGGGTTGCTCGTCGGCCTCCTCGTCCAGGCGCAGGTGCCTGTGCCGCCGCTGACGGCGCGCGTGACCGACCAGACAGGGACGCTGAGTGCACAGCAAGCTTCGACGCTCGAGCAGCAACTGGCCGCCTTCGAGGCGCGCAAGGGCACCCAGCTCGCCGTTCTCATCGTGCCGACGACGGGGCCGGAGCCAATCGAGCAGTACGCGCTGCGCGTGGCCGAGCAATGGAAGCTCGGCCGCAAGAACGTGGACGACGCGGCGATCCTCGTGGTCGCCAAGAATGACCGCGCGCTGCGCATCGAGGTGGGCTACGGCCTCGAAGGCGTGCTCAACGACGCCACCGCCAAGCGGATCATCAGCGAGATCATCGTGCCGCAGTTCCGGCAGCAGGACTTCGCAGGTGGCATCTCCGCAGGATTGCAACGGATGATGAGCGTGATCGATGGCGAGCCGCTGCCACCGCCAGCCCGCCGGGCTCGCACCGAAGGCGACGACCTGCCGTCGTACGCTCTGGCGATCGTCGTGGCGGCGCTCATTCTCGGCTCCATAGCACGCCCGATGCTGGGCCGTGTCGGCGGCTCGGTGGCTACCGGGGGAATCGTCGCGGTCGTGACCTGGCTGATGGTGGGTGCACTGGCCAGCGCTCTGTTCGCCGGCGTTCTGGCGTTTTTCGTCACGTTGCTGGGTGGCCAGGGATTGTTACCGATGGTCGGTCGCTATGGAGGCTTCGGGAATGGGCGGCGCGGAGGCTTCGGAGGTGGGGGGTTCCGCGGTGGGGGCGGCGGTTTCGGCGGCGGTGGTGCGTCGGGAAGGTGGTGACGGTGTCGATCGCACGCTTGGTTCGCCATCTGTGCACCACGCACTGGCGCGCCCGGCGCGCATTTCCACGCAAGACATTGAGAGCGATCGAACGCGCGATTCACGACGCGGAGACGACGCATACCGGACGAATCCATTTCGTCGTCGAGGCGGCCATGGACGGGCTGCCGCTGTTGCGCGGCCAGTCTGCGCGCGAGCGGGCGATCGACCTCTTCTCGCACTTGCGCCTGTGGGACACCGAGGACAACAGCGGGGTGCTGATCTACGTCCTGCTCGCCGATCGACAGGTGGAGATCATCGCTGATCGCGGCATCCACGGTCATGTTGGCGCGGCCGGGTGGGGTTCCGTGTGCCGACACATGGAAGCCGCGTTCGCACTTGGACAGTTCGAGAGCGGCACTGTGCAGGGTGTGCGCGAGGTGGCCGAGCACCTGAGCCAGCACTGTCCAGCCGACGGGCACCATCGGCAGGAGCGGCCGCTGATCTTGTAGGAACCTTGCCGCCGGCGCGACCGGTTGTGATGCGCATCGACGCAACTCCGGCATGACGAACGCCGCGAACAAGGCCGCAAGCAATGTCGAGTGTTTGTTGTCCGGCTTGTCGGCGGCAAGCCGACTTGCGTTTGGCAGTCCGTTGAGCCCAACGGTTCAAGAACTGCCAGGCCCGCGCCAACGCCAAGCGTCCGTAGGAACTTGCGCCCCCCTTTCTCAGGGCTTCGACGCGAAGTGGCTCGAACGCCTGCAACAGGTCCTGAGGCGACTTTCGACGTCGCCACCCTGCTTCAAACGGTGGGTGGCATGAACGTCCCGCAATTCACTGCGCTTGCCAAGGGTGGACGCGATGTGGGAACTGTCGCAGAAGATGCCATGAACTCTCGATCGGACGTCCGTCTGGAAACCGGATGCGCCCTGCTCTTCGCGCGATAGACCCGCGGGCCGCAACGCCTCCCTGCATGTCAGCAACAGCCTCCGTGTCCGCCATGTCCCCCATGTCGGGTCTGCTGGCCGGGTGCCTGTGAATCGGCGCCGCCAGGCGAAGCGGTCTGTTCGTCACGCGCGTGGCTGCCTCCGATGCGCCGAAGGATGAAGATCAGTGCGACCACGCCCGCCAGTACGAGAACCCAGTTTTGTGTCAGCCAAGCCATAGCGAACTCCTGTCGCGGCCTTCCACCTTGTGGGCGCGTTCGTGCCGTGAAGCCGCCGATGAGGACACGAGCACACATGCTTGGCACTATAGGCGCCTGCAGTTCGCTCGCGTTTGAGCCACGTCAAGGCGAGAGCCTCCAGGGGATGGTCAGCGGTTGCGCAATTGCGAGACTGCGTCGATGGTGAACTCGATCTCGGCCGGGCGCTCCGGCAGCTTCACCCACACACGGAAGCGGTACGGCCCGTCGTACACCATTCCGAACAGCTGGCCATACGATCCGACGCCGTTCACTGGCATGGGCGGAAGGTACCGCGGCGGCTGGTCCACGATGCCCGGTTCGACCAACTGCGCCCGAATGATCGCGTCGTCGATGCGGCGGCCGGTCTTCGCGTCGAACACCGCGAGCACCAGGTGGTTGATCTTGCCGCCGCCGGGCGGCGGACCGCCGTGCAGCTCCTCGATGGCGTGTTGCTGGGAAACGATGGCTTCCGGCACGAGGCCCCAGTAGACAGCCACGCCGTCGCGCTCCACGCGCTGCTGGGCGCGCGACAAGGGGGACCAGGAAAACAGGGCAAGCACGCCCGCGATCACGAACCAGCGCCGCAGGCCGTTGGGGAGATGGAAAGCTTGCATCGAAGTCTCCTAGATGTGCGTCCTCTCGACCATCTTCGCCGCCGTGATCTTCACGTCCGCCGTGGGAACTACGGCACCTTCTTGATGCCTGTCAGGACGAACGCACCGTGCGAGTGCTCCGCGTTGAAGCGCACCTTATCGCCCTCCTTGAGGCTGTCGAGGAGCTTGTTGTCGGCCGCCAGGTACTCCCTGGTCATGGCGCTCGTACCTAGATTGACGTTCGGGCCGTTCTTGAGCGTGATCTTGCTGTGCTTGCGGTCGATCCTGCGCACGACGCCGTCGTAGGGCAGCTCCGTCGGCCCAGCGTCGGACCGTGCATGCGGCGGCGGGTGGCTTGCCGGCTCGTCGTGGTGCTCGGAGAGTCCGAACGCGAGCGAGCCGGCAGTTGCGAGGATGGCGGCGATGGCGAGATGCTGGAGTCGGTTCACTGGCTTCTCCATTGATGGTGCGCGGGTCTGAGCGCGGTGCAGGTTGCTCGAAGCGTAGAACAGCGGGCGCCCGTCCAATTGATCTGGCTCAACTGGGGTGTCGGAATATTGGGAGCGGCATACCCGCAAGACCCGGGGCAATTCATGATGCGAACGCGCCGCCGGTTTGAGAACATGGACACCGCATTTGAGAAGCCATCTCGTCGAAGCTCAGCTCCACCAGTACTGCCCATGTCGCCCTCCTTGGTCCCGTTAGCCAATGAAACCTCCTTCGGGGGCGGTTACGCGCCGCTCTCCCTGCTCTCCCTGCTCTCCCCGCTCGAAAATGCGGTCCTTGCGCCCGGTCATGCGCAAACAATGAGGGTAATCGACCGATGCTACGCATGAGCCTGCAATCCGGCCTGCTTCGTGCCCTGACGCGGCGCTCCGACTCACGCGCGTTTCCGCTGGTGGTAGCCGGGGCAGCATTGGCGGCGGAACTGTCGATGGCGGTTCCGTTTGCAGGCCTGCTCATTGCCGCGGTGCTGCTGGCGCCGCGACGCTGGGTGTCCATTGCGGTTTGGGCAAGCCTCGGTGCGGCCATCGGCGCGCTTGTGCTGTACCTTGTGTTCCATCACTTGGGGTGGAATCGTCTTTTCGCGGCCTATCCGGACGTGGTGCGCTCTGCCGCATGGCGTGACGCGACGCATTGGCTGGAACACTACGGTGTCGTCTCGCTCTTGGTCATTGCGGCGCTGCCGGTGCCTCTGACCCCCGCGCTCATGTTTGCAGGGATCTCCCGCCTCCCGGTCGTGGAGGTCATTGCCGCCCTGTGGCTTGGCAAGTTGGCGAAGTACCACGTCTATGCCTGGCTCGCCTCGCGATTTCCGGATCGGCTGATCATGCACGGCCAGCGCCATCTCGATGCGTTGCGCACAGTGCTCGGCAACGGCAAGGAGGATCGCGGAGGCCCCCCGCCTACGCGGGGAGGATGATGGCGCTAGTGGCCGACCTCGCAGCTCACGCGTACAGCTGCCGCCTCAGGCGCATCACGCTCCAGGTACCCAGCATCGCCGTCGTCCCCGCAAGCATTGCAAAGTGCGTCCAGAGCACTCGGATGCCCACGCCCTTCATCAGCACCCCCAGCCCGATCTCCATGTAATGCCGCACGGGGCTGAGCGAGGCGAGCCACTGCATGAACGTGGGCATGCTCTCCACCGGCACGGTCGTGCCCGAAAGGAACATGAGCGGGAAAAGCACCAGGAAAGAGAGCAGCAGGGCCTGCTGCAGGTTCTGCGCGAGCGTGCCGATCAGGAAGCCGATGGACAGGAAGGCGGTGAGCCCGATGGCGGACGCGGCGAAGAACAGGGTCAGGTCGCCGGGCATCGGCACCCCGAACCACCGTCCGATCATCAAGCTTGGCACCAGCGCGACCATCCCAATCACGAGAGGCGGCGCCGCTTTCGCGACGATCAGCTCGTGGCTGCGCAGCGGCGTGACAATCAGCTGCTCGATGGTGCCCGACTCCTTTTCGCGCACGAGGCCGGCCGCAGCGGTCACTATGCCCACGAGAGCGCTGGCGACCACGATCATGGAAACGGCCATGAAGTGCTTAAATTCCAGCTGCGGGTTGTACCAAATTCGGGTCTCGGCGCGCACGCCTGGCAACGTTCCGGTCAGGCCCTGGCGCGCCGCCTGCTGCACCATCACTTCGTGGGCGAACCCGCCAACGATAGCCTGCGCGTAGCCGCGCGCTGCGTTGGCCGTATTCGAGTTCGTGCCGCTGAGAATCACCTGGACCTGCGGCGAACGCCCGGAGCCGACATCGGCGGCGAAGCCCGCCGGGATCACGAGCGCGAGGTCCGCCCGGCCGGCGTCGAGCATGCCGTCGATCGCCGGCAGGCTGGCTGCGGGCAGTAGCAGGCGGAAGTAGTCCGTGGCCCGGAATCGATCCACCAACCGGGCGCTGAGCTCGGTGCGGTCGCTGTCGTACACGACCAGCTTGAGGTTGCGCACATCGAAGGAGAGCGCCGCCGTGCACATCACCACGTCGGCGGTGTAGATGAAGACGATCAGGGCCAGCAGGACGCGGTCGCGCAGGAACTGCCGGAACTCCTTGCGGATGGCCGCAACGAGCCGAATCATCGCGCCACCTTCTTGCGCAGGCTGAGGCTCGCGGCCACCAGCAGCACGACCGCGTAGCCGGCCAGAAGCGCCAGGTTGCCCCAGAGGTATTCCAGCCCTACGCCCTTGAGGAACAGGTCGCGGCTGATGTCGTTGAAATACCGCGTAGGAAATGCGTAGGTGTACAACTGCAGCACGTAGGGCATCGTGCCGATCGGGAAGAGAAAGCCAGAGAACAGGAACGACGGCATCAGCGTCCCCACGAGCGAAAGGAACACTGCGGCGACCTGGGTACGCACCACCGCGGACACCGCGACGCCCAGTGCGACCGTGACGAACACATAGAGGAGCGACGCCCCGAGCAGGAGCGTCAAGCTGCCTCGCAGCGGGATGCCGAACCAGGCGGTGCCAGCGCCCAGCACCAGCAGCATCTGCCCGAACGCAATCAGCGCGTACGGCAGCACTTTGCCCAGGACGAAGAGGGCCGGCGTGACCGGTGACACGTAGATCTGCTCGATGGTGCCCCGCTCGCGTTCGCGCACGATCGCCAGCGCGGTGAGCATGGGTGGGAAGGCCATCAGCAGCACCGCGAAGAGGCCGGGCACGATGTAGTTCACCGTACGCATCGAAGGGTTGAACCACACACGCGTCTCGAGCTGCACTGGCGGTGGCAGCGAAAGCCCCAACTCTGCGAGGCGGCGCTGCGCGGCTTGCTCGGAGAAGCGGTTGACGACCGCTGCGGCGTAGTTCGACACGATCAGCGCAGTGGCGGAGAAGGAGCCGTCCAGCAAGAGCTGCACGCTTGCTTCACGGCCGGCCCGGAGCTCGTGGGTGAATTCCGGCGGTATATCGAGCACCACGGTCGCCTTGCCGGTGTCGAGTACCGCCCGGGCCTGTGCATCCGAACGCACCAGTGACTGCAGGTGGAAGTAGCCGCTGCGCACGAACGCTTCCGTAAGCCGGCCGCTCTCCTGGGTGCCGTCGCGGTCTCGCACGGCCAGCGGCACATCTTCCACGTCCATCGAGATGCCATAGCCGAAGATGAACAGCATGAGCAGGGGCAGCACGATGGCGACAGCAAGGGTGATCGGATCCCGCAGGATTTCGATTCCTTCCTTGCGCACCAGGGCGCGCAGCACGCGCGTAGTCATGCCACGGACTCCGCGCTCGTTGCGCGCTCGCCGGACGCGGCTTTGGTGCCCGTCATCAAGCGCACGAAGACATCCTCGAGAGTCCCGCCGCCCTGCGTCGCGCGAAGTGCAGCCGGTGTGTCCATCGCCAGCAGCCGTCCGCGATCGATGAACGCGACGCGATCGCATTGCTCTGCCTCGCGCAGGTAGTGGGTCGTCACCAGGACGGCCGTCCCGCTGCGGCTGATCTGCCCGATAAAGCGCCAGAACGCGGCTCGCGACACCGGATCGACTCCGGAGGTGGGCTCGTCCAGGAACAACACATCCGGACGGTGCAGCACCGCACACCCGAGTGCGAGTCGCTGCCGCAGCGCGCCGGAGAGGCTGCGCACGAGCCGCCGCCCCTCGCCGAGCAACCCGGCCAGCTGCAGCGCCCACCTGGCCCGCTGCTGCAATTCGCCGGCACGCAGCCCATACACCGAGCCGAAGAAGTCGATGTTCTCAGCCACCGTCAGGTCGAGGTAAAGGGAAAAGTGCTGCGACATGTAGCCGATGCGCCCCTTCACCGCGCCAGGCCGCAGCGCGACGTCGATGCCTGCGACTTGAATCGCGCCCTCGCTGGGCGCAAGGATGCCGCAAAGCATCCGGATGATGGTGCTCTTTCCGGACCCGTTCGGTCCGAGCAACCCGAACACCTCGCCTCGAGCCACCGGAAAGCTCACGTCATCGACCGCCGTGAAATCACCGAACCGGCACGTGAGATGCTGCACTTCGATGGCATTTCCTGGCGCATGGGTGGCCGGGGGGATGGGGGGCGGCTCCCCTCCGGCCGGCGGTGGCAAGAGCCGGCTGACCTCCTTTTCCAGGTCCGGGCCGAAAGCCGCTGGGCGGTCGCAGGCCAGCACTCGTCCTGCGGAGAGCAGCGCGACTCGGTCGCACCCTGCCGCCTCGTCCATGTAGGAGGTGGCGACCAGAATGGTCTTGCCGCGCGCGTGAAACGCCCGCAGCATGCCCCACAGCTCCCGGCGCGACACGGGATCCACACCGAGCGTCGGCTCGTCCAGCACGAGGATCTCTGGTTCGTGGAGCAAGCTGCAACAAACTGCGAGCTTCTTCTGCATGCCGCCCGAAAGGGCTTGGGCGCGGCGCTCGAGAAAGGGCGCCAACCCAGAGAAGCGCAACAACTGTTCGCGCCTTTGCGCGAACACCTCGATCGGCACAGCGCGGATGGCCGCAAAGAACGCGAGGTTCTCGCTCACGGTCAGGTCCCCGTATAGCGAGTAAGCCTGGGCGACGTAGCCGAGCGACGCGTTGATGCGGGCCGCGTCCTGGACGCTGTCGAGGCCGTCCACCGTCACGCCACCCGTGGTCGGGTCCAGGATGGCGCATACGGATTGCAGGAGGGTCGTCTTGCCTGCGCCATCGGCGCCGACGATGGCAAACATCTCGCCGCGCCCCACTGTAAAGGTGACATTTTCCAGCGCCACCTGCCGCCCGAAACGGCGCGTTAGCGAGTGGACCGCGATCGCTTCAGCTGCGGGCACCGGCGCTCACCTTGATCTTGACGTCCGCCGGCATCCCGGGCTTCAACAGCCCCTGGGGCTCGGCGAGCCGCACCTTGACCGCGAAGACGAGCTTTTCGCGCTCGTCCTTCATATGGACTTCCTTGGGCGTGAACTCTGCCTGCTGCGCGATCTCACTGACCGCCCCCGCGAACACGCGGCCCGGAAATGCATCGACGGCGACGCTGGCGGCATCGCCGAGCCTGATACGCCCCACATCCCGCTCAGTCACGTAGACGCGCACGAACAGGTCCCCGAGGTCCACAAGGGTCGCGATCGGCCGGCCAGCGGCCACCAGTTCCCCGGGTTCCGCAAGCCGGGCCATGACGGTCCCCGGGCCGGGCGCGAAGAGGCGCGTATCCGCCAGTTGCGCCTCGACCTCGGCAATGGCGGCAAGCGCCGCCTGGGCCTGACTCTCGGCCGTCGCGCGCGCGGCAACCACACGCTGGCGTTCTGCGGCGAGGCGCAGCACGTCCCGCTCACGGATCTCGACCTCGCCGCTTGCTGCGCGGGCCTTGTCGCGCGCGGCCCGCGCCTCTTCCGCAGCCCGGCGGACCGCGGTGAGGCGGGCCTGCGAGGCGCGCAGGCGAGTGGCCATTTCGTCCAAGTAGTTGCGGCTGACGAATCCCTGCTCCAGCAGCTTTTCGAAACGCTCGTAGGACACCTGGTCCTGGTTGGCTTGGGCTTCAGCGGCCGCGATGTCGGCGGCGGAGCGGGCCATGGCCTCGTCGGCCCGATGGACCTCGTGCGAGGTCGTGCCTTGCGCGAGTTGCGCGCCCAGCCTGGCCTGTTCAGAGGTTTCGTCCAGGACGCGCAACTGGGCGTCTAGTTCGGCAATGAGGCCCTGCGCCCCAGCGGACCGCGCACGCGCTTGCGTCAGCCGCGCTTCCAGCTCGCGTGCTGCGATTTGGGCGACGAGCTGCCCCTTCGCCACGAACTCGCCTTCCCGCACGGCCACGATCTCGGCGATGCCCGGAATGCGCGCGCTGAGGGTGACTTCGGTACCGCGGATCTGACCGTTCGCCTCGATCGCGTCGCTTGGCGCCGCCGGTCGTAGCACAAGGTACGCGCCGGCCACCACCGCCAGCAAGGCCGCACCGGCAGCGGCATAGACAAGGCGCTTCGAACCGAGAAGCGTACGCATTCCACTTTATCCCCTAGGCAAGCGGCAGGCCGGTTGATCGGCGTCAAGCAAGCGGCCCCTGCACGGGCAATTGAGCCAGATCAATCGAGCGGCCCCGCACTGCCCTACGCTCCCAGGCATTGAGCGAGTGGGAGTAGTTCACGCAGACCATGCTTCGGCAGCGCTCAGACCGACCGCCACTACCACTCATGAAAAGGCGAGGCCAATGAAGCTCTGTTTCCTCGGCGCGGCCGGCACAGTCACCGGTTCGAAGTACCTGATAGAACACGAGGGAATGCACCTGCTGGTCGACTGCGGGTTGTTCCAGGGCTACAAGCAATTGCGGTTGATGAACTGGGAGCCGCTGCCATTCGATCCGGCCGGCATCGACGCGGTGGTGCTCACACATGCGCACCTGGATCACTCGGGCGCGCTGCCGCTGTTGGTCAAACAGGGATTCCGTGGACCGATCCTGGCCACCCGCTCTTCGATCGACCTGTGCCAGTTGCTATTGCCAGACAGCGCCCGGATCCAGGAGGAAGATGCGGCGTACGCCAACCGGCATCACACGTCCAGGCACACACCAGCACTGCCGCTTTACACGGAGGACGATGCGCGCCGGGCGCTGGAGCGCCTCAAGCCGGTGCGCTTCGGCGATGGCGTGGAAATCTCTCGAGGCCTGTCGGTGAACCTGCGACCCGCCGGCCACATCTTGGGCGCTGCATCGGTCGAACTCACCGCCGGTGGCACGACCGTTCTGTTCTCAGGTGACATAGGACGCCCAGACGACCTCGTCATGCGTGAGCCTGCCCCAATCCGCAAGGCCGATCACATCGTCGTCGAATCGACCTACGGCGACCGCCTTCATGAACCGGAGGCGCAAGCCGAAACCGCGCTCGGCCAGACGATCACGCGGACGGTAGCGCGCGGCGGCATGGTCCTCATTCCTGCGTTCGCGGTCGGCCGAGCCCAACTGCTGCTGTACCTGATCCATCGGCTCAAGCAGCAGGGTGCGATCCCGGACATTCCTGTGTTTCTCGATAGTCCAATGGCGATCGATGCCACCGAGATCTACCACCGCCACCACGCGGAGCACAAGCTGTCGCTCGAAGACTGCATGGGCATGTACAAGGCTGCGCGCATGATCCGCACTCCAGAGGAATCGCGCGCGTTGGCACGCCTGACGTTCCCAGCGGTCATCATCTCCGCAAGCGGCATGGCCACTGGCGGGCGGGTGCTGCACCATCTGAAGAACCTGGCCCCGGACAGGCGCAACGCGATCATCCTCGTCGGCTACCAGGCGGGCGGCACCCGCGGCGCGCGCCTGCAATCCGGCGAGCGCAGCCTGCGCATGCACGGCGAGGATGTCGACGTGCGTGCCGAAGTCATCTCGTTGCAGGGGATGTCGGCACACGCCGATGCGCATCAGATCGTCGAGTGGCTGCGCAGCGCGCCGGCTGCGCCGCGCTCGGTGTTCGTGACTCACGGTGAACCCGGACCGGCCGACGCGATGCGTCAGCGCATCGAGCGGGAATTGAAGTGGTCCGCCAGCGTACCCATGCTGGGCCAGCGCGTGGAGATCGCCACATGAGGGCCCGCCACGACGCCACCCTCGCGGTACGTCCCATGGGCATCGAGACGCAGCAGGAATATGTCGTCTACATACACCGCGACTGCCATGTCTGCCGCTCCGCGCCCGGTTGGGCCTCACCTTTTCGGCAATTTGCGACGCAAAGGCCCGGGCCCCGGCGCGATTCGCCGCACTGCGTCGGCTCTGACCATGAACTTCATGATGCGCAGGTATGCGTCATCTCGTACGCCGCAGCACGTTCGATCGTTGCGAGCCAATTCTTCCAGCGCGTTGAGCAGGTGCTCGGCAACTTCGTACTCACCCACCCGAAGGGCCCGTTCATAGAGCATCAATGTGCCGCGCGCTAACGCGTGCAGCGCGCCATCCTGTCGAGCGTTCATCACACACCTAGGCAGGGGGCACTTCGCCCCGGTTTTTTCAAGATGGACCTTGCCCCCGTGGGAATGTCAAGGACTGGTATGACTTGGCGCGCTCGTTCGCTCTCGGATGCGGCACAGCTTGGCCCGGAGTGGCCGCTCGGCCTTTTGACGTTGCCTCAGAGGTCGCGCGGAAGCAGACGTCGAACCGCGGGGTGCAAGGCATCCGGCCCGGCTATTGCGCGAGTCGCGCTTCCGTGGGCCGCACACTTGACCTTCTAACGGAGGTAGCGTCCGATTGACATCCGGGTCGACGCAATCTTGGTCGATGCCCGTCGCCGACCCGTGCGTTGTGGGGAGCGACTGCAAGGCGCACGCCCAGAGTTACGCCGCCGGTGGCTCTCAATGTCCTCCATCTGGCAGGAGTTCCGTATGGATCGCTCACCTGAGAACTGCTTCGGCATTGGCGTGGTCCTATCCGTCTTCCTATTGGCTGGCACGTCGGTGGCGCAAGTTGCGACCACCGCCAACGAGGGGTACCGCACCCACGCTCTGCGTGAGAAGGCGGCCTCGGAGATGGGTTCCAATTTTCGAGGGGCGCTCGAACGGGCGGGCCCGCTCGTGGATTCTCTGGGCTTGCACGAAGGTGATACGGTCGCCGACGTCGGGACCGGCGTTGGCTATCTTCTGCCCTACATCGTCAGACGAATCGGCAGCAACGGTACGATCTTCGCCGTCGATGTGTATCCGGAGTTCCTTGACAAGGTCCGGGAACGCATTGCCGCCACGGGCTGGCGGAACGTGCATCCAGTGCTCGGTACCGAGCGTAATCCAAAGCTGCCCGCAAACCGGCTCGACGCTGCAATTCTCCTCGACACGTATCATCATCTCAACTACCCGGAGGCGACAATGCGAGGCGTGCGGCGGGCGCTCAAGTCCGACGGGCGACTCTTTATCATTGACTTCTATCGCAGTCGCCCCAATCCGTCCGCAAGCCTTGAAGAAGTTCAACGTCACATTCGCCTGGACCGTGACGACGTCGTGAAAGAGGTCGAGGCCCAGGGATTTGGCCTTACGAGGCAGTTGGATCACAAGACTTTCAGCTGGAGTGAGACAGCTTTCATGTACGTCTTGGTGTTCGAGAAGCGATGAACTCGCCCGCAGGACGTATCTGTGAGGCGCTCGGTGAACTTGTGAGCCGACGCTTCTGTAAGGGCGTCTTCCAAAAATGGGCGTGGTGCGGTCCTGTGCTACCCGGACCACGAGCCGCGGGGCGGTGTGGATCAATTGCGGAGCGAGATGAATAGAATCACATAAGAAGTGGGAGCGCCATCATGCCAAGTCCCGAAGATGCTGCAGCACTTTCCGTCACGACAGCTCCGATGCAATGGTCCACTCGGACTGAAATGTGCGAGCACAAGGGCATCGGCCACCCGGATAGCCTTTGTGATGGCGCGGTCGAGGCAGCCGCCCGCGCGGTATGCCGGGCCTATCTTGAGAGCTATGGCGCAATTCAGCACTTCAACCTGGACAAGGCGCTGCTGATCGGCGGCATCAGCCAAACGAGATTCGGTGGTGGCGAATTGCTACGCCCCATGCGACTGATCGTTTCTGGACCTGTGACCGAGCTGCCGTCCGCCCCGATTCAGACGGTCGTCGAGCAGGCGGTTCGCGGTTACCTCGTCGAGGCCTTGGGGCCCATCGGCAATGCGATTGGCATAGAGGCGATCCTACGGCCCTCCGCTCCGAACCTTCGGCGCGTCACGTCGCCCTCCTCGCTCCCGCTAGCCAATGACACGTCCTTCGGCGTTGGTTACGCGCCGCTCTCCGCACTCGAAAACGCGGTGCTCCGCGCCGCAAAGACCTTGCGTTCCAGCGAATTCCTCAAATCCTTCGAGGCCGCCGGACTGGACTACAAGATCATGGGCAGCCGCCTCGATGCGCGTCTGCGATTGACGATTGCACTTGCGGTCGTCGACCGATGTGTGCAAGGCGTCGAAGACTATTTCACGCAAAAGCGCCGGATTGTCGACTACCTCGCCGAACGCCTGCCGGGGTGCGAAATCGAGATCAATACGCTCGACAGCCCGACTGCGCACCGTGAAGACGAAATCTATCTGACCGTCACCGGCTTGAGCGCGGAGCACGGCGACGATGGCGAAGTTGGCCGGGGAAACCGCACCAACGGCCTGATCACCCCTTACCGGCCCATGTCCCTGGAGGCAGCCGCCGGGAAGAATCCGGCAGCGCATGTCGGCAAGCTCTACAACGTACTGGCGCATCGGCTGGCGGGTCGTATCCATGCCGATGTCGATGGCATCGACGCCGTGACGGTCCGGCTACTCTCGGCAATCGGCCGGCGCATCGACCAGCCCCAACTGGCGGCAATCGAGGTCGTCGCTGAAGGCGGCCTTTCGCTTGCACGCCAGCACCAAATCCGTGAACTGACCAAACAACAGTTGACCGCACTTCCAGAGCTGGTCAACGAACTGGTAAGTGGAACATTGAGCGTGTTCTAGACCAACCGCTCCCTGCCGCCACTACAGTTTTCCAGACCGCAGAATGGCGATGGCCCACGCAAACCCCATGACGCTCGCAACCACAAAGCCGGCGAGCCCCAGGAGCGGAACCCCCCAGAAATGCGGCCCACTGTGGAAGGTCATGACGATGGACGAGCCAATGACGAGGCTGGCGATGATCAAGCTCAGGCTCAATCGGTTGCTTGCCCGATCGATGTGCGCTTCCAAGCCCTGCAATTGATCGTGTTCAATATGAAGCGTCGCTTTTCCGCTGCTCAGGACCTCGACCGCGCGGTTGAGCATGTCAGGCAGGCTTGCCACAGCGTGGCGCAGTGAGCGCAGTGTGCGAAAGCCGCGGCTGAAATCCGCAAGCGGAAGATTCAGACCCTGCAAAGCGTGGCGGCGAAGCAAGCGCGGCACGTACTCGCGCAACGACATCAACGCATTGAAGCTCGGGGCCATCGTCAGCGCTTGCGCCTCGATCAGCATGAAGGCCTTCGATACCAGCAGGAACTGGCGAGGCAGCTGGATCTGGTGACGCTGGCTCAGTTGCGCGAACTGCCGCGCGATCTCGCCAAACGAATAGCCCTTTCCAGCGGCCTCGTAATACGCGTTGAGCGCCTTGGTGACATCGCGGGTAAACGCCTGGCGGTCGACACTCTCGGCAGCCATGCCCATTTCGAAATACGCATCCACCATCCACGCAACGTCCGCCGAGCTGACGGCCAGGATAAGCTGGGCGAGCACCTCCTGATCGTGCGCCGAGGTCTCGCCCATGATGCCGAAGTCATGCAAGCACAGGCGGCCGTCGTCAAGTAGGAACACATTGCCAGGATGCGGATCGCCATGGAAGAACCCGTCCTCGAAGACCTGCTTAAGGAATGACCGCATCAGCTTTTCTGCGACTTGCCGACGACCCGGCAGGTCCGGGGGCTGTTGCGCGAGCTTGTGGCCGAGACTGCGCTCCATCGTCAGGACGCAGCGGCTGGTCAGATCCCAATAGATGCGCGGAATAAATACGTCAGGGTCATCTTTGAAGTTCTCGCGCAGACGGTCGCCGTTGCGCGCCTCGATGTGATAGTCAAGTTCGTCGCTGATGAGCCGGGCGAACTCTTCGACCAGATTCGATGGACCAAACCGGCGGCTCTCCGGGACGTGCAACTCGAGGCGACGAGCCAAGAAGCGCATGATGTTGACATCGGCGTGAATGACAGGCTCGATGCCAGGGCGCTGCACCTTGACGACGACCCTGGTGCCGTCCTTGAGACAAGCGGTATGAACCTGACCGATCGATGCGGCGGCAAGCGGCGTCTCGTCGAATTCGGCGAACAACTCATCGACAGGCTTGGCCAGCTCGCGTTCGACGATGGCGCGAGCCTGATGGCCGGAAAATATCGCGACGTCGTCCTGCAACTTCTGCAACTCGTCGATATAGCTCTCGGGCAGCATGTCCCGCCGCAAACTCAGAAGCTGGCCGAATTTGACGAATGCCGGACCGAGCCCTTCCAGCATTTCACGAAACCTCTTCGCGTCACGCAGGCTGGTCTTCGCCGTTTCGGAGGTGGCGTCGAACACCGTATGCCTTAGACGCAACCGCTCCACATAGTGTGTCCACCCCGTACCGGCCAGTGCGCGCAGGATCTGAAGCAATCGCGGCAGTTCGGCGGTAGCTGCGCCGTTGCCTTCATCGCCTTCTGGGATTGCCTGGGTTGTTGTGCTCACGGGCCCTCCGCTCTCCTCGACTTGCTCCGCTTGCTTCGCCACACGGCGGTTCGGAGACACCATCGCTCAAGACATGGGTTGCGGTAGTCCGCTTGAGGAAACCCAGTGAACCATCACGAGGACATCGGCCGAAAACTGATGACGAGTGGAAGCTTCACGACAAACCTCCGGGATATGCTTGACACAGAATGGCCCCCGGGGCGACCTTGACCTTTGATGTGGGTCAAGGCAATTGCGCGATGTTCGCCAATCTCGATCGGGCCACCAGCGACCCTATGCCTGAAGAACCCGCTCGGACTGCTGTTCAGTGGCAGCAACCGCAGCAATTTCCCGCCTTGGCAAGCTTGTCGCTGAGCGCGGCCTGTACAGGTTCGGGCGTGTAGCCCGCTTGCTTGATGGCCTCGGCCAACTCCTGCGCGTTGGCCGTCTCGGACTCGATCTGAACGCGATGAGTCGAAAGGTCGATCTGCACTTTGGCTTCTCCGTCCGCGCTTCTTACTGCGTTGGTGATCGTGCTGACACAGTGGCCGCAGGTCATGTCGTTGACTTGAAAGGCAATCATTGCTCGCTCCATATGAAAGAGTTGGTCGATGATTGACTCTCATCCTTTCCACCATTGGAAGGTCAACGCTCAGGCGCCTATAGCCCTCGATCCAATCCGGACACCGGCCAAAACGATTGACCTTCCCTCTATGGGAACCTTGATCATGGAACGTTCGTCGAGTCCGTCTGACGGCTATTTGATCCGCCACCAACGATGGCGCACTTGACTCCTCAGGTGCGCGCAGTGGGCGCAGACGTCGCTCGCCGTCCAGCCATCGCGTTGACCCAGAACCCGATCAGGGCAACGGCAAGAACAACTGCCTGAGTCAGCAAGGTCTCCGCCGAGGGGAAGACGCCCAGCACCTCGATGCGAGGCGACGCCACCGGGCTCGCGGAAAGCCAGCCGGCTTCCTGCAGGCCAGCCACGCCCTTGCCTGCAAGCACGACCGCAAGCACCGCAACGAACACCGAGCTGATCGTGAAGAACTTGCCGATCGGCATGCGTGCGCTGGTGCGCAGCAGCGCCCAAGCAATCAAAGCCAATATCAGCACGCCGCCCAGCATCCCCGCCACAAGCGCGTGCCCGTTGCCGTCGACGGCCAGCGCGGAATAGAACAGCACCGTCTCGAACACTTCGCGATACACCGCGATGAAGGCCAGCGCGAACAAAGCCCAGGCCGAGCGGCGCGACATCGCCGACGACAGCTTGTCCTTCAGATACGCCTGCCAGCGCCCGGCGCTGCTCTTCTGGTGCATCCACAAGCCCACGCCGAGCAGCACCGCCGCCGCAAACAGCGAGGACACGCCCTCGGTCACCTCGCGGCTGGCGCCACTGATGCTCACGACGTAAGTCGCCACGGCCCAGGTCGCGCCGCCGGCGGCCAACGCCGAAACCCACCCCCCGTGCACGTAACCGGTCACGTCCGACCGCTCGGCCTTGCGCAGGAACGCCAGCATTCCGACCACGATCAGCAGTGCCTCGACGCCCTCTCTGAGGAGGATGGTCAGTGCGCCGACGAAGGTCGTCGTCGGATCGGTCGCGCCGGCTCCCAACTCGGCCTCGGCCCGAGTCAGCAACGTTTCAAGTCGCTGTGCCGAGGCCGCGGCGGCGTCCGCCTTGCCCGACGACAAGGCCGCGCGGTACCCGAGCATCTCGCTTTCGACTTCCGTCATCAGCGGCTTGTTGCGCGCGCTGAGCATGGGCTCGACAGGCTCGAAGCCATCCAGGTAGGACGACAAGGCCAGCCGCGTCGCAGCCGGGAAGTTGCCGGCGCGGGCGGCGTCCAGGCTTTGATGCAGCAGCGAGCGCGCCAGTCCGATGCCTCGCGGCTGCCCATCAGCCAGTGCCCGCGGATCGCTGCGCAGGTATGCCATGAGGTCGCGCGCGCGCTCAGCGCCCAACCCCTCGGCCGTCGTCTCGGTGGCGGTGGTCAGCGCCGCCAGGTCGGGGAACTGCGCCTTGACCGCTGTATCGGCCTTCCACACCGCGGCGCCACGCTCGCGCATCGTGTCGTCGTGAGAGAGGGTTCCGACGAAAAAGGCCAGGGCCCACCGATCCGACTCGGACAGGCTGCCGAAGCTGGGCATCGGCGTGCCGGGTACCCCCTGGGACACGATCTGGTACAGCGCCAACACGCTGCGCGAACGGGCCCTGTCGCGGTCAGCGAAGGCCACCGGCTTGGGGTTCAGCGTCGCGGCCAGGGGCCCGTCCGACCGGCCGGTTGCGCCGTGGCAAGCGGCGCATTGGGCCTGATACAGCGCGCTGCCACGGCGCAGGTCTGGCGCTTCCTTGGGGGCAACCGGAACCGGGTACGACGCCAACAGCAGGTCACTGGCGTGGCGCGCAAGCTGCCCCACCTCGGCCGCATCGGCGCGCCGCTCCACGGCGTCGTTGAGCGCGGCCACCGCCGCGATCAAGTGTTCTCGTGCAGGACGGGGCGGCAGCGCTTGCGCTTGCTTGAGCGCATTGCCGGCGAACTCCCGCATTTCGGCGTATTCCGACGCGCTGCGTACCACGCCCCCCGCAACCGCGCCGCCGTAGTCGACGCCGACATAGTCCAGTTGCTGCCACAACTGGCGCACCGATGCCTCTGGCGGCGTCTCGCTCTGCGCAAGCGCACCCGATACAGCAAACCACAACGTCATCCAGGCCATCAGCAGGCGGAACATCGTCATTCTCATTGATAGTGATTCGCGTTCTTATTAGTGGACCATTTCGCCGACGCAGAGTCAAGGGCACGATCAATCACCTGAGCGGCAGAAGGCCAGATGGCTTCGGATCTCCGTGGCGCTTCCGTTGAGGATGTGGAGCAAGACCCTTTCCCAGGCCCTCACTCGGATCGGTTCTCCATGGCCGAGCGCTCGACCGTTGATCGCGAAGCTCCTATATCCCACCTCTTAGCCACGTGGCTGGCGGTGCGCCATCGCGTCATGCATCGCTGACTCGCCGCGCTCCTCAAGGACCCGGTCTCGGGTACGGGGCGAAAGAAAATCCATCGCCATATCCCCGCCTTTGCTCAAGAAGGGCTCGAACTCCTTGAGCACCAGGAAGACCTCACGGTCGTAACGGCCTGGATCGTTCCGAGGCTCGATATGCACCGGGCCGACCAAGCCGGTGTATTGGCCACTTGTGAGGTCTGCGCCAGCGACGACATGTGTGTGATAGAAGCGGAAGCCAGCCGGCCCGGGGACAAACGACAAGCGCCGCTTGCCGCCAGGTGGGACGGGCGGGGTGCCTTCTTCGCCAGCACCATCGACGTCCACTGGCACGAACTGGCCGTGCCAATGCACTTGCTCGGGCGACTCCGTCTCGTTGTAAACGTCGACGATTAGCGCACGCCTTCATGCCCATACCCTCGGCGTGTTGCCCATCAAGTTGGCCGTGATCGCCAAGTCGCCTTCGGCGGCGTGCAGTGCGCGGTCGAAGCGGCTCTTGCGGAGACGACTGAGGTTGAGGCGCAACGGCAGGCCTGGCACGAGCAGCTCGTGCAACACCAGCCTGAGCCGTCCTTCGATCCGGACGTGCCGTTCTGAAATGAACGACCACCACCCATGCAACGAGGGCCCCAACCGGGGCCCTCAGCGTTTGCACATCACGCGCCCTGCAAAACCGCCTCCTCGTCGCCGAATAGAAGCGGATCTACACCGCCGCCAACACACGGCTGTGTCCTTCGATGCGAGAAGGGATTTCTGCCTCTCCACCTCTTGGTGGATGAGAGCAAATGCGCTCAAGGCGTCTGCAGCTTTGCGCAGGCTCAGGTGGTGGGTTTCAGATTTGGTCAGTTTCATGGGGTGCTCTCCTAAGTGCAGTCGAACCGCGTCGACTTCTAAGGAGTACAGCCAACTTATTTATCTCTGTTCGTCGCGATCTGTAGGCCTACGCACTTGAGACCACGGAGCGCGTTGATCTTGCGTGCTCAGACTGCGGACGTCAGTACGGACCACGACCTAGTCGACGCACTGAGACCAAAGTGCTGCGAACGAGCAGCTTGGTTTCAGTTGCTCTACACGATGTGAGTGGGGCATCGAGCTACCGGAGCCGCTCAATGTAGGCATGGGCCTTGCCTTCGCGTCGATGTGAATCACGTGACGCCCTCGCAAAAGCCGCCAGATGGACCGCTTGCGCGCAGGCGTCGGCTCCAACGAGCCGACTACCGTTGTCGAGCCGCCGCTTCTGAAGCGCCGGCGCACTTCCCGCTCGTGCTCATGAGCCGGCCCGTGTGCATTCAAATGGCCTGGCAAGGCCAGCAACCGGATTGGGTGCGCGGTAAGGGGGCACTTCGGACAGGTTCAAGCCTTTGCGTCGGGCGACATAGCGCCGCATTGCCTCAAGCCGCGCTGCCTGCAGGTCGCGGAGTCGGTCCAATTTGTCTTTGCGCATGACTTCTTCGACCAACCAAAAGTCCGGCTCATCGCCGTCTCGCTCCCTTCGCGCCGCCTCGTCGAGCTCTTGCTGCGAGTAGACGTTGTGGGGGTTGTAGCTCTGCACGGAGCAGTCCAGCCCCTGCAAGCCGCCCGTGTCTTCAGGAGGCTGATTCGTGATTCGGCGAAGGCGAAGCTGGTTTTTGCAGGCAACTGCAAGAATGAACGGGCCATCGCCCAATCCCCTGAGGGCCGACATCTGTACCGCAATCGCGACTTCATTTTGGTCGTCTTCAAGAGCGAATACAGCCATTGACCTCATGTTGCCGTCGTACGGCACCGCCATGGCGCTGAACTTCTTTTCGAGTAGCGCGTCCATGCGGTCGTCGGCTTGGTCAGGCAGGACGAGTAACGCGCCGGGCGACGTCGCGTGCTCAGTGCTGAGGAGACCCGTCAGCTCTGATTGCTCGCCTTCGTCGCTGGAAAGCCGCAAGACGCATGGGTGGAATCGACCCAGCTCGCGCTGTGCGCAGTCATAGAGGCCTTCGACGTTTGGGCGCAGAAGCGGCGCAAGTTCATATGCCTCCTCCAGAGCGAGGGAAAAGGTTGTATCAGGGCTCAGGTGCACAGTTTTCTCCAGTGTGGTTGAGGTAGCGCCCGGTGGCCAGCCGGCTGGCCACCGGAATCGAGCTCGAAATCGAGACTCATGGAAGCGTCTAGACGCATCTGTTTATCCGAGCACCGCGAGTAGCTCGTTGCACCTGCCGCGTGCGGATGCTCGCGAAGCGATGCTGCGGCCAACATGTAGCGAATGCGGCGTGAATCCGCGGTAGAGGTCTCGGGTTTCGGGCGTGTCATGGTTGGAGATGAGCACACTCGCACCGTGGGATGCGGCCGCCTTGGCTGAAATGACCAGGCGCTGATGGTCACCGAGGTCAAAGCCCTTGGCCGTGAAAGCTTGGAACGGGCACTGAGGATGCGTTGATCTCCGCCAGCTCAGCGCTCGCTGCCCAGAGGTCAGCTCAAGGTGATGTCGTGTCGGTTCAGAGCGCGCGGAGATCTTAGGAACTACGGTCGGCGGTAGCTGAATAAAGCGACTGACTATTCAGTTGCGGGCCCTCTACGGAGGCCTTCAACTCACCCATTGGCTGTCATGCCCTCTACTCACATCTATACCCTTTCCGACTTTCCCAATTTGCGCCAAGCATCGTTCCAGCTCTACTCCAGTTCGCGCCGGCAGTACCGCACTCGCCTCAAAGAGGTCGCGCCGCCGGCCGCCGCCATCGTCATCTCGGCTCAGGGACTGCCCCGTGCCGAAGGTGAAGCACGCGCGCCGGAAGCGCAGGCCCTGCTCGTCCGGTTGCCCTCCGACTGGGAGCCATATCTGGAACAGCTGGCGGCAGCGGCGCCTGAAGTTGTCGTCCAGCCCGACGTTGGCTTGGATGCGCAAGCGGCCTACCTCTCGATGTCGGTCCCCCTGCCCGCCCCCCAACTTCCCCGCGCAATCTGGCTGGAAGTTGCTCGCGTGATGGAGCTGTCTGCCCACAACGTCAGCGTTGGCGGCAGCGGCGCCGTGCCCATTGCATTCACGGCGGGGCAGCAGTTCGTTGTGACCGAGTTCACGGCCGAGCCCGGGCTGACGCGGCGGTGCCAGGATGCGCTGCTAGCTGAAGGCAAAACGCCCGATGTCGGCAAGGCGGACTTGGCCAAGCCGAAGCAGATAGCGAAGAACTACGGCGAGCGACCGTGGCTGTTCATGCGCTACGACGTGCGGGTAGGTTCGCGGAGGATTGCAGTCAATTGGGCTGGGGTGATTGGGCGGCTGCCTGCTTGCGTGCTCTAGACGCCCCCATCAGAGGGGCTGTCGCCCCTCCTTTCTGCCCTCCCCGTCCTTGCTCGCAGCGTTGATGTAAGTACCTGCTTCAACTTTGCCGCCGCGAAGTTCAATTCTGAGTGAGAGGAGTTCTGAGTTCCGTGAGATTCGGCAGTAAGCCAACCAATGCGCCACCGCGGTCATCCGCGTGGGCACTTCGGCGACTTTCGGGAAGATTAGAAGAAGGCGCACGAGCTCTGGATCACATTGTGAAAAGTGGTATGGGGTTACTGACGCATCGTGTCGACGTTAATGTCGCACGACATGGCTCGCCGGAAAACGTGCCGACCTTCCAGCGAGGCTGTTTCACGACATTTTGAAACGTCAGGCTTTTTCTTTTGCTGACAACGAGTTATCGCTTTTTTTGGCTGCTTTGAACGAAATGTTCCACGGAAATCGAGGCCCGCAAAGGCTTTTCTTGTACGGGGTCGATCGGCGAAGCCATAATTAGGTTATTTAATAACCAAATGATGGGCCTTCAATGAGTGATTCCGTCACCCTCCCGCCCGGCGCGACGTTCGATGCCCTCCCCTCCTTGCCCGCTTCAGTTGGATCGCCACCTTGGCCGACCACCTGCACGCTCGCTGAACTCGGTCGCATTCTCACGATGATGCATGGGCCGCAGGCGCCCTCGGAATCGTCACTCAAGAAGTGGAACGCCATGGGCATCTTCGAGGGCTGTTCGTCCGATGATGCAGGCCCCCCGCTTGATACCGGCCGGTCATTCACCCAGGAGAGCCTGCGCCGTCCCCGGCGCGCGGGACGTCCCGGGCTGCATTTGAACACCGAGCGTGCGATCCAGCGGGTTCGAGATCAATGGCCTCACCTCGCGCACACCGACACGCAGGCAATCGTCGAGCTGGCGGTCGCCCGCACGGCCGATCACCTTCAGTCCGCGGTCGCGCAGCTCAGGCCTTCGGGGTCGATCGCCGAGGTCGAACCATCTCCCCTTCCCCGCGCCGACGCCACTCTGGAAAAGATCGAGGTCCAGCTCGCCGTACTTCACGAGGAACTGGTGGCCGTCAAACGGGAATTGGCGCAATTCTCGGCCTTGCGCAACAACCTCATCACGCGGCTCGACGAGGCGGTCGCGCGCGCCCAGGAGTCGCTGTCGGGTCGCGCCCCGGGCGCCGGACCGGACCCGCTCGTCGAGGCCCGGCGGGATCGGGACATGGGCGTCCTGAAGTCGATGATGGGGGACATCCTGGAATCGCTCGAACGGATCGAGAGTCGAAATCGACGTGGCTCTTGAAGTGGTGAACGGTTCACCACGCCCTTCTTGTGCGTTCCGCTTTTCAGCTCAACACTTTCCCGTACGCCTCGACGATCTCCGCTCTTGGTCAGACTGCAAGGCCGTCGAAGCCCGTCGGGAACGAGGCACAAGCGTCGAAGTTGGGGACATCCTGGAATCGCTCGAACGGAACGAGAGTCAGGATCGACACGGATCTTGAGATGTGGTGAACGGTTCACCACTCTCCCCTCGCCCATAAAAAAAGGGGTGGTGAACCGTTCACCACCCCCTTTTCTCGAGCGCTCCGCTTTTCAGCTCAACACCGAGCGCAATGCCTTTTCGACTTCCGCCTGAAGCACCGCGCTGACCGGTCGATCGAACTTCAGCAGCAGCCTGCCCTTCTTGTCCTTGGTGACCGAGATCTTTCCCGCGCGGCCCACGATCTCCGACGCCGCCGATCCGCTCGCCACATCCGACGTTTCGCCGATGAGCGCCGCATAGATCGTACCGGGCGTCACGGTGGCACCGCTGTGCCGCACACGCCGCGCGCGCTCCATCAGTCCGTCCGGATCGCGCTGCAGGGCTTCGCTCAGCGGCTTGGCCCAGCGGTACTGGATCTCGACCGGCGAATCGAAGGCCTGCACCACCACGTCCGGCAGCTGGGCCACACCCACCGCCTTGCTGACCAGCCCGTGGTCGACGCCCACCGCCTCCGCCAGCTTGCGCATGGATTCGAAGAGTCCGGACTCCAGCGCGTTCAAGTACATCACGCCCTGCTCGTAGGCCGACAGGTCTTCGCGCTTTCGGTTCTCGCGGTCCATCTCGCCGAACAGTTCGCGATCGGTCATCGACTTGATGACTGCACTGACCGGCAGGCCTAGCTCCAGGCACGCCGCGTGGCGACGGTGCCCGAACACCACTTCATACTGGACCGGCGGCTCGGCGCCCTTCTCCGCTTCGCTCAGGTCTTCGCTGCGCACCGGCCGGACTTTGATCGCCTGGACATTGCCACCCGCATTGCGGATGTCTTCCTTGAGTTCGGCAAATTCGCGCATCGCGAAAGCCGTCTGATGACGGTTCGCCCAGCGCGAACGCCGGATCGTCCTCGGGTCCAGTTGCTTGACCGGGTCGGCCCCCACAAAAGGCGCGTAGTCCTTCTCGAGCTGCTCCAGCCGCTTGTTCGCCACCGACTCGGCCTGCATGAACGCCGCCATGCCGCCGATTGCGGTGCGCGGCGGACGGTTGACGATGCCAGGCACGACAGCGGCCGGCACCGGCGAGTTGGCGGCTGGCGGATGGGACGCCGGCTCGACCACCGTGTCCGACGGCAGGGTGATCGCGTTGCCCTTCTCGAGAAATCGTCGACTCGCCATATCAGACTCCTTCCATGATCACGGGACGCACCGCCGGCTCCGCTGCGTGACTCTGGTTCTTGAGCCACACAGCCCGAACCACGCCCTCCATGTAAGCCACGAGGTTGTCGTAGGCCTCGCGGGCGCGCTTGTAGGTTCGCGCGTTCCAGTCGTAGCGTGAGATGTCGTAGACCGTGTTGAATTCGGCGCTGGCCGCCGACGTGACCACAGTGCGCGGGATCTCGGCCGGCAACACCTTGTCGCCGTAGGTCTGGATGATCCATTTGCGGACCATCGTGCTGGCATCGTCGCTGTCGACCCGCGACAGCAGCACATTGATGAAATCGAAGGTCTTGGTGCTGCCGCCGGCGCCGATCAGGTTCTCGGTGAGGTCGGTGAACAAGGTCCAGAATTGAGCGCCCGACGCAAAGTCGAGCGCGTTCGGCGGCAGCGGCATGATGATCCCGTTGCTCGCCATCAGGGCGTTGACGGTGCCGTAGGAGAGTGCCGGCGCAGTATCGATGATGATCACGTCGTAGTCTTCGCGCACGTCGTCGATGCCCAGATTCAGCACATTCCAGAATTCGAAGCCGTTCGCCATCTCCTTCACCTGCCGCGCCGGCAGGTTGAACTCGATGCCGAAGAGCAGGGGCGCCGCAGCGACGATGTCCAGGCCATCCCAGTAGGTCGGGCGGATCGCATAGCGGATCGAATCCTCCTCGCCGAGCGCCAGCAGCATGAAGGTGTCTTCCTCCTGCACGTCCAGATCGGGGACCAGGCCGGTGAGGGTGGACAGCGAGCCCTGCGGATCCGCATCGATCAACAGAACCCGGTGACCGAGCAGGGTCAGGCCCTGGGCCAGCGTCATCGCGGTGGTCGACTTGCCGACGCCCCCCTTGAAGTTGGCGATGCTGATCACCACCGCCTCGGCGCCCGGCGGCCGCAGCCGGTTGCGGCGGAACTCCTTGACCCAGGTCCGCGTCTCGGCCAGACTGAATTCCCGGCGCCGGCTCTTCGGATCGAAATTCCCTTGGGGCAGAGGAGGAAGGTCGGCATTCTTCATGCGGTAGCTGAACTGCCCCGGTTCCAGCCCGCAGCGCTCGGCCACCTCCTTCTGAATGAAGACCGGACTGGTCTTGACGGCGGAGGGCGCCAGCATCTTGGCCCGCACCGCCCCGACCATCTCGCTGGCCCGCTGAGCCTGCAGCTTGATGTCCGCCATGGTCGAAGTCTTCAAAAAGATCTCGGTCGGACTTGTTTGAGTTAGTTCGTTCATCCACACTCCTTTGCTTAGATGCTTTTCACACATTCCATTTTGTGTGATTTGGGTAAATTGTCCCCGATCGCACAAAATCCTCCAACACAAATCCCGAAATGGCTCATGTGAGTCCTCTTCGACCAGAGAGATGAACTCCGAGGACCCCTTGGACGGGTTGAAGATATAGAAATCCGTTGAAGACCTCTAATACCTTTACGTTGGAAAATATCCAATAAAATCAACAGCTTACGAGACTTTTGCGAGGCTGGACGGGAATCTCCCGAGCTTTTACGGGAAGCCGGCGGGGTGGGCTCGGGATGCATGGCGAGGCCCGGCAGGAGGCCGGCTGTGTGAGTTCAGGGGCCGGCCGGGGGCTCCAAAGGCCTCGAAAATGCGCTCTTCCGCGCGCATCGCGGCCTCCAAACTGAGCTCGAACGGGATTCGAAGGCCCCGGATCCACGGATTCGGCATGAGCTCCAACGGGATTTCGCCGTCGCCAGCCCATCCTGCCGGCCCGAACCTCCCGAAAGCCCTCGCCGTCGCACCCTAGCCCGACACATGAAACTGCGCTTTCATCTGAGGGCGAAGGCGGTTACAGTCCTGCGGTCCGCCATTTCCTCTTCATGTCATTTCAATCGCCATCCGCCAACAACAACGAACAGCGCCATGAACTGGCGGCGGTTGCCGACGACTACCAGCCGCTGAAGAAGCCCGTCAACGCGCTTGCGGTGGTGGCCCAGAGCGAGCGCATCACGGTGCTCGCGCGCAAGACCTACAACGTGCTGCTGAGCCTGGCGCAGGACGAGCTGCGAAAGGGCGCCGAGGTCGAAGTCCACCGCGCGCCGCTGGAAGAGGTGGTCCACCTGCTGCGCTACGACTCGAACGACATCGCAGTCGTCAAGAAGCACCTGCGCTCGATGGTGAAGACCACGGTCGAATGGCAGTCGCCGACGACCGGCGAGGGCAGCCGCTGGACGGTCTGCGGCCTGCTCTCGCAGTGCGAACTCGAAAAGGTCCGCAACCAGGTCTGGGTCTCATGGGCCTTCGCGCCCGCGCTGCGCCACGAATTGCTGAACCCGCGGGTGTTCGCGCGCATGAACCTCGCCATGGTCTCGCAGCTCACGACGCATGCCGCCGTCTTCCTCTACGAGCTGGCCTGCCGCTACCAGAACGTTGCGAAGAGTCCGCGCCAGGCCTGGCGCTGGTGGCACGACCCGATGACCGGCCGGGTACCCGATCCGGAGCGGCTCGAGAAGCTGGACTACTCTTTCTTCAAGCGCGATGTGCTCAAGCCCGCGATCGCACAGGTCAACGCCAACACCGATTTCACGATCGAGCTGATCGAGCACAAGAGCGGCCGTTTCATCAACGAGATCCAGTTCAACATCAAGCTCAGGGACCAGCGCCAGCTCGGTCTCCAGCAGGCGCCCGAGAAGGCCGACCTCGAATCGATGCGACAGGCGCGCGAGATGGGCATCACCGATGCGCGCGTCGAGAAGATCGTCGACACCTACGGTTCCGAGGCCCTCGCGAGCGCGCTGCCGGAACTGCGCCGTCGCGTCGAGAGCACCTTCCCGGCGCCGGTGCGCGATCCCGAGCGCTACCTGATGTCGCTCATGCCGGGCCATGCGCAGCGCGCGGCGGCCAACGCGGTGACCAGGGAAGCCCGCAAGGACCCGAACAGCCCCGAGTCGCTCGAGATCCAGGGCCGCCGCCGCCAGGCCTACGAAACCGCGTGGAAAGAGCGCCGGCTCGCGGGCATCGAGGCGGACTTCCGCGCGCGTTCGCCCGAGAACCAGCAGCAGACCATCCGCGACCTGCTCGCCGCCATGGAAGCGCAGGACCTGCATCCGCAGATCATCAAGCGCTTCAGGAAGGACGGCTGGTCGCACCCGCTGGTAAAAGGGCGTTTCCTCGCGATGTACGCCGAGGCCACCATCGGCGCGGGATGGAACGTCCCCACCGACGAGGACCTGCTCGCGGTCGCCGCACACCTCGGTGATGCCGGCGTGATCTGACGGCTCCGGGAGGGGACCGGCTTGCGCCTCAGCCGGGCCGCGTCCCGGCGTGATGCGTCGCCAGACGGACCCGATCATCCAGCGTCGAGAACACGAGCGCGAAAGCAATGCCGACCAGCGCGCCGAGCGCCGTGTCGAACACCCGCGCCATCGGCATCGCGGACGCCGCGCCGGGCGCTGCGAGAGACGTCATGAGCAAGGCCATCGGCGTCACGAACACCAGTCCGATGGCGTAATTGAAGCCGATCACCACCTCGGTGACGAACTGCAGCACGATCACTGCGAAGAGCACGAGCCAGAACGAAGGATGGTTCGCGAGGATGAGTCCCGCGATGCCGGCGCCGACCACCGTGCCGACCATCCGCTGCACGGCACGATGCATCGTGATGTGCAAATGCCCGCCCTGCAGCACCGCGGTCGCACCGATCGCAGCCCAGGCGGGAAAGGGCAGGGCGGCGGCGCGCGCCAGCATCGATGCGACGGCGGCGCAGAGGGCGACGCGGCCTGCCGCGATCACCCAGTGGCCCGATGGCCGGACACTGCCGGGCGCCGGGATGGGTGGCACGGCGTCCGATCGCAAGCCGTCCGTGAGACGGCACACGATCCAGGCGATCGAGACGCCCCCTGCGGTGAGCGCGCAGCGCGCGATCACCGTGTGCCATGAATCGACCGGCCCGAGCGCCGCGGAGGCCGCGAAGACGAAGATGACCGCGCCCGGTCCCCCGATGCGCCATTGCGTCACCGCCACCGTCAAGGCGCCGGCCAGCAGCGCGAGGCAGAGCAGCATCCATGCCGGCGACGCGCCCGCGTGAGCGACGAGCGATGGGAGGCCGACCGAGACCAGGAGCAGCGCACCCGCGGCGGCGACGATGCGCATCCGCTGTCCGGCCGGCGCGAAGCGGCCGAACAGCGCGGCCAGCGCACCCAGCGCGGGGAAGCCCTGGAGATGCGCCCATGGCGAAGAATGCGCCAGCGCCACCGCGATCAGCACCGACGCCGACACCTGCATGCCAGCGACCGCCGCATTGCGCAGCGGCGGGGAGGGCGCGACCGCCAGGCTTTCGCGGATGCGCGCCGGCGCCAGCAGATGGCGGATGGATTCGCCGCGGCCGACGTGGCGTGGTTTGCTCAGATCGGGCGGTCGTGCGGTCATGGGATTCAGTTCGATGCCGCGATGCGCGACTCGATCTTCTCGAACGCGCGCAACAGGGCGCGGGCGTCTTCGTCGCCGATGTCGGCGAGCAGCTCGTCCTCGATCGCTGCCAGCCGCTTGCGGATCGAGGCGACCGCGCGGCGTCCCGCCGGCGTGAGATAGAGCAGCTTGACGCGGCGATCGCCCTCATGCGGCCGGCGTTCGACCAGCTCGTGCTGGGCCAGGATGTCGAGCAGCCGGACCAGGCTGGACCCATCGAGTCCGGCCGCTGCGGCGAGCTGGCTCTGCGAGATGCCGTCGCCCAACTCATGCAGGTGGACCAGTGCCGACCAGGTGGCGTCGCTCAGGCCCGCCGAGGACAGGCGCGCATCCAGCGCCTGACGCCAGCGCCGGGCGAGCCCGACGAGGCGGATGCCGATGTGCCGATGGTGTTCCGAAGACCTGGTGCCCATGAATGACATTATATCCAAATCATTTGAATACCAACATTTTGAGGCCCAACGTCCGAGCGATGCGGAAGCTGGTTGAAATGAAAAGCGACTAAGCTAACGGACATGTTTTATTGGAAAGAAGTCCCTATGGCTCAGACTTACGCACAGATTCAGAAGCAGATCGCGGCGTTGCAACAAAAGGCCGATGCCATTCGCATGAAGGAAGTCGGTGGTGTGATCGATCGCATCAAGGTTGCGATCGCCCACTATGAGTTGACTCCTGAGCAACTGTTCGGCGGCAAGGCCTCGGCAACGAAGCCAGTTAGTAAAGCGACTGCAAGCAAGAGAACAGCCAAGAAAAGTGGACGAGTCTCTTACAGCGATGGCAACGGAAGGACCTGGGGCGGCTGGGGCAAGCGGCCGACCTGGTTGCGTGAAGCGCTCGCAGCGGGCAAGCGCCTGGAAGACTTTCAGGTCGGCGCGCAGGCCGTGAGCATTGCAAAGGAAGCTGCAAAGAAGCCCGCGAGGAAGACGGCTCAGAAGCGCAGGCCGTCGACCGTGCTCTATAGCGACGGCGCGGGTAAGTCCTGGACGGGTCGGGGCCCTCAACCGCGGTGGCTGAAGGAAGCCATCGCCGGCGGCAAGTCACTGGAAGATCTGCGCGCCTCTCGATAGTGGATAGTGCCGGCGTGAGGACACCACCGGGATGGCTTACTCGATCCGGATGTCCCGTTCCTTGACCAGCTTCGACCACTTCGCGCTTTCGGCCTCGATGAAGTCGGCGAACTCCTTCGATGACCCGCCGCCGAGCTCGTTGTCCTGCGACAGGATGCGCTCTTTCACGTCCGGATGGTTGATCGCCTTGACGAAGGCGGCATGCAGCTTCGCAACCACGGCGGATGGCGTTCCCTTGGGCGCGATATAGCCCATCCAGTTCGATGCCAGCACCTGCGGGTAGCCGGCATCCGCGAAGGTCGGAACCTCCGGCATGCTCGACAGACGCTTCGCCGAAGTCACTGCCAGCGGGCGGATCTTGCCGGCCTGGATCGATGGCAATGCAGCGCCGGTCTGCTCGAACATCAGGTCCACCTGGCCCGCCAGCAGAGCGGTCGATGCCGGACCGCCGCCCTTGAACGGCACGATGATCGTGATGGGCTTGTTCGGATAGTGGCTCGCACCCTCTGCAAGCGCAGTGGATGAGAAGCCCGCAACGAGGGCGAATGACGCGACCGCTGTTTGGCAGATCTTTCTGAATCGCGATGGCATGGGGTCTTTCGTTGAAGTCAATGAATGAGGTCGCCTTCATGTCGCCTTGGCCGCTCCCGCAGGCGCGGGATCGGCGCCGGGTGCCAGGCGAATGAACAGCGTCATGAGGAACGAGACGACGAGCAGGCCGCTCAGGAACACCAGCCCCGCCGTCGCGCTCTTGCCCGAGCCCTTGATCAGCCCGATCGCATAGGGGCCGACGAAGCCGCCGAGGTTGCCGATCGAGTTGATGACCGCGATCGAGATGGCGGCGGTCGAGCGGCTCAGGAACAGGGTGGGCAATGCCCAGAAGGGCGACTTGAACGCATACAGGCCCGCAAGCGCGACACTGATGAGTGCGATCGCCGTGAACGGATTTGCCGTCATGCCGGTGCCCATCAGTGCCGCGGCGGCCACTGCGAGCGGAATGGCGGAATGCAGGCGCCGCTCGTTGCGCCGATCCGAGCTGCGCGACCACATCACCATGGCGGTCGTTGCGATGATATACGGCACCATCGCGATGAAGCCGATCTGCGTGTGCGTGAGCGTGTCCGAGAAGCCCTTGATGATCTGCGGCATCCAGTAGCCGACGCCGAGGCTGCCGCACTGGTAGACGAAGTAGATGAACGAGAGGTACAGCACCTTGCCGTTGGCGATCGCCTGACCGACCGTGAGGTGCTTGACGTTCTTGCGCGAAAGCCGGTCGCGCTCGAGCTCGAAGGCGAGCCATTCCTTTTCGTCGGGACGCAGCCACTTCGCCTGTTCGGGCCGGTCGGTGAGCCGCAGCCAGCAGACGACGCCGAAGATCACCGCGGGAATGCCTTCGAGGAAGAGCATCCAGCGCCAGCCGCTCCAGCCGAGCCAGTGGATGTTGTCCATGATCAGCGTGCTCAGCGGCGCGCCGATGATGTAGGACACCGGGATCGCCGCGGTGAAGAGCGCAACCGTCGTGGCCAGCTCCTTGGAGCGGAACCAGTAGGTGAGGTAGACGATGATCCCGGGAAAGAAGCCCGCTTCCGCCACACCGAGCAGGAAGCGCAGCATGTAGAGCTGCATCGCGTTCTGCACGAAGGCCGACAGCGCGGCCAGGATGCCCCACGAGATCAGGATGCGCGCGATCCACACTCGCGCGCCGTACTTGTTGAGCATCACATTGCTCGGCACTTCGAACATGAAGTAGCCGACGAAGAAGATGCCCGAGATGAAGCCGAAGGCCTCGCTGCTGAGGGCGAGCTCGGCGTTCATCTGCAAGGCCGCGTAGCCGATGTTGGCGCGATCGAGGTACGAGATGATGTAGAGCAGGAAGAGGAAGGGGATGGTGCGCAAGGTGACCTTGCGCACCATCGCCTTTTCCTGATCGGGCGTGAAGGCGCTGGCGCTCATGTCCGGGCTCCATTAGAAAAGACCATGCAGACAGGGCTGCCCGATCGCACGTCGGCGCCTGTCGGCGCAAGCGTGCCGGCGGCCGGGTCGATGGCGAAGGTCACGATCGAATCGCTGTCCTCGTTGAGCGCGAACATGAAGCGGCCGTCCGGCGCGCTGGTCATGAAGCGCGGTGTCCTGCCTCGCGTCGGCTGCGCGTTCACGAACTTCAGTGCGCCGCTGGCGGCGTCGATGCGGAAGACGGCGATGCTGTCGTGGCCGCGGTTGGAGGCATACAGGAAGCGGCCCGTCGCATCGATCTCGATCTCGGATGCGCGGCTGTTGCCGGTGAAGCTCTCGGGCAGCGACGAGACGATCTGGAAGGGTTGCAGTTCGCCGCTCTCGCCGTTGAAGCGGTACGCCGTGACGGTCGAGTCGAGCTCGTTGATCACATAGGCCAGCGACGCGCGCGGGTGAAAAGCAATGTGGCGTGGCCCCGCGCCTTCGCGCGTGACCGCGAACGGCACCGGCGCTGGCGCGAGGCGCCCCTCCTCGAAGCGGAAGACGAAGACGCGATCGAGCCCCTTGTCGGGGACCACCACGAAGCGGCCGCTCGGATCGAACGGATTGAAGTGGGGCTTGGCCTGCTTCTGCTCCACCCGGTGCGGGCCTACGGGCCCTTCGAGCGTCACGAGCTGCACCACCTCGCCGAGCGATCCGTCTTCGCGAACCGGCAGCACCGCCAGGCTCGCGCCGATGTGGTTGGAGACGACGAGAAAGCGCCCCGTCGGGTCCAGCGCCAGATGCACCGGGTTCTTGCCTTGCGTGCTCTGCCGGTTGATGAAAGTCAGCGCGCCGCTTTCGCGATCGACCCGGAATGCGCTGACCTCGGTCTCGTCGCCGTGCACCGCATAGAGGAACTCGCCGTCGCGGCGAAGCGCGAGGAAGGAGGGGTTGACCAGATCGCCGACCAGGCCGACCTGCGTCAGCCTGCCTTCCGATGGGTCGAGCTTGAAGATGGCAATGCCTTCGCCACGCGCATTGCGCTCGCGAGTGGTCCGGCTGCCGACATAGGCGTACATGAGGCGTCCTTGAGGTGTTCGGAGCCTTTGCCAGCGAGCTTTTTCGCGCTCGAGGTGGATCCGAGGGTTTGCACTGGTTTGCATTTTATGAACGACAAATGCAAAATCGGACCTATGGAAAACACCAATGCGGCTGTGCCGCTCCAACAGATCGAGGTTGGCAACCGTCGCTTTTCCGTCGTGGATCTGCCGCGGCTTTGCGGCGACAGGCTGCACCGGCTGCCCGTGGTTCTGCGCCTGCTGCTGGAGAACGCCGCGCGGAACATGAACGGGGCGGAGCGCGACGCCGCGATCGCCGAACTGCTCGGCTGGCTGGAAGCCGGCAGCAGCGAGGCCGAGGTGGCCTTCCAGCCCGGCCGCGTGCTCATGCACGACACCACCAGCACGCCTGCGCTGGTCGATCTCGCCGCCATGCGCAGCACGCTCGCCGAGGCCGGCGTGGATCCGACGCGGCTGAACTCGAGCCTGCCGGTGGATGTGTCGGTCGACCATTCGCTGGCCGTCGAAGCCTTCGCGCGAGCGGATGCGCCGACGCACAACATGGCGATCGAGATCCGGCGCAACCGCGAGCGCTACACCTTCCTGCGCTGGGCATCGAAGGTGCTGCGCGGCGTGCGCATCCATCCGCCGGGCACGGGGATCATGCACACCCTCAACCTCGAGCAGTTGGCCACGGTGGTCACGACCGAGATGCGCGACGGAACCGAGTGGCTCGTGCCCGACATGATGATCGGCACCGACAGCCACACGCCGATGGTCAACGGCATCGGCGTGCTCGGCTGGGGCGTGGGCGGCCTCGAAGCCCAGACGGTGATGTTCGGCATGCCGACCATGCTGCGCATACCGGACGTGATCGGCGTTCGCCTGATTGGCGCACTGCAGCCGGGCGTGCTGGCGACCGATCTCGCGCTGACCGTGACGCAGCGGCTTCGCGCTATCGGCATCTCGGGGGAATTCGTCGAGTTCTTCGGCCCCGGCGTCTCCACGCTCACCGCGGGCGATCGCAGCGTCATCGCGAACATGGCGCCGGAATACGGCGCGACCACGGGCTTCTTTGCGGTCGACGGGCAGACGCTCGACTACCTGCGATCCACGGGACGCTCGTCCTCACACATCGCGCGAGTGCAAGCCTATTGCCGGGCCAATGGACTGTGGTTCGACCCGGAGGCGCAGCCCAAATACACCCGCTCCATCGACGTGGACCTGGCGAGCATCGGCATGCATGTGGCCGGTCCGCGCAGGCCGCAGGATCTCATGGGCTTCGGCGAGGTCGCCGCGACGCTGGCCGCGCTGGACTTCCAGCCCGCCGTGGATTCGCCGTTGCCCCGTCATCCCGTCGCGATCGCCGCAATCACGAGCTGCACGAACACGTCCGATCCGAGCTTGCTGGTGGCCGCGGGCCTGGTGGCACGCAAGGCCCGCGCACTCGGCCTGAAGGTCCCGCCGTGGGTGAAGACGTCCACTGCGCCGGGCTCGCCCGCAGCCGCCGACTATCTCGCACGTGCGGGGCTGACCGCCGATCTGGCCGCGGTCGGCTTCGACATCGTGGGCTTCGGCTGCACGACCTGCATCGGCAATCCCGGCCCGCTGCCCGAGGTGATCCGGCAAGGCATTGCCGACGGCGCGATCCGCCCCGTCGCAGCGCTCTCGGGCAATCGCAACTTCCCCGGGCGCGTACACCCCGATCTGGATCTGGGATTCCTGATGTCGCCGCCGCTGGTGGTTGCGTTCGCCCTGGCAGGTGACGCGGAGCGTGACTTGCGCGTGGACCCGGTCCAGGTCACATCGACCGGCATGCCCGTGTACCTCCAGGACCTCTGGCCCACGCGCGAGGAAATCGACGAGGCCTTGCGCGCGTCGCAGGACCCGCGCGACTACGGCCGCGCGTTCGCGGTCGCCAGCGGCAATCCGCTCTGGCATGCCCTCGAGGCACCGGACACCGCGCTGTACCCGTGGGACCCTGCATCCACCGCGCTTCGTCGCCCGCCCTTTGCCGCAGCCAGCGAAGGCAGCCTGCTCGGCACCTACAGCGCCTATCCGCTGCTGGTCGCCGGCGACGACATCACCACCGACCACATCTCGCCGGCCAGCGCCATTCCCAAGGACAGCCTCGTGGCGGACTACCTCGTTGAACGCGGCGACGACCGGAACGACCTCAACGTCTTCGCATCGCGGCGCGGCAATTGGGAGGTCATGGTCCGCGCAGCGTTCCACAGCAAGACCCTGAAGAATCTGCTCGCCCCCGACCTGCCGGTCGCGCATACGCTGCATGTGCCGAGCGGGGACATCCTTCCGCTGTGGGACGCGGCCGAGCGCTACAAGGCCGCCGGCGACTCGCTGGTGCTGGTGGCGGGCGAACGCTACGGCACGGGCTCGTCCCGGGACTGGGCCGCCAAGGGCCAGCGCCTGCTGGGCATTCGCGCGGTGCTCGCGAACAGCTTCGAGCGCATCCATCGCTCCAACCTCATCGGCATGGGCGTATTGCCGCTGCGAATGCCTTCGGGCGTGACGCCCGCAACGCTCGCGCTTCGCCCCGGCGATCGCGTCGAAGTCGCGGCCCAGGCGGAGCAACTGCGACCGCGCGGCCGCGTGGCGGTGCGCATCCTGCGCCGCGAAGGGCGCACCGAAAGCCTCGAAGCGATTGCCGCGGTCGAAACGCAACTGGAAGTCGACCTGCTGCGCGCCGGCGGGGTCATCCCCTCGACGCTGCAGCGGATGCTGGCCGAAGGCGCGCGAGGGACTTCGCCGGTCGTCGCGAAGTGAAACGACAATGGAGTTCATGCGAGCCGAACGTTCCATCACCGCGCAGATCCTCGGTCTGATCCAGGCCGATGCGATGCCGGCAGGCAGTCACCTTCCCGCGCAGGCCTTTGCCGATCGTCTTCGCGTTTCGCGGTCGCCGGTCAACGAGGCGCTGTCCTTCCTGGCGGAAAAGGGCATCCTCGAGCGACAGCCCAATCGGGGCTACTTCCTCGTCCGGCCTGTCGAGAGCGGCGACGCGGTCGCCAGGCAGCTCGGCCTGGTCGAGGCGGACACGGTGACGGAGGTGTACTTCAGGATCGCGGACGACCGACTGCGCGGCGCGCTGCCGGACGAATTCACCGAAGTGCTGCTCAAGCAGCGCTATGGGCTGACGCCCGCGCAGCTCAACGCGGTGCTCGGCCGGATCGCCAGCGAAGGCTGGGTGGAGAAGAAGCCCGGTTACGGCTGGCAGTTCTCCAGCATGCTCACGACCGCGGACAGCCTCCTGCAGTCGTACCGGCTGCGGCTCGCCCTGGAGCCGGCCGCGCTGCTCGAGCCGGGCTACCATTTGCCGGCACATGTCATCGCGCGCTGCCGCGCTGCCGAGAAGCATCTGCTCGAAGGCGGCATCGAGACCGACACGGCCGATCAGCTGCACGACCGCGGCGTGCGCTTCCACGAGGCGCTGGTCGAGGGCTCGGGCAACCCCTTCTTCATCGACACCATCCGGCGCGTGAATCGCGTGCGCCGCCTGTTGTCCTACCGCTCCATGCAGGACCGCACCCGCTACAAGGAACACTGCAGGCAGCACCTGCACCTGCTGGACCTCATCGAACGCGGCAAGAACGACGATGCGGCCAAGGCGATGACCGAGCATCTCAACAGCACCTTGCGCAACTTCAAGAAGATCAGCGGAATCCTCAAGTCATGAACCTCAATCGCACATCGCCCGACCCGGCCGTGGTCCGCGCGCTCACCCCCACCGGCGCATTGCGCGCATCGATCAACCTGGGCAATCCGATCCTGGCCGGCAGGGACCCCGGCAGCGGCGAGCCCAAGGGCGTGTCCATCGATCTGGCGCGCGCGTTCGCCGAGCATCTTGGCGTGCGGCTGGAACTGGTGGTCTTCGATGCGGCCGGGAAGTCGGTCGAGGCCGTCGCCGGCGAGCAGGCGGACATCGGCTTCTTCGCGATCGATCCGGTGCGCGGTGCCGACATCGCCTTCACCGCGCCTTATGTGCTCATCGAAGGAAGCTACCTCGTGCGCGAAGACTCCCTGCTGCGCAGCAACGAAGAGGTGGATCGCGGCGGGACGCGGGTGACTGTGGGCAAGGGCAGCGCCTATGACCTCTTCCTCACGCGCGAGCTCAAGCATGCAAGCATCGTTCGCGCACCCACTTCGCCGAAGGTCGTCGAGACCTTCATCGAGCAGGGCCTCGATGTCGCGGCCGGCGTGAAGCAGCAGCTCGAAGCCGATTCACGAGTGCACGCAGGCTTGCGGCTGCTGCCGGGTCACTTCATGGTCATCAGGCAGGCCATGGGCACACCCAAGTCGCGCGGCGAAGGGCCGGCACAGGCGCTGCGCGACTTCGTCGAGGACATGAAGGCCAAGGGCTTCGTCGCGGAGGCGCTGAAGCGCCACGGCATCGAAGGCGCTTCAGTGGCGCCCGCTGCGTGCTGAATCGTGCCGTCGCCGCGTTCGGCTGCTGGATTCGGCACCAGCTTCAGTAGGCGCCACGGGATTCGGCGGAGATCGGCGCCGGGCCTTCGGGCCGCACGCCAATGAAGTCCGCCGCCAGCTTGCGTGCCGCATTCGCATAGACGAGCACATCCACGCCGACCGCGACGAAGGTGCAGCCGAGCTCGAGATAACGCCGCGCGAGCTTCGGGTCCGAGGTGAGCGTGCCGGCCGCCTTGCCGGAGGAAATGATCGTGCGAATGGCGGCCTCGATCGCGGCCTGGACTTCGGGATGCCCGGGCCGTCCGCGATGGCCCATCGACGCCGCCAGGTCGGCCGGGCCGATGAAGACGCCATCGACGCCGTCGACTGCGCAGATCGATTCGAGGTTCGAGAGGGCGGTCACCGTTTCGGCCTGCACCAGCAGGCACACCTCGTCGTCGGCGATGTCCAGGTAGTCGCCGCGGGCGCTCCACTGCGACGCGCGAGCGACCGCGCTGCCGACGCCGCGGATACCCCGGGGCGGATAGCGGGTTGCCGCGACCAGGCGGCGCGCTTCGTCGGCGCTATCGATCATCGGGACGAGCAGGCTCTTCGCACCGATGTCGAGCAGCTGCTTGATCAGCGCCGTCTCGCCGTTGACCGCGCGCACCACCGGCTGGCCGCGATGCGGCGCGACCGCCTGCAGTGCAGCAAGCGTGGAACGCAGGTCGTTGGGCGCGTGCTCGCCATCGATCAGCATCCAGTCGAAACCGGTGGTCGCGCTGACTTCGGCCATGTAGGGGTCGGCCATCGAGAGCCAGAGGCCGACTTGCGGCTGGCGTGCGGCGAGCGCCGTCTTGAAGGGGTTGTGGGCAGCCATGCTTGATTCGTGAAAGCGAAGAGGTCGTTGCGCGGCGTCAGTCGAGCTGGCCCTGGCAGAGGTACTTGGTGTGCAGGTAGTCGTCGAGCCCGTGCGCCGAGCCTTCACGGCCGTAGCCGGAATCCTTCACGCCGCCGAAGGGCGCGGCCTCGGCCGAGATGGCCCCTTCGTTGATGCCGACGATGCCGCTTTCTAAGGCGTCCGCCACGCGCCAGATGCGGCGCACGTCGCGCGAATAGAAATAGGCGGCGAGCCCGAAGGGCGTGTCGTTGGCCTGTGCGATGACTTCGGCTTCGTCGCCAAAGCGCGTGAGTGGCGCGACAGGACCGAAGGTTTCCTCTGAGGCGCAGGCCATCGTGGCGTCGACATCGGCCAGGACGGTCGGCGCGTAGTAGTTGTCGCCGAGCGCCGGCAGCCGTTTGCCGCCGGTAAGCACGCCGGCGCCGCGCGAGACGGCATCCTGGACATGGCGTTCGATCTTCTCGACCGCGCGGGCGTTGATCATCGGCCCGATCTGCGAGGCCTCGTCGCTCGCGGGGCCGACGCGCAGCTCGGCCACGCGCCGCACCAGCAGGTCGGAGAACGATGCGTAGACCGCGTCATGCACGAACACGCGGTTCGGGCAGACGCAGGTCTGGCCGCCGTTGCGAAACTTCGCGGCCATGAGGCCGTCGACGGCCGCCTTGATGTCGGCATCCTCGAAGACGATGAAGGGCGCGTTGCCGCCGAGTTCGAGCGAGAGTTTCTTGAGCGTGTCGGCCGAGCGCCGTGCGAGATGCTTGCCGACCGGCGTCGAGCCCGTGAAGGTGATCTTCCGCACGCGCGCATCCGCGAGCCATACGTCGACCACCTCGGGTGTCCGCTCGCGCGATGCGGTCACGATGTTGAGCACGCCCGGCGGCACGCCCGCTTCGGCGGCCAGCGCGACCAGGGCGAGCGAAGTCAGCGGCGTATCTTCGGCCGGCTTGCAGACGACCGTGCAGCCCGCCGCGAGCGCGGGCGCGATCTTGCGGGCGATCATCGCGGCCGGAAAGTTCCAGGGCGTCACCGCCGCCACGACGCCCACCGGCTCGCGCAGCGCGAACATCCGTCGTCCAGGCACGGGCGCGGGAATGATGTCGCCGTTGGCACGTGTCGCCTCTTCGGCGAACCATTCGATGTAGCTGGCCGCATACGCGACTTCGCCGATGCCTTCGGCCAGTGGCTTTCCCTGTTCACGCGAGATGAGGCGGCCCAGGTCTTCCTGATGCGACAGCACGAGGTCGTTCCAGCGCTTGAGGCATTGCGCACGGACCTTGGCAGGCGTCTTCTTCCAGGCCGGGAAGGCCGCATGTGCAGCATCGACGGCGGCCCGAGCGGCGGCGGCGCCGGAGTCGGGCACGCGCGCGATCGGCTCGTTGTTGGCGGGATTGGTGACGACGAGCGCCGTGCCCTCGGCGGCTTCATGCCACTGGCCGGCGATGAAGTTGCCCGTGCGCATCAGACCGGGTTTCGAGAGAGTCAAGTGCATGGTGGATTGCGACGTGGATGTTGTTCAGCTGACGATCCCGAGATGCCAGGGCACGAACTCGTGGTCGCCAAGTCCGAGCACTTCGCTCTTGGTCGGCTCGCCCGAGGCGTGGCGAAGGATTTGCTCGAAGATCCGTTGCCCGAGTTCGCCGACGCTGGCCTCACCGTCGATCACCACGCCGCAGTTGATGTCCATGTCTTCCTCGAGCCGCTTGTACATGGGCGTGTTGCTTGCCAGCTTGATGGTCGGCGCGGGCTTGCTGCCGAACATCGAGCCGCGTCCGGTGGTAAAGCAGATGAGCTGGGCACCGCTCGCGATCTGGCCTGTCGCGGCCACGGGGTCGTAGCCGGGCGAGTCCATGAAGACGAAACCGTTCTGGTCGATGCGCTCGGCGTATTCGTAGACCGCACGCAGCGGCGTGGTGCCGCCTTTCATGGCCGAGCCGAGCGACTTCTCGAAGATGTTGGCGAGGCCGCCTGCCTGGTTTCCATGGCCGACCACGCCATTGAACTGCGCGTTCTGGCCGGCGGCATAGCGTTCCCACCACGCGAGCCGGTCGAGCAGCTTCTGGCCGACCTCGGGTGTTGCCGCACGTCGCGTGAGCATGAACTCCACGCCGTGGATCTCGGGTGTTTCCGACAGGATGGCCGTTCCGCCATGGCGCACCAGCACATCCATCGCCGCGCCGAGTGCGGGGTTGGCGCTGATCGCCGAGAAGCCATCGGAGCCGCCGCATTCGAGGCCGATCTTGAGATGGTTGGCGCCTACGCGGGTGCGACGCGCGGCGTTCGCTTCGGGCAGCATCTCCTCGATCGCGCGGATCCCGGCCTCGATGGTGGCGCGGGTGCCGCCGACATCCTGCATGACCATCGTGCGCATCAGCCGGCCCTGTTCGAGGCCTTGCGAATCGACCAGCGCATCGACCTGGTTGCGCTCGCAGCCGAGCCCGACGATCAGCACGCCGGCCAGGTTGGGATGGCGCGCATAGCCCGCGAGCGTACGGCGCAGCACGTCGAAGTGCTCGCTCGGCGACGACATGCCGCAGCCGCTCGTCTGAGCGAAGGCGGCGACGCCGTCGACATTCGGGAACGCCGCCAGTCGCTCGGGGGTGAAGTGCGCCGCGATGCGCTGGATGACCGTCGCCGAACAGTTGACCGACGACAGGAGGCCGATGAAGTTGCGTGTGCCGACCTGTCCGTCCGCGCGCACGAAGCCCATGAATGTCGCGCGCTCGGCCTCGGGCACGAAGTCCACCGGCCGCACGTCCTCACAGAACGCCGGGTCGCGCAAGGAGTCCACCAGCGTGAGGTTGTGGCTGTGCACGTAGTCGCCGGCCTGCAGATCGCGCGATGCGACGCCGATCACGGTGTCGTACTTCTTCACCTGTTCGCCGGCCGCGACGGCGCGCGAGGCGATCTTGTGGCCGGCCGGGATCTGCGCCCGCGCGCGCACGGCGAACTCGGCGATGGTCTCGCCCAGCGCGATGGCGCGCCGCGCGACCAGCACGTTGTCGTTGGGGTGCAGGCGAAGCAGGGGGCTGTCGTTCATGAAATGGCTTGGGACGATTCGTGCGTGGCGATGGCGAAGGCCCTAGCCTTTCGCCATCAGCTCCTTCAGGTTGAGCTTCCGGATCAGTTCGGTTTCCTGCCGATAGACCGATTCGACATACGTGCGGTACTCGGGGCCATCCTGGTACATCACGGGTGCATCGATGCTTTCCGCCACCTTTCGGAACTCGTCGCTCTGCACCGCCACTCGAAAGGCCTTGCGCAGGCGCTGCTCGACCGCGGCCGGCAATCCCCTGGGCGCGCCGATGCCGTTCGGTGCCTCGACGACCACGTCGTAACCGAGCTCACGCAGGGTGGGCGCGTCCTTGAAGCGCGGTGTGCGCGTCTCGCCCCAGGTGGCGAGCAGCCGCATCTTGCCGGCTTCGACATGCGGCGCCCACGAGCTGCTGTCGGCCAGCATGTCGACCTGGCCGCCGAGCACGTCCTGCAATGCGGCGGCGCCGCCCTTGTAGGCGATGGCATTGAGCTGGATGCCCGCCGCCTGGGCGAACTGCTCCATGCCCACGTGCGTCGCGCCGCCGATGCCGGCATGCGCATAGGTGATGGCTCCGGGCTTTGCCTTGGCCTGCGCGACCATGTCGCCGAGCGACTTGAAGCGCGAGTTGGCCGGTACTGCGATGCCGAAGGTCTGGCCCGAGGTGCGGGCGATGTAGGTCAGGTCCTTGAGCGGATCGACCTTCACGCTTCCGATCTGCGCGAAGCGGGTCACCGAGATCGGCACCTGGCCGATGGTGTAGCCGTCGGGCCGTGCCGATGCGAGCATCTGGGTGCCGATCATTCCCGAGGCGCCGGCCTTGTTCTCGAGCACGATCGGTTGCCCCAGCTCGCGAGCCGCGATCTGGCAGATGCTGCGCATAGAGCGGTCGGCGGTGCCGCCGGCGGGCCACGGACAGATGAAGGTGATGGGCCGGTCCGGATAGGTGTCCGCGGCCAGGACGCGGGCCGGCGCGAGGGTCAGGGTGGCGGCTGCGATGCCGCCGAGCATGAGCTGGCGGCGCGCCGGGTCGCGAGCATCGTTCATCGTGGTCTCCATGGTTTTCGTCGGAATGGCAGGCTGGATTGTTTCGGAGACAATGATGGCCATCCAATGAAATAGCGGACTGGCTTCATGAACCGCGGGTTATGAAGCGAAACGCACGAAAGCGCACCGCATTCCGCGCCCGCTTCCCAAGCCTCCATGGGCCAGATCGACAGAGTCCTGCGTTCAAACCTCAAGCTGCGCCATCTGCAATTGCTCGTGGTGCTCGACGAGCTGCGGCATCTGGGCCGCGTCTCGGAGTTCCTGTCGATCACGCAGCCGGCCGTCTCCAAGATGCTGGTCGAGATCGAGAAGATGTTCGACCTCCAGCTCTTCGTGCGCTCCACGCGCGGCACGGAGCCGACGGCGTATGGTGAAACGGTGGTGCGCTTCGCGCGCTCCGTCCTTGCGGACTACCAGCGCACGCGCGACGAGATCGACGCCGTCGCCAGCGGGGGTGTCGGGCGGACCAGCGTGGGCGCGATGGTCGTGGCGACGCCGACCCTGCTCATGCAGGCCATCCAGCGACTCAAGGCGCGGTCCAAGCTCACGACCGTGATGGTCGAGGAGGGCGATCTCACGCGGCTTCTTCCGCGATTGCGCGTCGGCGAACTCGACCTGATCGTCGGCCGCCTGGAGCCCGGCTATGCCTCGCCCGACCTGGACACCGAGGCGCTCTACCGCGAGACCATGTGCATCGTGGTCGCGCCCTCGCATCCGCTGGCCGATGCCGCCGATCCGGACTGGTCGATGCTCGCCGGCCTGCCCTGGGTGGTGCCGCCACCGTGGGCATCGTCACGCTCCAAGCTCGGGCAGCTGTTCTACCGGCACCGGCTGCTGCCGCCGGCCGACATCATCGAGACCGCATCGTTTCTCGTCACGCTGTCGGCGATGCACGAGCGGCCGGCGGTGGGCTTCCTGGCGCACGGCGTTGCGCAGCACTTCGCGAAGCAGGGCTTGCTGCGCATCCTGAAGATCAAGGTGCCGATCGCACTCCCGCCGGTGGGCATCATCACCTTGCGCGGCCGGCCCCAGACACCGGCCAGCCAGTTGCTGGTCGAGTGCCTGCGCGAAGGGGCGGCGAGATCGCGCTAGTCGCGCCGGGCCGGGCGCAACCTCCGCTTGGAGCGGGGGCGCCGGCGGCTCACCTTGCGTTCCGATTCAGTAGCCCAGTGCCAAACCGGTATTGCGCCGCGGATCGTTCGCGCCGTAGAAGCGGTTGTTGCCGACCGGCTTGCCGCCGAGCGTCGGCGCGCCCACGAGAATCACCGCGAGGTGCTTCGTAGGCTGCGGGTCGCCGAACTTCTGACCCCAGCCTTCGAGGATCTTGCGCGTGTCGGGCGATAGCGCGAACCCCTCGACGTTGGTCACGTCAGGCAGCCACTGCTGGTGGAAGCGCGGCGCGTCGACCGCCTCCTGCACATTCATGTCGTAGTCGATCACGTTGATGATCGTGTGGAGCACGGCTGTGATGATGCGGCTGCCGCCTGCCGTGCCAACCACCATCACGGGCTTTCCGTCCCTGGTGACGATCGTCGGGCTCATCGACGACAGCGGCCGCTTGCCCGGGCCGATCGAGTTCGCCTCGCCCTGCACCAGGCCATAGAGATTCGGCACCCCGACCTTGGCGGTGAAGTCGTCCATCTCGTCGTTCAGCACCACGCCGGTCTTCGACGCCGTCACCTTGGCGCCGAACCAGTCATTGAGGGTATACGTCACCGAGACCGCGTTGCCCCATTTGTCCATGATCGAGTAGTGCGTCGTATTGCTGCCTTCATGCGGCGCGACGCCGGGCTTGATCTTCTGGCTGACGCCGGCCTTGTCGGGCGCGATCACCGCGCGGATCTTCGCCGCGTAGTCCTTCGACAGCAGGCGGTCGAGCGGGTTGTTCACGAAGTCCGGATCGCCGAGGTAGCTGTTGCGGTCGATGTACGCATGGCGCATCGCCTCGATCTGATAGTGCACCGCCTGTGCCGAGCGGAAGCCCATGTCCTTGAGCGGATAACCCTCGAGGACATTCAGGATCTCGCAGATGATCACGCCGCCCGAGCTCGGCGGCGGCGCCGAGACGATGCCGTAGCCGCGGTACGTGCACTCGACGGGCTTGAATTCGCGCGCCTTGTACTGGTCCAGGTCGGCCTGCGTGATGATGCCCTTGCCCGCCTGGCTGGACGCCACGATGGATGCAGCGACCGGCCCCTTGTAGAAGCCGTCCACGCCCTTCTCGCTGATACGCCGCAGCGTCGCGGCGAGGTCCTTTTGCACCAGCTTCTGGCCAGGCTTGAACGGCTCGCCATGGTTCAGGAAGATCGCGCCGCTGGCCGGGTCCTTCCTGAAGTCCTCGGTCGCGGTGCTCAGCAGATCCACGTCGCCTTGCTCGAGCACGAAGCCGTTCTGCGCATAGTGGATCGCGGGAGCAATGAGCGTGGCGCGCTTCATCGTGCCGTACTTCTCGCGCGCCATCTCGAGGCCGGACACGGTGCCGGGCACGGCCACCGCGAGATGCCCGGTCGTGCTCGCGCCTTCGATCACGTTGCCGTCCTTGTCGAGGTACATGTTCGCGGTGGCCGCCAGCGGCGCCTTCTCGCGGAAGTCGAGGAAGGTCTTGCGCCCGTCGGCGAGCTGGATCGTCATGAAGCCGCCACCGCCAAGATTGCCTGCAGCCGGGAACACGGCAGCGAGCGCATAGCCGACCGCGACGGCAGCGTCGATCGCGTTGCCGCCGTCTTTCAGCACATCCACGCCGGTCTTGGTGGCCAGGTGCTGCGCGCTCACGACCATGCCGTTCTCGGCAGCGACGGGGGCTTGCGAAGCGGCCTGGGCGCTGGCCAAGGCCAGCCCGGCGACGGTCGCCAGGAGCGATTGACGAAGGTGTTCGAATCTCATCGTTGTCTTACATTTTGTCGTGTCAGCATCCTGAACGGCGAATGCGCGGGCGCGAAGAGGGCCATGGCGCATGAAGGGAGCGCGCGCGGCGCCGAAGGCCTCAGGGCAATCCTCGCTTGCCGAGATCGCTCGGCTTGCCTACGCTACGTTTACGTTCGTTTCAGCAGCTCTCAATGGTCCCCAAGCGCTTCGTGGTGATCTTCGTGTCGCGTCGCAACACGTTGCGCAGCATCCTTGCCCAGGCCTGCCTTTCGCATCTCGGCAGCGACCGGTTCGCCGCGTATTCATGCGGCCATCCCGCGCATCTGGGCCACAGCATCGACCCCGCGGCGGTCAGCGCGCTCGCGAGCGCGCGCATGCCGCTGCCGTCGCTGGCGCCCCGCGGCTGGGGTGAGCTGACGCGCAGCGGTTCGCCGCAGGCCAATTTCGTCATCACGCTCGACGCCGAGATGCTGCCGCTGCAGCCGAGCTGGCCCGGACAGCCCGACGCCGCGCTCTGGGCCTTTCCGGACATCGCCGCCATGAGCCGCCCGGCCGCTCCGAAGGCGAATCCCGAAGCGCCGCTGCGCGAGGGTAGTCCAATGAGCCATCCCGACGACGCCGCCCATGCGGCCCTCCAGATGCTCTACGCCTTGCGCAGACGTCTGGAACTGTTGATGAGCCTGCCGCTCAATGCCGCCGACCGGGAGGCGATCCGGTCGGACGTGCGCGACCTCGCGTACATGCAGTAATCGCGCCGCAGAGAGCATTCACTTCGCATCTTCGGGTGATCTGTCAAGCGCCGCGCGAGGGATGCCTCTCTAATCGTGCGCTTGACGCACCCAGGCCGGCACTGGCAATGTTGCACTGCAACATGAACGATGAAAACGTCACCGGCCAGTTCCGCGACCGCCTCGAAGACCTTGCGGCGGAAATCGGGCACGCGCGCAGGCACATGGACCTGGGCCACCTCGCGGCACTGTGCTACTGCGAGGTGCGGCCGTGGGCCCGCTACGCCGGTGAAAGCAGGCTGGCAGACCTTTCGTGGCGCCTTGCCATCCAGCCGCTGCCGCTGGACAGAGCCGAATTCCTCGCCCAGATCGATGGCCTGATCGAGGAACTCGAGGAGGCCTGCATGCGCGCGGGCGTCGACACGGCGGCGAACACGCTGCGACGCGCCCGGTCGGGTAGCTAGACGCTGTGCGTCATGGCGCGCGGCCGAGCCTCCCGCCGCGCGGATTCGCGCCTGCCTTGCCGGCCGGCTGCCGCCTCGAGAGCGCCAGATTCGCGGTCATCATGGCCGCGACCAGCGTGACCAGCCACGAGAAATACACCCACAGGAGCAGAAGGGGGAGGGCGGCGAAGGCCCCGTACAGAGCCTTGTACGTCGGCACCTTGACGAGATAGGCGGTGAAGCCGCGCTTGCCGAGTTCGAAGGCCAGGCTGGCGACCAGCCCGCCCGCGATGGCGTCGCGCAGCCGCACCCGGGTGTTCGGGACCAGGTAGAACAGGCTCGTCAGCGTAACGAACCCGAGCAGGAACGGGCCGAGGTCGAGCACGAAGGCGAGCGTGCGCGGCAGCGTGCCGAGCAGTCCCGTCGACGCGCCCAGCAGGTACGACGTCGCCCAGAGGCTCAGGCCCACGACGGGCGGCCCGACCGCGATCATGAGCAGGTACAGGCCGACCCGCCTGAAGAACGGCCGGTTCCTGCGCACCTGCCACATCTGGTTCAGCGCGTTCTCCACCGTCAGCAGCATCGCCACCGCCGTGACGAGCAGGAAGATCGACCCGATCCAGGTCAGCCCGCTCGCATTGGCGGCGAAATGGTTGAGGTACCTGAGCACCGTGCGCGCGATGTCCGCCGGAAGCAGCTTGACGAGCAGCAGTTGCTGGAGCGCTTCCTTGAGCTGCCGGAAGACGGGGAAGCGCGTGAGCAGCGCGAGGCACGCCGCGAGCAGGGGCACGATGGAGAGCAGGGTCGTGAAAGTCAGGCTCCCGGCGACCTGGGGCAGGCGCTCTTTCTTGGCGCGCTGGATCGTCAGGCGGGTCAGGGTGAACATGGGTCGCTGGATGAGGAGAAGTCGGAACGGGCGCTGCTGCGATTGTCATGTCCCCGCCGCCCACTCTGGCAACGCCGCACGCGCGCGGCGCATAATTCGCTCCCCCTTGTCCGGGAGCGCTGACATGGAACAGCTCGATCAAGAGAAGGTCGTCTCCGTGCTCAATCGGCTGCTCGAAGCCGAACTGGCCGGCGTGGTGCGCTACACGCACTATTCGTTCCTGGTGTTCGGCTTCAACCGCATCCCGATCGTTGCGTGGCTGCGCGACCAGGCCAACGAATCGCTGCTGCACGCGCAGCAGGTGGGCGAATGGATCACCACGCTGGGGGACTACCCCTCGCTCGCGATCGGGCCGCTGCTCGACTCCCACCAGCACGATGTCGCCGCCATGCTGCGCGAATCGCTCGAGACCGAGCTTCGCGCACTCGCGCTGTACCGCGAACTGCTGTCGTTGGTGGAAGGGAAATCGGTCGCGCTGGAGGAATTCGCGCGCCAGATGATCCATGCCGAGGAACTGCACGCCGCCGAGGTCGACAAGATGCTGCGCAAGCCCGGCGACGTGGCGGCCTTCTCGTTGAAGCCTGCCTGACTGCTCCCCCGACTATTCCATCGCGATGCCCGCGCGATGCGCGAGCGCGCGGTAGCGTGCGATCTCGCTCTCCATCTGGGTGCGGAAGGCGGCAGCGCCGATGGCCACCGGCTCCATGCCCTGCGTCTTCAGCTGCGCCTGCAGGGCCGGGTCGGCCATGACCGCGGTGAGCTCGCGCGACAGGCGCTCCAGCACCGGCGCCGGCGTCTTCGCGGGTGCGGCGAAGCCGTACCAGGCGTCGAAGGTCGCATCGGGCAGCTTCTGCTCGGCCAGCGTCTTCACGTCGGGCAGCAGGCTGGAGCGGCTCGCGCCCACGATGCCCAGTGCGCGCAGCTTCCCGGCCTGGATATGCGGCGCCGCGATGGCCACGGCGTCGATGTCGAGATCGATCTCGCCGCTGATCACCGCCAGCATGCTCTGCGCGCCGCCCTTGTAAGGAATGTCCTGAAGCTTCACGCCGGCCGCGAGCGCGAGCAATTCGCCCGCCAGATGCGGACCGGAACCGGGGCCGAAAGTCGCATAGCGGATCCCCTGCGGCTTGGCCTTGGCGGCAGCGACGAGCTGATCCACCGTCTTCCAGGGCGAGTTCTGCGCCACCACCAGCACCAGCGGCGTGCGCGCGACGATGGCGATCGGCGCCAGATCGCGCACCGGGTCGTAAGGCAGCTTCGCGCGCAGCGCCGGGTTGACGCTGTAGCTCGTGGAGCCCGACAGCAGCAGCGTATAGCCGTCCGGCGCCGCCTTGGCCACCGCGTCGGTGCCGATGATGGTCGATGCGCCGGGCCGGTTGTCGATCACCACCGGCTGCTTCAGGCGTTCGCCCAGCTTCTGCCCCAGCGCGCGCGCCACGAGATCGGTGCCGCCGCCCGGCGGGAACGGCACGACGAGGCGGATCGGTTTCGCGGGCCAGGCGGGTTCCTCGGCGTGGGTGGTGGCAGCGCCGAGCACGGTGGCGGCGAGCGCGAGCGTCTGAAGGAAATGGCGCTTGTTCATCATCTGGGAAGTCTCCGGTTCCTGTTGCTGTGCGTGGTGGTGTGGGGGGATGCGGCCGCCTCAGGCGTGCGGCGCCAGCGCGCCATCCCGCCAGGGCGCGTGCGGCTCGCCCAGGTCCCAGTAAAGGCCGGCCATCACTTGCAGCCCTTCGCGTGCCAGCGGCGCGAGCAGGTGCTCGTGCGGCGCGTGCTGCGCGCAGGCCGGGTACGAATGCGGCACCCAGAGCGTGGGCAGGCCCAGCACGCGCGCGAAGATGTCGTTGGGCAGCGACCCGGCGAGGTTGGGCAGCAGGTCCGGTGGCTGCCCGCTGCTCGCCTCGATGGAGCGCAGCGCCCAGCCGACCCATGGGTTGTCCAGGTCGAGCCGCGTGGCCGCGCCGCTCAGCGTGACTTCCACCTCCACCTGCCCGAAGCCGTGCGCGGCGAGGTGCTCGCGCACGATGCGCTCGAGCTCCTGCCACGGCGTTCCCACCACGAAGCGCAACTGGCAATGCGCCACGGCCTCGGCCGGGATCGCATTGACCGGGCGCTGCGGCGCACCGGCGCCCAGCGCCAGCACTTCCAGCGTGTTCCAGCCCACGAGGCGCTCGGCCGGCGTGAGGCCCGGCTCGCCCCAGTCCGGACTCAGCTCGGGATCGTCGGCGCCGCCGCCGATCGCAAGGGTCGCCACCGCGCGCCGCAGGGCTTCGCTCATCGGCGGCGGACGCAGCGCATCGACGAGGATGCGCCCGCGCGCATCCACCAGCGTGGCGACCGCGTGCGCCAGCACCGTGGCCGGATTGCTGAGCACGCCGCCCCAGTTGCCCGAGTGATAGCCGCGCTCGCGCGCCTTCAGCCGCAGCGTGAAGTTGACCGCGCCTCGCGAGCCGAGAAAGAGCGTGGGACGCGAGGCGCGCACGCGCGGGCCGTCGCTCGCGATGAAGAGGTCGGCCGCGAGATCGTGGCGGCGCTGCGCGCAGACCGCTTCGAGCCCGGGCGAAGCCGCTTCCTCGCCCGTCTCGATCAGCCAGGTGATGTTGTAGCCAAGGCGCCCGTCGCGGGCCTCGAGCGCGGCTTCGAGCGCGCCGAGTGCGATGGTGTGCTGGCCCTTGTTGTCGGCGGTGCCGCGGCCGTACCAGCGCTCGCCCCGCGCCACCAGTTGCCAGGGCGAAAGGCCGTCGCGCCAGAGCGCGTCCTGGCCGCTCACCACGTCGCCGTGGCCGTAGCTCAGCACCGTGGGCAGGCGCGGATCTTCCACGCGGCGCGCGATCAGGAAGGGGCCGCCGCCGGGCGCGGGATTGGCGACGATCTCGCAGTCGAAGCCAAGCGGCGCGAGGCGCGGCACCAGTTCGTGCGTCAGGTAGTCGGCGAGTGCCGGCGGCGTGCTGCCGGTGTCGCTCTCGGTGCGCAGCGCCACGCGGCGCGCGAGATCGTCGAAGAAGCGGCCGCCGTCGAAGTAGGCGCCGGCCAGGGCAAGGGCATCGTGTCGGTTCATGGCAAGTCCATCGCGGGGAGTCACGCAAGTAGACGGCCAATCCGGTATTGCCTGCGCTATCGTTTTGGCATACTGCCGTTGCCTCCAAGGCAACACCCAATCCGGATGCATCCCTCGCTGCTCAGCATTCCGATGCGCTACTTCATGGAAGTGGCGCAGGCCGGCTCCGTCAACCAGGCGGCCGCCCGCCTGTTCGTGGCCGCTTCGGCCGTCAGCCGGCAGATCGCCAAGCTGGAAGACGGCCTGGGCACGCCGCTCTTCGAGCGCAACCGCCAGGGCATGGTGCTCACCGCCGCCGGGCAGCGGCTGGCCGGGCACCTTCGCAACACGCTGCTCGATGCCGACCATGTGCTCGAGGAGGTGCGCAGCCTCGGCGGCCAGGCGGCGGGCCGCGTGCGGGTGTGTTGCACCGAAGGCTTTGCGAGCGGCTTCATGCAGGCCTTGATGCGCGACTTCCGGTCGGCGCACCCGGCGGCCGGCATCGAGCTGCACGTCGGGGCGCCGGACGAGGTGAGCCAGCGGCTGCTGCGCGGCGAGTCGGACATCGGCCTGAAATACGTGGTGGCGCCCGAAGCCGGCCTGCGCGTGGAACACACCGCGCCGGCGCCGGTGCTGGCCGTGATGCTGCCCGGCCATCCGCTGGCGCGCGGCCGCCAGGTGGAGCTGGCGCAGGCGGTGCGCTTTCCGCTGCTGGTGGCCAGTCCGGGCGTCACGGCGCGGCAGTTGCTCGACCTGGCGTGCAGCGCGCAGGGCCTGCAGTACCGGCCGCTCTTCGTCAGCAACTTCTCCTCCGTGATGCTGCCGCTCTTGCGTGATCGCGACATCATGCTGTCCGGCCTGCTCACCGTGGCGCAACCGATCGAGGCGGGCACGGTGGTGGCGCGGCCTTTCGTCGAGCCGGTGCTGCAGCAGAGGCGCCTGCAGGCGCTGTCGCTGGAAGGCCGCACCCTGCCACCGCTGGTGCAGGCCTTCGTTCGCCAGATGGTGGCCGCGATCGGCGCGCAGGGGCGGCGCAAGCTCGGCCGTGCCGCGCGCGGCGCGACGAAGCCTGTATCGTTGCGCCGATGAACGCACAAAGAGACATCTTCGAGCAGCCCAAGATCGATTGTCATTGCCACGTCCTCGATCCGGACCGCTTCCCCTACGCGGCCGATGCGGCCTACCACCCCTCGGGCGCCGAGATCGGAACGCTGCGGTCCTTCCAAGAGGTCCTGGCCGTGCACGGCGTGCGCCATGCGCTGCTGGTGCAACCCAACTCGGGCTACAACGCCGACAACCGCTGCATGCTCGATGCGATCCGCCAGGGCGAGGGCCGCTTCAAGGGTGTGGCGATCGTGCCGCCCGACATTTCCATGGCGCAGCTGCAGGACCTGAAGGCGCAAGGCATCGTCGGTGTCGCGCACAACTTCGCGCTGCTGGGGGAGCCGCACGAAGGCGTGCTCGACGCGCTCTGGGATCGGCTCGCGCAGCTCGACATGTTCGTGCAGGTGCAGGTGCGCGACGACCAGATGGTGCGCCTCGGCGCGCGGCTGCGCGGTTGCGGCGCGCGCATCCTGGTGGACCATCACGGCCGTCCCGACCTTCGGGCCGGCGTCGGCGGCGCGGGCTTCCAGGCCCTGCTCGCGCTCGCGGAAAGCTCGCGCTGCTACGTCAAGCTCTCGGGGTACGACAAGTTCTCGCTCCTGCCTTTCCCCTTCGACGACGCGATGCCGTTCAGCCAGGCGCTGCTGGCGCAGTTCGGCGCCGAGCACTGCCTGTGGGCCTCGGACTGGCCCCATCTGCGCGCGGTGCGCCGCCTGGACTACGGCCCCTTGCTCGCGCTTTTCATGAAGCTCGTCCCCGACGAGGCGGCGCGCGCATCCATCCTGTACCACACGCCCCGACGCCTCTTCGGGTTCGACGGCGGCTGAGTCATCTGGGCACGGCGATTGCCGGGACTGACGACCCAGCCTTTCCTCGCACGACGCCCCATGAAAAAGCACCCGACACAAACCGGCCGGGCCGCCGCCTGCTACGAGCTGCTCGACCTGCTCTCGCACCGCCAGCTGCCCGTGGTGTGCGAGACCCAGGAGGACATCCACAAGATCCTCGCGCTTCGCAGCGCCTCGCTGCTGGAGGCCGAGGCCGATCCGATCGTCCTGCTGCAAAGCGGCGAGCGCCGGATCGAGCGCATCGTGGTCACGGGCATCACCGCCGAGGGGCGTGCCGCCTGCCTCGCCTACAACGCCATGGCGGTTCCCGCCTGGCGGCGTTGAAGCATATTGAACCGGCGGCGGCAGTCGTTGCGGCAAGCGTTGCCGCACGGCTGTCGCCGCGCGTATCCCGCTTGTCAGCTTTGCCCGGCCGCCTCGCGCGCAAGGCGGTTCATGCGGCTCTTCTGCCCGGCCGCGCGCGCTTCCGCAGGGGTGAATTCGTGTGCAGTGCCTTTCTCGTGCGCCGCGCGCCCGCCTTCGCGGGCGATGTCGCGCTGCCGCGCCGGATCCATTCCTGCGAAGCCGCGTCCGCGCGGTGACATGGTTTGGCTGGCATCGTGGCCGTCTTTGAGCGTCATGCTGTACTCCTGGTTGACTCGGTCGAGGTGGCGGGGCGAACCCCGTCTCATGCACGGCAAAGGACGTGCCCACTGCAGAGCGCCCGAAGCGACGACGCCGGACCGCTGCCGGCGCCGGTTCGCCGTGGCAAGAATTGCCGGATGGGTGGAAGGAACTGCGGCAGCTTCTACACGCGACGCCGCCTCAGGCATCCTCGTGCCGCTCGTCGATCAGCGTGCGTGCCTTCGCCGCCAGCGCCCGGATCGCGCTGACGCCGTCGTCGTGGCGGCCCGAGAGCATCAGCCGGCATCGAAACGCCGACCGGTCGTGGAGATCCGCATGTCCGCTCACGATCCCGTCGGCATTCGACGGTTCCAGCTCGATCGTGACTCTCCAGCCTCTGTACTGAAACGTGTGCGACCCACTGTCGGCGCTGCATTCCTCCGGCCCCGTGTCGCCGGCCAAATTGGGGCTTGTCATTCCATCTCCTGCATTCATGGGCCCCGGTTGACCGGAGGGCCCAATGTGAAGTACAGGCAAATGCCATGCCCGGCGCGAGGCCGGGTTTCATTGGCTTACACCATTGGTGTGCCGATGCGCGCCGGCTCCCTCATTCCGGACGAACGCCCTCGAAGGCCCGCTGCAGCAACGCGCGGATCTCGGCGCGCTGGGCCGGTCCGATGGGACGCGGATTCCAGTACGGATTGCTGGCGGCGATCTCGGCTGCGCGGTCGAGGTCGTCCGCCCGCATGCCGATGTCGCGCAGCGCCACCGGCGCGCCGTTGGCGCGCGCGAGGTCGAACAGGCCCGCGGCCGCGCTCGACTTTCCTTGAACGCCGAGCGCGCGCCCGATCCGCTGCATGGCCTGCGGGGCCGCTTCGGCGTTGAAGGCGATGGCGTGCGGCAGGACCACGGTGTGCACTTCCGCATGCGGCAGGTTGAAGCTGCCACCCAGCGTGTGGCAGAGCTTGTGGTGCAAGGCCATGCCGACGTTGCCCAGCACGGTGCCGCAAAGCCAGGCGCCGTAAAGCGCATCGCTTCGTCCATCCAGATCGCGCGGCTGCTGTCGCACGACGGGGAGCGCCTGCGCCAGTGCCCGGATGCCTTCTTCCGCCATCAGATCCATGATCGGATTGCTGTCCTGCGCATAGAGGCCCTCGGCGGCATGCGCGATGGCATTCATGCCGCTGGTGACGCTCAGCGCTACAGGCAGGCTCGCGGTCAGCGCCGGGTCGTAGATCACGGTGCGCGGCAGCACCCGCGGATCGCGGCCCGTTTTCTTGAGGCCCGCTTCGGTGATGCCGTAGATCGGCGTCATCTCGCTGCCGGCGTAGGTGGTCGGCACGGCCAGCACGGGCAAGCCGGACTCCAGCGCAATGGCCTTGCCCAGGCCCACGGTCGAGCCGCCGCCGATGGCGATGGCGCAATCGGCGTTGAGCCGCCGGGCTTCCTCGCGCGCCTCGCGAGCGGTCTCGATCGGCACGTGCATCACGGCACGCGCAAAGACGCCCGCGGCACGTGCACCGAGGCGATCGGCCACCATCGTGGCCTGGGCCGCCTGGTCCGGCGTCGAAAGGACCAGCGCGCGCCTCGACCCCAGCAGATCGATTTCGCGTTCGAGATGGGCGAGCGAGCCGGCACCGAACACCACGCGCGTTGGCTGGCCGGCGTGGATAAAGTCACGCACGTTCTTCTTTCCTTTCTGCGATGGAGACCCGCCTCACGCGGGATAGTCCACCTGGTAGCGGGCGATCCGCAGGTCGCCCAGTTCCTGCCGCACGCGCGTGTGCTCGGGGTGCGTTGCATAGGCGCTGAGCGCGGCCTGCGATTCGAATTCGCTGTACAGCACCACGTCGCATGCATAGTCGACGCGGCTCGTGTCGACGCCGATCTCGAGCTTCAGCAGGCCGGGGATGCGGCCTCGCAGCGTCTCGAAGCAGCGCTTGAGCGTCGCAATGTTGGCGGCCTTTTCGTCGTCGCTTTCACCGCGGACGTTCCACATCACGATGTGCCGGATCATCGGGCGACCGATTCGGTGGCGGGCTTCAGCACGAAGTCGTATTCGAGCAGATAGCTGCCATCGGGCTGCCGCTGCCAATCGCACACCAGCGACTGGCGCACGCCGAAGACGGCATCCGAGTCGAGGTAGTCGCTCTCGTTGCGGAACACATGGGTGATCAGCGTCTCGTAGCCCGGCGCGCTGACCATGAAATGCAGATGCGCGGGGCGCCAGGGGTGGCGCCCGGTCGCCTCGAGCATCGCGCCCACGGGGCCGTCGTGCGGGATGGCGTACGGCACCGCGACGATCGAACGGAAGTGGAAGCGCCCCTCGTCGTCGGCGGTCAGGATGCCGCGGGCCTGCGCCTGCGCGAGGCCTTCGTGCTGCACGTCGTACAAGCCGTCCTCGTCGGACTGCCAGACGTCGAGTTCGGCGCCCGGCACGGGTTCGCCGTCGATGCCGCGCACGGTTCCCTGCACCAGGCAAGGGGTACCCTTGGCGCCATTGGCGATGTCGGCGCCGAGTTCGTAGCGCGGCGCACCCGCGACGTGAAAGGGCCCGAATACCGTGGCTTCCGTGCAGCCGGCGGGCTTGTCGTTGTTCATCGCCACCGTCAGCATGGACAGGCCCAGCACATCCGACAGCAGGATGAACTCCTGCCGCTTGTCGTCGGTGATGTGGGCGCAGCCGGTCAGGAACTCGATGCCCTTGAACCACTCCGCCTCGGTCAGCCGCACCTCGCGCGCGAAGGCGTGCAGGTGCTGGACCAGGCTGGTCATGATTTCCTTCAGCCGCGGGTCCGTCGTGCCGGCAAAGCTGGCGATGACCGCCTGGGTGATGTTGTCCTGATTCAGGTTGCGCATGGTCGGATCCCGAATTCAGCGTTCCAGCGCGCCGCCGGCGAGCCAGGCGGCGCCGCGACGGTACAGGTCCTGGACGGCGTCGCCCTTGAGCATCGGCATATCCATCTTGACCGTATAGCCGATGCGCTTCTGGATCAACGCGAGGTGGCGATAGCCTTCGGGCATCCGGGCCAGCGCGACCTGGTCCAGCGTCACGGTCGCGGCCGGGTCGACCGGGTCGATGCGGTCCTTCTCGTAGATCGGCTGGCGATGCAGCAGCTTCCATTCCCCTTCGTGGCGCACCACGAAGTCATAGAAGCGACCGGTGCAGACGACGTCGCACAGCACGCCGTCGACCTCGCCACGCTGCGAGATCGTCATCTTGGTCTGCGCGATGGCGCGCTCACCCTCGATGTCGATCGCCGAGCCGCCGAGGAAGTGAAGAATGCTGACGCCCTTCGCCCAACCTTCCTTCGTGACGCGGATGAAGTCTGCAAAGGGGCCCTGGAACCAGGTCGCCATCATCACGCCTTCGGGATGCCAGACGGTGGCGAAGCGCTCCCAGTCGCCGGCGTCGCGCCAGACGGCCCAGCGCTCGATCATCCGGCGGATTTCGAGTTCGTTCTTCAGCTTGTCGTTCATGTCGTCTCCTGGAGGAATTCGGTTGCGAACGCCACTTTAGTTTTTCAAAACCGATAGATAAACTTCCCCGATCGGAAATTTGATTTCCGAATTTTGGAAAGATGGATCGTTTCACCGAGCTCGAGCTCTTCATCCAGGTCGCCGAATGCGGAAGCATTGGCCGCGCAGCGGAACTGCTCGGCCTGTCCAATCCGGCGGCGAGCCGGCATCTGAGCGCGCTCGAAAACCGCCTCAAGACCCGGCTGGTCGAGCGCAATACGCGGCGGCTGTACCTGACCGCGGAGGGGCAGGCGTTCTATGAGCGCGCCCGCGCGGCGATGGCCGAACTGCAGGATGCAGAGGCGGTGCTGCAGACCCAGAACCTCAATCCCTCGGGAGTGCTCCGGGTCAGCGCCTCGCTGTCGTTCGCGCTGCACCAGATCGCTCCGCGCCTGCGGCGCTACCACGCGCTCTATCCCAACGTCACGGTGCACCTGGAAGCGGCCAATCGCTACATGGACATGATCGACAGCGGCATCGACGTCGCCATCCGCACGCGGGAGTTCGAGTCCGACAGCAACATCACCATTCGCCGTCTGGCGAGCACGCGGCGCGTGCTGTGCGCCTCGCCGGGCTACCTGGCTGCGTACGGCGTTCCCCAGGTGCCGCAGGATCTGACGCAGCACGACTTCCTGCTCTACGTGCTGGCGAACAAATGGCAGGAGCTCAAGCTCACGCTGCGACAGCAGACCCAGGTCATCCAGGTGCGGGGGATCTTCGAATCCAACGACGGACAGATCCTGCGCGCCGCCGCGCTGGACGGCATGGGCATCCTCGTGCAGCCCAGCTACATCGTCTATGACGACATCGTGGCGGGACGGCTGGTGCCGGTGCTGAACGAGTGGGACCTGCCGCGCCTGCAGATCAACATCGCCTACCCCAGCCGCAAGCACCTGCCCACCAAGGTCCGATCGTTCATCGACTTCATGGTCGACGAGTTCGAGCGCAACGAGTACGAGCGCAAGTGGACGAGCTACATGGGGTTGCGCGCTACCTCGGCGAAGCCGTAGCAGGCGGCGCCTGCGCTCGCGAGAGGGCTCGACGGTGCGGTAACGGCGCCTTGCTCCTACAGCCCGGTCAGTGGCGTCGCACATGGTTGACGCGGGGCGCGCCGCATCGTCGTTGCGATCAGAAGCCTCGGCGGGCGGCATCCCGGCGCTGCCGGAACTGGCGTCCGGGTTGCCGCCGCGCTTCGGGGATTTCGGAAGCGCATAATCGCTGCCTTCATAGAGAGGCACGATGAGCGAACAGGCGCCCGTGCAGCGCCGCGCCAGCGACGTGCCGGTTCTCGTGGCGGACGACAACGAGGACGCGGGCTGGGGCGTGGCCAAGCTGCTCGAGATCATGGGCTACCGGACCGTGACCGCCGGCGGTGGCCGGCGAGCGCTGCAACTGGCGGCGGAACTCCAGCCGGCCGTGGTTCTGCTGGATGTGGGCATGCCCGACATGGACGGTCACGAAGTGGCCAGGCGCCTGCGCGCGATGGACGGCGGCGCGGACCTGATCCTGCTGGCGATGACCGGCTGGGGGCAGGAAAGCGACGTGCGCCGCTCGCTCGAAGCGGGCTTCGACGCGCACCTGACCAAGCCGATCGATCCGGAGCAGGTCGTCCAGCTGATCGAGGAGCAGCTCGCGCTGCGCCGGGGCGACGCCCCGTCGGAGTCCTGAGTTCTCAGCGCGGGCTGGTCGGCGTCCCGCCCAGCGACAGCATGCCGACCAGCCGTCGCGCGCGATCCACCACCGGAATCCTGCGCGGCAGGCGGCCGTCCATGCTCTGCAGCACCTCGTCGTACGGCTGGTCTTCGTAGCACCAGAAGGGATTCGCCGACATGAGATAGCCGACGGGGGTGCTCGATGGCGGCAAGCCGCGCGCGACGGTGAGCACCGCAATGTCCCGCGCGGTGACCACGCCCAGGAGCCTTCCATCCTCGCAGACCGGCACGAAGGCCAGGCCCCACTCATCCATGGCCCTGGCGGCCACTTCTGCCGACGCATGCGGCGATACCGCCCGAACCGCCCGGCTCATGACCTCGGAAACCATCGTCATCGGCGCACTCCAGTCCGCGATCGCACATGCTGCTGCGCATGTCCTCCGCCCGAAGGCCGGCAAACCGTGTGCCCGCTGCGCTCAGAGCTTGTATTCCTTGAGCCGGTTGTAGAGCGTCTTCATGCTGATGCCGAGCAGCGCAGCAGTGCGCTCCTTGTGCTGGCCGCAGTATTCGAAGGTCGCGAGGATGAGCTGGCGCTCCACCTCGGAAAGCGGCGTCCCGATGCGGATGTCGAGGTGCGGGCCGCCGCTTTCGCCGCCTTGCACGGCCTGGGATGGCGCGGCGACCGTGGCGGCCGGGGGCGATCCGGCAGGCATGCGGGGCAGCCATTCGGCGTCGATCTGCGCGCCATGGGCCATGACCCAGGCCCGCTGCAGCGCATTGCGCAGTTCGCGCACGTTGCCCGGCCAGGGGTAGGCCTGAAGATGCCGGATGGCCTCGGGCGTGAGCCGCTTCGAGGTCTGTTCCTCGCGCCCCATCTCCTCGAGGAAGTGCTCCGCCAGAAGCGGGATGTCGCTCGCGCGCTCGCGCAGCGGCGGCAGCGCGAGCGGGAACACGTTCAGGCGGTACAGCAGGTCCTCGCGCAGCGCGCCGCGCATCACCGCGTCCGCCGGATCGCGGTTGGTGGCGGCGATGATGCGGGTATCGGTCTGCTGCAGCTGGGTGGAGCCCACGCGCATGAAGGTCCCGTTCTCGAGCACCCGCAGCAGCTTCACCTGCAGGTTGAGCGGCATCTCCGTCACCTCGTCGAGGAAGAGGGTGCCGCCATGCGCGCGCTCGAAGAAGCCCTGGTGCTGGCGTTCCGCGCCGGTGAAGCTGCCGCGCTCGTGCCCGAAGATCTCGCTTTCGATGAGGTGCGGCGAGATCGCGCCGCAGTTGATCGCGAGGAAGGGCTGCTCGCGGCGCCGGCTGAGCTCGTGCACCGAGCGGGCGACCAGTTCCTTGCCCGTGCCGCTCTCGCCCTGGATGAAGACGGTGACCGGGGTGGCGGCGACGCGCGCGATCTGCCGGTACACGCTCTGCATCGAATCCGAGGCGCCGATCAGCGGACCGAAGCAGCCGGTCTCGCGCCATTGCTCGGTCATGTGGGTGATTTCGGCCTGGAGCTTGGAGGGCCGGATGAGCCGCGACAGCAGGCTCTTGAGGTGCTGGGGATTGATCGGCTTGACCAGATAGTCGGCGGCCCCGAGCCGCAGCGCCTGGATGGAAGTCTCCAGGCTGGCCTGCCCGGTCATGAGGACCACCTCGGTGTCCGAGATCAGATCCGCGTTCTCGAAGAGTTCCAGCCCGTTGCCGTCGGGCAGGTGCAGGTCGAGCAGCAGCACGTCCGGCGGCTGCATCGCGAGAAAGCGCCGGGCCGAAGTCAACGACGACGCGGTGGCCGCGGAATGGCCTTCGCGCTTGACGAGCGACGCGAGCATCTGGCCCGAGTCCTCGTCGTCTTCAACGATCAGCGCATGTCCCAAGGTCGACCCCTCGTTCCGTGTCCGGCGCACTTGATCCTTCGACGGCGCCGAATCTTTCGACATTGCCGTCCTTCGCCAGCGTGCGCAAGACGGCTAGTCGGGGTATCTCTGTGCGAGTCCGCGCAATTCCTCTGTCAGCGCCGTCATACGCGCGAGCTGGCGAGCGATCACCCGCCGCGCCTCGGCCTGCAGATCCTCATCATCGGTCGCCGATTGGAGAATTTCCAGTGCGGCGCGCGCCGCGCCGATGGGGGTGCGCAGCTCGTGGTCCAGTCGAAGCAACTCGCGGGATTGGACGGCCAGTCTCTCGCGCAGGCGTCCGGCCTCTTCGGCGTCGTTCGCGCTCACTTGTGCCGCAGGCGTGCGTTTTCGCAGGGCTCGACTTGCCCAGTACGTGGCCGATAACAGCCCGAGGGCGGCCAAGCCCTGCCGGACGCGCAAGTTTTGCCGCAACACCTTCCGCATGGTTCCCTCTTCTCGCTTTTTATTGAAAACCAAGGTATTAGTTTATCGCTATGATGAGCTGGCACAACAGTTGCGCTGACCGCTCATGCCAGCCCTCGGACAGCACATCCGTCCCGCCCAGCTCACGGCTTTTTCGCCCCGGCTGCAGCAGGCCGTGCGCCTGCTGCACCTGTCGTCGCTGGACTATGCGCAGGCGCTGCAGGAAGCGGCAGAGGACAACCCGTTCCTCGATTTCGAGGACGCCACGCCCGCCGCGACCGATGCCATCGAGGCGCCCGAAGCCGCCGGGCCGGATCCGAACGAGTCGCGCGACTTCATCGACCGCCTCGGTCCTGCCGCGCGCGGTGCCGTGCTGTCGCACGAGGAGAGCGCGGACGCCCTGCAGCGCCTGCCGGTGGCCGCATCGCTGCGGCAGCACCTGCATGCGCAACTGGGCGTCCTGCGGCTCGGCGAGCGCGAACGCATGCTCGCCGCGGCGGTGGTCGAGTCACTGGACGACGACGGCTATCTGCGCATCTCGCTGGACGACATCGCCGCGGTCGTGCGGGAGGACGGCGAGGATGCCGCGGAGCTCGACGCCGACCTCTTCGGCGCGTTGCGGCGGGTGCAGGCGCTCGATCCGCCGGGCGTGGGCGCGCGCAGTGTCTCGGAGTGCCTGCTGCTGCAGTTGCCGCGCATCGCGGACCCGATCCTGCGCGACACGGTGCGTCGCATCGCGTCCGGCCATCTCGAGTTGCTCGCGAGACACCATCTCAAGCGCCTCGCGGACGCGCTCGGCGAGCCGCTCGTGCGCGTCCGCGAGGCAGGCGAGTGCATCCGCCGGCTCGATGCGCGCCCGGGCTGGAAGTACGACGCCACGCCGACGCCTTTCGTCACCCCCGACGTGTTCGTGCGCAAGAGGCGCGGCGTGTGGACCGCGGTGCTCAACGAGTCCGCCATGCCGCGCCTGAACCTGAACCAGGACTACGCGCGCCTCTTCGAGCGGCAGGCGTGCGAGCGCAACCCTGCGCTGGCGGGCTGCCTCGAACGCGCGCGCTGGACCGTGCAGAACCTCGCGCAGCGGGCGGCGACCATCCACGACGTCGCGCAGGCCATCGTGGCGAAGCAGAAGCTCTTTCTCGACTATGGCCCGCTGGCGATGAAGCCGCTGACCCTGCGCGCCGTCGCGGATGCGGTGGGCGTGCATCCGTCCACCGTGTCGCGCACCGTCCACCACAAGTACATCGCGACGCCGTCGGGCGTGTTCGAACTCAAGTACTTCTTCTCGCGCGGGCTGGCGCACCGAAGCGGCCGCGCGACCGCGCCGACCGCGATCAAGGAGCTGCTGCGCGAGCTCATCTCGTCGGAGCAGGACGGCGCACCGCTCAGCGATGCGACGCTCGCGCGCATGCTCGGCGAGCAGGGCTTCAGCGTGGCGCGGCGCACGGTCACGAAGTACCGGCAGGCGATGAACATCGAGCCGGTGGACTGGCGCCGGCGCTGAAGGCCCGGCCGACGCGCGTCAGTGCGCCTGTTCGCCCGTCACGCTGATTTCCACGCGGCGGTTCGGCTCCAGGCAGGCGATGAGGTCGGTGCGCCGCCGGGCCTTGCCCTGCGCCTTGCAATCGGCTTCGGTGACCTTGAAGTTCGTCGCGCCGCGTCCCTCGGTCTGGATCACGTTGGGCGGCACGCCCACCCGCACCATCTCGTCGCGGACCGCGTTCGCCCGTGCCACGGACAGGCGCTGGTTGTGTTCGGCGCTGCCGAGCGGGTCGGTGTAGCCGACGATCACGATCGAGGTGGGCCGCACGTTCGTGGTCTTGAGTTCCTCGACCAGGCCGTCGACGCGGCTGCGGCCGCTGGGCGTCAGTTCCGCCTTGTCGAAGAAGAACGTGCCGGTGGACGAGAGTTCGAAGTTGCGCACCGGCGGGGGTGGTGGTGGCGGCGGCGGCGGCATGGCCGCAGGCATTGACGGCGGGGCCGCCTGCGCGACCACTGGCGGGGCGCCGAGCGGGATCTGCAGGCCCACGGTGAACAGCCATTCGTTCAGGTGCCCGTGGTCGACCGCGAACCTGGCCCGGTTGTCGTCGTAGCGGTAGCGCAGGTCGGCCACCAGCCGGCCCCACGAGGAGAACGGCCAGACGACGCCGGCGCCGAGGTTCGCCATGAAGCTCGTCTTGCTCTCGCTGCCCGGGACAAACGGCCGGTCCAACTTGTCGCGGATGGCGCCGATGCCGCCCACCAGATAGGGCTGTACGCTGTTCGACTGCCAGAGTCGATAGCCCTGGCGACCCATGAAGAACCACTGCGCGTCGAGCGAGGCGCTCCAGTTCTTGTACTTGCCCGGGCCGAGGCGATCCTGGTCGAGTTCCTCGTACTGGGGCCGCAATTCGATGTTCCAGCTCGGACTGATCGGCTTGCCGATCGCCACGCCGCCGCCCCAGCCGTTCTTGGCGATGCGCCCGTTGTCCGGATGGACATAGGTGCCGAAGGGCGTGACGTACCAGCGGTTGTCGAAGTACGAGTCGGAGACGGAGGACTGCGCAAGGCAGACGGTGGATGGGATGGCAAGCACACAGCAAGCTGCAAAGGTGCGTCGATCGATCATGAAAGCCTCACCTGTCAGAGTTGACGAGAGCCTGAGCCGAAGCCCCAGCGGGGAAGCCAAAAATAGTTGCGCCCAAGCCTGCCGGTTCGCGCAAACGCAACCGGATGTTCGGCTTTCCAGCAACCGCGGCCACCTGCGGTTTCAAATCTTTCAGAGATGAACGAGGCTGAGTCGCGCCTTGGCAACGCCCTTAAGGGAGGGCTGCTCGCTATCGCACGACTTCGTTGCCGATGCCCTCGGCCGAGGGGATCGACAACGGCATGACTTCGACCTGCGCCACGCCCTCCGCTCGCGAAATGCCGAGCTCGCGGGCCGTGGCCGGTGAGAGGTCGACGATGCGTCCCTTGACGTAGGGACCCCGGTCCTTGATGGTGACCAGCGCGCTGCGGCCGGTCTCCAGGTTGGTCACGCGGGCCACGGTGCCGAGCGGCAGCGTCTTGCTGGCGGCGTTGTCATTGCGAGGGTCCATGCGGGTGCCGTCCGCCATCTTTCGTCCCGCGAACCTGTCGGCATAGAAGGATGCCTTTCCGACCTGCCTGTGGCCGCTGCGATCGAGGCCGGGCGTCGCAGCGGAAGCGGCCTTCGCAGGGGGCGGCACCGTCGCGGTGGGCCGCGGCGAGGCCTGGGCTCCCGGCCCGGGTGCGATGGCGCAGCCCGAAACCGCGCACGCGATGCAGACGGCGATCACCGTCGCGCACCTGAAAGGCGTGGGCCTCGGCATGGCGGCCAGCCTCGTCAGGATCAGCTATTGCGCTTGAAGAACTGCACCTCGCGCTCGTGCTGCTCGGCCTGCGCGCGCGTGTCGAAGGTGCCGAGGTTGCGGCGTCGGCCGGTCTTGGGATCGACCTTGCGTGAATACAGGCGGTATTGGCCGGATGCCAGCTTGCGGATCATGGCGGCGACTCCTTGCTTGCGAACATGGGGATGCGGCCAGCCTTGGCGGTTTGCCGCGCGCCGGGTGTCGGACGCTGCCGATTCGGCTGGCGGAATTCGCCGGAGGGATTCGAAGCGAGAGTCCGACGCAAACCCAGGGGATTAGGGTTTACCCTATGATCACCCACATCGAACTGGAGCTTCCAATGACTGCCTTGACCTCGCTCGCACTTCTCGTCCTGGTCATCGCCAATGGCGCGATGTATGCCAGCGTGATGGACGAGATCGCCGGTCACACCGCGTCGGGACTCTCGCGCCGCTAAAGCGGCGCCTGCTGTTCACCCCTTGTCTCCTCCTGTCCCTCGGGATGGGTTTCAGCCGCGTGCAGCAATGCCCGCGGCTTTTTTCTTGGTGGCGCCTCAGGGGAGAATTTCCGTCGTGGGGCCCTCGTCGGTCGCCGGGTCCGATCCGCCGACGACGTCGTCGTAGGAACTCAGCGAAGATTTCAGTAGCCCTCCAGGGGCGGCACCCTGGCTGCAACGCTACTTTTCAGTGGTTTCGATCAGCGAAGATTTCAGTTTCCTAGGGCCAGTCGCGAATGCTTGCGGTCCAGAGATGCGGCCGGGAAGCCGAAAACGACCCAGGGATCGGCCGCGCGCGGGTCGCGGGTGGGGAACTCAGTTTTAGACTGATTCCGGAAGGTCGGCGCAATCGGCATAGCAGTCTCCTCGCCGTCCCAAAGCGGACTCTTATCCCCAGTCTTGGCCGAAGTGTAAGACGGCCCCAACAGCCTCACAGTTGCCAGTCGGTGCATCGATGGTCCGAAATGGCTATTCCTCGGTCAGGCCGGCGATCGCGCGGAATCGCAAATTGAAATCGGGCCGTCGATCGGGATCGAGCGTCGCAAGAGCTTCCTTGGCTTGCCGAGAGAGTCCTCCAGGCGACCAGATCTGGCCGTGCTCGTTTATTGCGACCACCAACGACCGATGGGTAAAGCTGCTGGTGTTACCGGCACGTCCGCGCGACTTCCCTCTATGATATTTTTGAAGCGTGAGCGCGACGACAAGACTACGCTCGGATACCTCAAGCAGAGAAAGCAATACGTCCCGGTTGGCGAATAGACGGTACCCAGTCTCGTTCCACGCGTATTCACCCCGTCCGCCCTCAGCACCCCAAGCTTCGGCGCGATAGGCTGTTCTCCCGTCGATTGACCAGAGGCGGATCACCTCATCATCCGCGACGGTCCCCAACAGGTCTCGCGTCCAATCCGACGGGAAAGGCCTGTCGAGCGCGGTGGAAGCACCATAAGGATCATGTCGATCGAACTTGCGCTCGGTGTTCGGTGTCTTTGCGACCCATGGCTGAACCGTGTGGCCGTCGCCACCGAAGTGACGGGCAATCTCATCTTCATCGTCAGGCAACCATCTGAAGAATGCTTCAGCTGACAACACGGCCATGACCACCGCTCGCGCATCGCCGGCATTCGCCAGTACGCTTTGGAGCGTGACAGTTGTGTCTCGCCCGATCGACCAACGTCCTGCAACCGGAAGCCAATCCGTCGCCACCTTGCCGTCCAGCAAGCCGAGCAACGGTGCCAGCAGATTGCTGTCTTCGCGGACGGTGCCTCTCTCACCGCTCTCCGGCATAGGCATGTCCGCCTCCTTGGTAAGGTCGAGCGGAAACGGATCGGTGAGATCGGCAAGCCAGAGACCGTCATTTCTTGACAGCGTGTATTCCCTCAGGAACGCGGCCCAAGAATCACCGCTCCAGTCCTCGCCGACAACCGCTCGTGTCGCCAGCAACTCACCAGCAACAAGCATGAGTGCATGCCATCCGAGATATCCCCCGTACCGATCTCGGTCCGGAACGTATCCCGACGACCAAGATGCGTCATCGCTTCTGCTACGTGGGCAATCGTGCATTCCTCTGACGGCTGTGTCCCAACGCCGCACCCATGCGCTGATGCGGTCTTCCACCTCCCAGCCTGGACAAGCGAAGACGTGGCACAAGCGCTCGACCTGATATTTGTTGAAGTCGTAGTCGAGGTGGAAGCCATCCTCTGGTCGCGGCGAGGCGTCTGGCCTGGGGGCATACCGGAACTCGCGATAGTCGGCTCGGGGAGCCGATGGGAAGAGCGACTGGTTTGCGGGGCCGAGCTTGGCGATAAGAGCTTCGCGCTCTTCGGGTGCAAGTGCATGCGCAAGCTCGCAAAGTATGTCTATCGCGAACGCACGCGTGACAACGTGCGGAAACTCAGCGGAGAAGGCGATTCGCTCGAAGAGCGCGCGATGGGAGGCAAATGCGGGAGCAGCGTCTTTCGCTACGCGAGCGAGCGCTATCAACAGCCAGAGCTGCGCATGCATTACGTAGAAAGGCAGCTTCGCATCGCCGAAAGGCAAGCTCGAAGCAGACCCAAAGCGCTCGATCAGTCGTTCAACGACATCGGAGCGTCCGGCCGCCACCAAACGCCGCACCGCATGGGCAGCGCGCCAGCGCATTGCTGCGATGGGATGGCCAAGCCTCGCCCACACGAGCCCCGCCACGAATGTCGACTCGTCGGACGGAACCGCAAAACGAGCGTCCCACGGTCCGTCCCCAACTTCGGTCGGCAGTTTTTCACCTGTATTCGCCAGAAACCGTTCGAGGCCCTCCGCAATGGCGCTGGCACTGACGTCAGACGCCAGTCTCGCGGCGAGTGCGAGCCAGGCGTTACCGCCAAGGCTATCCGCAGTGCTCCGGAGCGCTGCAACTACGTGCTCGACAAGGGTTGCGCGGTCGGCATGAAAATGTTGCTCCAACCCCCGCCAGCCGCCCCACGCGTCGGTGCTTGAACTAGCGAGTTCGGCGGCGTGCTTGGTGGCCAGGCGCAACCCCAAATCAGGCAGAGCATCACGCATAGCCGCCGACGACTTACCCCACTCCTCCAAGTAGTTGTCCAGCGCGTGGATTTTGTCGGCAAGCGTGGCAGCGGTTGCTTCAACGACCGCGCGGACGAACCCGAGGCGCTCGGCGGGAGAGTTTGCTCGCTTGGCCAAGTCGATCAGTGTCCGAACCGGCCAGCGCCGCCCCGACTGATCAATCTCCTCGTTGAGGATCTGACGGTCAATGTCGTCTGAGTCCGTGAGGTCCACCGGGAAGACGGCCGGTGGCTCCGTCGCGGTTGACGGGGACATGACCGTTCGCGATTCGGATTTGGGTCCAAGGCGAGCGAGCAGGCCCTCGATTCGTGTTCGAGCACGAGAAGCGGCAGGAAGGCTGCGCTCAGCGAGGTCATATAGCCCTTCGATTGTCTCCCGTGTGGGAGCCAATTGATCCTCGCGATCAATCTCGACCAGAAGGAGATCGAAGAACCATTCCCGTCGCTCTTGAGGTAGGCGCCCAATGACCTCTGACGCGAAGCCCGAGATACGCCACGTCCAAGTTTCGATTGGAGCAGCCAAACCAAACAGAGCGACGGCGGCTTCAACAGAAAGCTTCGAATCACGAACGAGGACAGTTAACGCTGGGCCGAGTGACAGTCCGAGCCGAGCAGCGTCACGATCGTCCAGCCGTGCCAGCGTAGCCAACGTCGCCCGACCAGCAATCGGTACCACAGCTTTCGCGTATTCAGTCCAGGGGAATTTGCCATCCTCGTTCTGATTCAGTTCGAGGATACGCGCCAGGGTGTGCGCCGCCGCCGGCGAAAGTTCGGGACCCGAATAGTGGCCGGTCAGCTCCAGCAGGTGATTGGTACGATCGAAGTCATCCGATCCAATTGCCTCGGCAAGATCGAGCGCACGGCGAAAATAGGCCACAGCCTCTTCAGTGCTCACTCGCCAGGCTGCGCGAGCGAGATCACCGTAGGATGAGATTCTGGTTCCGACATCGGTATCGAGTTGGATCTTGCGCTCGATATGGCCGGCAAGAAGGAGCGCAGCATCATGGCACTGGGGGATGCGTGATAGTCGAGCAACCGCATTGGTAAGTTCCGGCGTGAAAAGGCCCGGCGCACTCGCTGCCCACACGGCCATACGCTTCGCAAGCGTGGCATTGAACGCACCCAACGCGTCGGCAAGATCGAAAATCACTCGGAAACCGTTTCGCGCGAGATACGCCTTCCCGTCCCGATACGGATAGTTGGATGACTGCTCGACATCATGGACAAGTCGGTCAAAGGCCGCGGCCACCATCTCGTCCCGAGCCTTTCCACTCGGCGGACGAATGATGTCGGCGACATGCTGCGCATAGTTCAGCATCGGCAAGATCCGGCTGCCAAGCGCACGCGAATAGTCCGATCGCTTCTCCTCATCGAGTCCATCGCGCCTCTTCCGTCGGTGCCGAGTTCCATTGAACTTCGGAGCTGCCAGCTTCTGGTTAAGAACTTATCCGTAATTAGGTAAACTGCTGCTCCGAGCCGCAGAATGCGCGGCGTCGGAGCGATGCATTGGCCAAACGAGTGCAGTCTTGGGTGGTGACGGACGAATTCTGGCAACGCGTGGAGCCGCTGATTCCTCAGCGTGCGGCGCCGCCGGACAAGGTGTACTTGCGCAAGCCCGGGGCCGGCCGGCCGCCGAAGCCGGCGCGGCAGGTGTTCGAGGCCATCGTGTATGTGCTGCGTACGGGCTGCCAGTGGAAGGCATTGCCCAAGGAGCGCTTTGGCAGTGCCAGCGCGGTGCACAAGCGGTTTCTCGAGTGGGAAGAGGCGGGCCTGTTCGAGGCGCTGTGGAAGGCCGGCTTGGCGGAGTACGACGATATGCAGGGCATCGCCTGGCGCTGGCAGAGCGTGGATGGGGCGATGATGAAGGCGCCACTGGCGCAGGAAGCTGTCGGGCGCAACCCCACAGATCGGGGAAAAAAAGGGCAGCAAGCGCCACCTGCTGGTGGACGGCCGTGGCGTCCCGTTGTCGCTCGTCGTGAGCGGGGCCAACGTTCATGACTGCAAGCGCCTTGACGAGGTGCTCAGCGCCGTCGTCGTCAAGCGAAAGGCCCCGCCACATCGGCGAAGCAAACATCTGTGCGCCGATGCAGGCTACCGCGGCGCGCAGCACCTTCGCACCATCGAGGATCACGGCTACATCCCTCACGTCGTCGGTCGGCGCACCGAAGCGCACGCCAAGAAGCGCGACCCGAAGAAGAAGGCCCGGCGTTGGGTCGTCGAGGTGTGCCACAGCTGGTTCAACCGCTTTCGCAAGCTGCTCGTGCGCTACGAGAAGCTCGAGCGCAGTTTCGTCGCGCTCAACCACCTTGCCGCTGCCATCATCGCGTTCCGGAAGGTGCCAATCGATGCGAACATAATTTACGGATAGGTTCTTAGCTTGCTGTTGACCTAGGCAGGACAGAATCCGCCCGACTTCGAACTCAGCTTCCTACTGAAAAGTTGCCGAACGGCGTCGATCTACTGAACTTTGACTGAAGAGTAGGTCGGTTATCTGAAAAGTTCAAGAATTCCCTACAGTCGTCGAAAAGAAAGGACTGCGACCGAAGCCTTCTCTTGTCGAATCGCGCCTCCCACGGGAACCGTCCCTTCGAATCGGGCCAGACGATCTGCAGGTAGCTGTACCTGCCGCGCGCGAGCTGTGCGGGGACCAGCAGCCTGATCCGCTCCGCATCCGCCCAGCGCGGCATCAGGGGAACCTCGGCCGCGCCGAGGATCATGACGCCTTCATGCGCCGGCTCGCCGGCCTTCACGCGCTGCGCGATGACGTCGATCACGCCCTCGGCTTCGGTCGGCGCGATGCCGAACATGATCAGGTCCGGATGCGCGAAGCTCTTCTGCAGACCCACCGTGTAGACGAAGGTCACGGCCGCGTGGCCCGTGCCGACGCCCGCCATGGCCCAACCTTCCTGGGCGATGCGGCGCCGGAGGGTCGCGACGACTTCGGATTGGATGAACATCCCGTCCACCATACCGCCGCGCCGCACGCCATTCGCCCCGCATCGTGGTATCCCTCGTCACTGAAAGCAACCGATGACAAGACGCTGGTGCCAACGCCGCGGCGGCGCCCGGTTCAGCCGTCCCGCGGATCGGTCGGCGTTTCGAGGGTGAGCTGATAGAAGGCTGCATCCAGCCAGCGGCCGAACTTGAAGCCCACCTGCGGCATCGTGCCCGTATGGACGAAGCCCAGCCGCGTGTGCAGGCCGATGCTGCCCGCATTGGCCGCGTCGATGCAGCCCACGAGGACGTGGAGCTGCGCCTCGTGCGCACGCCGGATCAGCTCGCGCAGCAGCAGTTCGCCGAGCCCGCGGCCGCGATGGTCGCGGTGCACGTAGACGCTGTGCTCGACCGTGTACTTGTAGGCTGGGAAGGCGCGAAACGTTCCCCAGCTCGCGAAGCCCAGCAAGCGGTCCGAAGCGTCGACCGCGCCCACGACCGGGAAGCCGCCCGCGCGCTTGCCGGCGAACCAGGTCGACATCGCTGCCCGCGGGCGAGGCACGTAGTCGTAGAGGGCGGTGGAATTGACGATGGCGTCGTTGAGGATCTCGAGGATGGCATCCGCATGCCCGGCCTCGCTGCATTCGATCAGTCTCACATCGTCGTGCGATTTCGACGTGCTCATTCAGGCTCCTGTGGCGGTGGTGTTGGAGGTTCGGGGCGTGCCCGGGGGCGCAGGCTCGGCGCAGATCGCCACGATGTAGCGCGCCGATTGGCGCGTGGGGTTGCTGTAGATCAGCGGCTGGTCCAGCCGCATCGCCAGGCAATCGCCTTCGCGCAGTTCGTGGAGCTGGTCGCCGAGCGTCAGGTCGATGCGGCCCTTGAGCATCCAGATCTGCTGGTGAACTACGTTCTCTCGCGGGCCGATCTCGTAGGCGACGCGCGCGGCGGGCGGGAAATCCACCTCGACCAGGTGGAGCGGCGAAGGCCATCCCGGCGGCGAGATGTTCCGTCGCATGTAGCCGGATTCCGGGTCGCGCCAGATCGGCTGCTGCGCGCGGCGCACCAGCGGCTCTGCAGGCGTGTCCGCACTTGCGCCGCCGAAGAGCCCGGCGAGCGGGATGCCGAGGCCGGTCGCCAGCTTTTCCAGCACGACGGCCGTGGGGCTGGCGGCAGCGCGCTCGATCAGCGAGATCATCGACCGGCTGACGCCGCAGCGCGTGGCCAGCGCGTCCAGGGAGTAGCCCCGTGCGGTGCGCAGCTCGCGCACGCGGCGCGCGATGCGCTCGTTGACGCCTGCGTCAGAGGCGGCAGAATCCGCTTTCTCCATCATCATGGAAATATTATCCAACATAATGGAATCTTCGGTCAATCCGGGCAGGAGAGCTAGGGTAAACCCTTGTTGATAGGGTTTACCCCATACAATGGAGCCCCAATCACCGGAGAAGACCTCATGACCACCGCCATCCTCTGCCTCGTTGCCGTTCTCGGAGTCGTCGCTTTCGGGCTCGCCAAGCTCGGAATCCAGGAGGCGGCTGAGCGCCTCTGAGCCCCAGGCTGCCGGAGGCCCTCCTCAAGACCTTGTCCTGGCGCAAGGCTGCCATCCACCGCACGGGGGACACTGCGGCATGGATCAACGCCCGGGCTCTGATGTCGCAAGCCCCCACCCGCTGCTGAACGACGCGCAAGGCTTCGCGACCGCGATATTGCTGGTCGGCCTGGGGCTGGCCATCCTTCACAGCGCCCAGTTATTGACCGGCGGCATCCCGGGCGTGGCCTTCCTGATGAGCTACGCGACCGGCTGGCCCCTCGGCTGGACCCTGGTGATCGTGAACCTGCCCTTCATCGCATTCGCGTGGCGCGCATTCGGGCCGGGGTTCACCGGGAAGACCGTCATCGTCGTCGCGGGCCTGTCGCTCGGCGTCGAAGGAATAGGCCGGGTCCTCAGCGTGCATTCGGCACACCCCTTGTTCGCCGCGATCGCCGGGGGATTGCTGATCGGCGTCGGCCTGCTCGTGCTGTTCCGCCATGGCGCCAGCCTGGGCGGATTCGGCGTGCTGGCCCTGTTTCTGCAGCGGCGGCGCGGATGGAGCGCGGGCACGGTGCAAATGGCGTGCGATGCCGCGATCGTTGCCGCCGCATTCGCGCTCGTCGAGCCGAGCCGCGTCGTCTATTCCATCGTGGGGGCCGTGGTGGTGAATCTGGTCCTGGTGTGGAACCACAGGCCGGCCATGCCGAGCCGGGAGGCCTCGGGCACGGAGGTCGTCGAGCGGTGATGGGGGCGGGCCGGAAGCTCAACCGCTGAGCCGTATCCGGCCCTGCATCAAGGTGGCCAGGCGGGTTCGCAGGAAATGACCGAGGCGCGCCAGCGTTCCGCGCCCGCCCGAGCGCAGGGCGCCGCCCTTCAAGCGCGCGCAGTAGCGTAGGAGTGAAGCGCTGTCACCCAGCTTGTCGACGACCACGTCGGCGCCCAGACCCCTGCAGCGTCGCCATAGGTCTGGCGACGTGTGGCTGCGCAGCAGGGCGACTTTCTGATTCGGTCGCCGCACGCGGCATGCCGACAACATGCGCAGTCCTCCCTCGGGATCCGAATTCAGATCGACGATCGTCAGATCCCAGCCGTGCGGGTGCTCGACCAGCCAGGTGAGGCCTCCGATCTCCGTGTCGGCGCACCCCACGATGGCGAGATCGCCGGAATCGCTGAGGTCCTTTGTGAGGCGCGCACGGGTCGCTGCGCTGTCCTCGGTCATGAATATGCGTAGCTTTTGCATGATGTTGGGGAGGTCGGCCCGCTCAGCCGGGTTTGCCGTCCAGGCGCGGCCGGGTCAGCATGGGCCAGTAATGCGCCGCATAGAGGCCGAAGCCCAGCGTCCAGAACGCGGCCGAACCAAGCACTGCGGCAACGGTCTGGGACGGTGCGATGAGCGGCACGAGAACCCGCGCCAGCGCGGCGAGCAGGACCAGGACGAAGCTGGCGGTGTCGACCCGGTCGGCGCGCAGGATCCGGCCCGTGTGGCCTCGCGCCGTGCGGACCATCATGCCGATGATGAGCCCCCCGGCCGCCCCGACGGTCAGCGCATGGGTTGCAAGCGATGGGGACACCCAGCCGGGCAGTGCCAGCGCCTTCAGTGCAAGGTGGACGGGGATCCACGCGTAGGCGACGTGCAGCACCAGCACCAGGGTGTTGCCGAGCGTCTTCCACGGGCGCCAGAGCAACCAGCGCGCAAGATGCGCGAGCGCCGCCGGCACGGCAACGGCGGCCACCACGAGCGGCGGCAAGCCCATCGCATCGACGATCAAGAGCGCGATCAGTGAGCCCAGCGCCACCTTCTCGACCAGCGGGTGCCGCGTCGCATTGGCGCCGGAGACGCCGTTGTTGGTGAACATCGGAATCACCCGGCCGCCCATGACCGCCATGATGAACAGCAGCACATCCAGGGCGACCTGGATGCCGATCCAGGCCGGCGCTTGAATGATTCCAAGGGCCGAGAGATGGAAGGCGAAAGCGGCGCCCGACAGCATCAGCAGCAAGCCGATGAAGAAGTAGTTGCGACGGTTGCGTGCGGCCACCAGGGGAACGGCCAGCGCCACCGCGCAGGCGAGCGGAAAGGCCGCGTTGACGACGGCGGCCGTCCAGGCCAAGGGCGTGAGCACCAGGATGCGGCCCGCCACCCAGAGGGCCGCCAGGGCGGCCAGCGGCAGTCCCGTGGGCGTCGGCTGGCCGGACCAGTTGCGCCCGGCGGTGAAGAGAAAGCCGACGATCACGGCGAGGGCAAAGCCGAACAGCATTTCGTGCGCATGCCACAGCGGTCCCTGGAGATAGGCCCGCGGGAGCCAGCCGGCGAACTGCATCGCCCACAGGCCGATGGACAGCGCGGCGAAGGCGCTGGCGAGCAGATAGAACGGCCGGAAGCCGAGCTGCCAGAGGGCGAAGCCCGGCGCCTGTACGGCGGGTGATTGCGCGCTCTTGATGGCAGTGAAGGGAGCCATTACCGGGTCTTTCTGGCGCGGGCGGCGCCGTGTTGGAATCGCCACGCCACGGCCGCACCGGCCATGGTGGCGGCAAAGAAGCCGATCGTTGCTGCGTTGAACGAGGCGCCTGCGGCGCGCAGCGGTTCGCTGAAGAGGCCCATGACGAGCCGCGTCAGGAGCGACAGGTGCAGGGCGGCCAGCGGCAGGTAGAAGAAGGCGCCGAACTGGAGCTTGACCCGTGCGATCGCCGGCAGCACGACCGGCGCGTGCCCCATCATCATGCTGAGGACGAAGCCGAGTCCCAGCGCGTGCAGCGCCGCATCGCGGGTGGGCCATCCGAGCGCCGTCGTGGCCCACGCCACACCGGCGACACCGAGCCAGGCATAGCCGCCCAGCAGGCAGATCGCCATGTAGCGGCTGATGCCGTGCGCGAACGCGGTGCGTCGCGCGACATCGAAGCTCACCAGCCACAGCGCAAGCAGCACGAGCGCCGCGCCATAGACCAGCCCTCCGATGCGCGGCGCCACCCCCGAGCATGCAGCGCCCACGAGCAGCAGCAACAGAACTGCATGGAGCGTGACGCTGGCGACAGGGCGCCGCCGCATGAGCCGCGTCATCTCCAGGCGTTCGGCGGCGATCGTCATGACGAGAAAGGCGAACCACCAGGGGAAGACGGCGTTGCCATCCCGGCCCGACGCAAACAGCAGATTGCCGACGAGCCAGGCGGCCGCGCCGACGAGCAGCAAGACGGTGTGGGCCGCGCGTTGGCGCCGCACGACCACCGCATTGACCGCCAGGAAGGACAGCGCTGCCGCCGCGCCGAGCCAGGCACCGGCGACCTGCTGCCCGAGGGCGAGGCACAACGCGCCGGAGCCGGACGCGAGTGGCGCGAAGAAGGCCGCCGGATGCTTGACGGCCACTGCGCGTTCGAGGCCGATGACCGTGCCCAGAAAGCCGCAGATCATGAGGGCCGCATGCACCAGCAGCACCTGGCCGGTCCAGGGGAAGGAGAGCGGATCCGGCAGCGCGACGCCCAGTCGCCAAAGTCCGCCCGCGACACCGCCCACCAGCGACACGACCACCAGCGCAGCGAAGACCACGCGCGCGAGGATCTGCAGGCGGGATGTCGATGCCCGGCGGCGGCCTCGGACGGCAGGGCGTTCCACGTTCACCATCCCATGAACCGCTTGGCGTTCGCGCTCATGCGCTGCGGCGTCCAGGGCGGTTCCCACACCAGTTCGATGCAGATCTTCAGATCGGCCGGGACGACCTTGTCCAGTTCGATCTCCGCGTCGTCGATGATGAGATCGATCACCGGGCAGGCGGCCGAGGTCATCGTCATCAGCACATGCACGTTCCCGGCGTCGATGGTGACGCCGTAGATCAGCCCGACGTCGACGATGTTCATCGAGACTTCGGGATCGACGACGCGCGACAGCGCCGCGGCGACGGGTGCGCGCAGCGCTTCCGGCCCGTCGTAGGGAAAGGATGCGGTCATGCAGCCTCCTTGCCCCGGCGGCGTTCCGGGGCCCTGTCGACAAAGAAGATCGCGGAGAGCGCCTCCCGGTTGCGAGCGAGGTCCGCGAGCGTGTAGCGATCCAGAACCGCATAGAACGCCGCCACGGCCTCGCCCAGTACGCCGCGCAGGCGGCACTGGCCGGCGATCTGGCATTCGCCGCCGCCTTCCTCGAAGCACTCCACGATGGCATTGGCCTCCGTGTGGCGCACGACGTCGCCGACGTTGATCGAGTCGGGCGCGCTTGCGAGCGACAGACCGCCTCCCTTGCCGCGAACGTTGGCCAGCCAGCCGTGCTTGCCGAGGAAATGGACCACCTTGGTCAGGTGATGCTCCGACACCGCGAACGAGTCGGCGATCTCGGCGATGGTGGCGCGCCGCTCGGGCCGCGCGGCCAGGTAGATCAGCACGCGCAGGCTGTAGTCGGTAAAGGCAGTGAGCTTCATGGGTCACCGGCGGCGAGCCGCCTCATTGTTCGGCCACGCGTCCCGCCTGCACGGCCAGGCCCGGGCGGCCCTTCGAGCGCGCCGACGGCTGCGTCGCGGCCTGCAAGGCCGGCCGGCGCAGCAGCCGCAGCGCATAGCCGGCGAGCAGCACCGCACCGACGGCGAAGACGATGTCGCCCGGCACGCGCATCCAGACCAGGGTCTCCATCACGCGGGAGTGCACGACCTCGGCCGAGCGGGCGAACCACAAGCCCTGCGTGACGCTGGCCCAGGCCTGGTAGATGCCGGCGGGCAGCAGCGACAGGAAAACCATCATGGCAAGGCCGATGTTGAGACTCCAGAACGCGGGCTTGAGCAGGCCGTCGGCGTGCAGCTGGCGCTCGTACAGGCCGCGCAGGCAGAACAGCATCAGCCCGATGCCCAGCATGCCGTAGACGCCGAAGAGCGCGGCATGGCCATGGGCGGGCGTCATGTTCAGGCCCTGGACGTAGTAGAGCGAAGCGGGCGGGTTGATGGCGAAGCCCAGCACGCCGGCGCCCACGGTGTTCCAGAAGCCGACGGCCACGAAGCACATGATCACCCACTTGTAGGCGGCGAGCCAGGGAATGGCCTTCGACCGGCGCCAGGTCTGGAGCGCCTCCAGGCCGATCAGGGTCAGCGGGACGACTTCGAGCGCGGAGAACACGGCGCCCACCGCGATCACCGAGGTCGGCGTGCCGGTGAAGTAGAGATGGTGCAGCGTTCCGAGGATGCCGCCGAAAAGGAACACGATGGTCTCGGCGATGATCGCGCGGTTGGCGCTTTCGGTGCGCACCAGGCCCAGGCGGGTGAAGATCAGCGCGACCACGGCGGTGGCGAACACCTCGAAGAATCCCTCCACCCACAGGTGCACCAGCCACCAGCGCCAGTACTCGACCATCGAATAGTGGGTGTGCTGTCCCCAGGCCAGCGAGGCGGAATAGAAGCCGCCGATGCAGGTCGCCGACAGGAACACCATCGCGATCAGGCCGCGCGATGACGACGGCTTGACCAGTGCGGGCCACAGCGCGCGGCCCAGCAGGAAGACCCAGAACAACAGGCCGACGAACAGCAGCAGCTGCCAGACGCGGCCCATGCTCGTGTACTCGAGGCCCTGGTTGCCGAGCCAGAACGAGAAGTCGACGCCGCGGTGCTGCAGGGTGCCGAGCCAGCCGGTCAGCGTCGAGCCGACGACGATGGCGATCAGGGCCCAGAAGAGCACGTCCACGCCGAGCTTCTGCAGCCTGGGTTCGCGACCGGACAAGAGCGGCGCGACGTAGAGGCCGGTCGCCAGCCAGGCGGTGGCGATCCAGAAGATGCCGATCTGCGTGTGCACCGTGCGGCTGACCACGTACGGCAGCATCTCGGCCAGCGGCAGCCCGAAGAACGACTGCCCCTCGACCGCGTAGTGGGCGGTGATGGCGCCCATGGCGATCTGCAGCAGCATGAGCCCGATCACCGCGAAGAAGTACTTCCGCGTGGCCTTCATGGAGGGCGTCGCAGCGGCGCCGAGCAGCGGATCCGCCTTGGGCGGCTCTGCCGCGGGCTCGTCCTTGCGGCTGCCGTGCAGCCACAGCATGGCGGCGATGGCCGCCAGGAGCAGGACGATGCTGACCATCGACCAGATCGCCGCGGAGCTGCTCATGGTATTGCCGACCAGCGGCTCATGCGGCCAGTTGCTGGTGTAGCTCAACCCCGTCTCGCCGGGCCGGTCGGTGGCCGCGGCCCAGGCGGTCCAGAAGAAGAAGGCGTTCAGGTCCTGGCGGTCGGCGCGATCGGGCACCATGCCGGGCGTCATGGCGTATTGGCCGCGCAGCGTCGCGGCCGATGCATCGTCGCCGAACAGCGCGTCATAGTGCGCCGCGACCTCGCGGATCGCTTGCGCGCGTTGGGCGGAAACGGTGATCACGCCGCTCGTGCTGTCGTAGGTGTTGCGCCGCATTTCGTCGACCACCGTGGCGTCGAGCGCACCGCGTTCCGATGCAGTCAGCGCGGAGGGCGCCTTGCGGTAGGCCTGCGCGTGACCATGCTGGAGCGCCACGGCCTCGCGGTGCAGCCAGTCGGCAGACCAGTCGGGCGCGACGTAGCTGCCATGGCCCCACAGGGAGCCGAGCTGCTGTCCGCCGGTCGACAGCCAGACCTGCTGGCCGCGCTGGATCTGCTCGCCCGTGAAGATCACATCGCCGTTGGAGGCGGTGACGGATGAAGGAATCGGGGGCGCGCTCAGGTAGATCTGGACGCCCAGGTAGCCCAGCGCACCGAACGACAGTACGAAGATGAAGGCGAGCCAGCGCCAGAGCCGGTTGTTGTTTCTCATGACATTCTTTCGGGTCATCGAGGAAGAGGAGGAAGAGGAGGGGTGTGCCCGGGACTCAGGCGCCGCCGCAGCCGCCGCAGCAACCGCCGCTCGCAGGCGCGTTGAGGGACGGGACCTTGGTGATGGCAACGCGCCACACCGCGGGGCCTTGCTCGAGGTAGTTCCAGGCGAAGCGGTCGGGCCAGTGCGCCTGGAACTGGGCATAGAGCGGCCTGGGATCGTGGTCGTTCACGAGTTCGATCGCGTGGCCGTCGTCGAGGGCGGCGAAGGTCGAGAAGATGTGCGAATGACGAAAGCGTGGTTCCAGAACCCGGACGTCGACGGTGGAGGAGAAGGCTGCTGATTTCACGGAGGTTTCCTTGTGTGGATGCGAACGGAACAGAAGGTGTATTTCGAATGCATCTATGCTAGGAAACGGTCCCCCGCGAAATGTTGATCCGCATCAAGCTATCCGTGGAAATCGGTATCGCGCACGAGCGCGCCCCTGGGCACGGCGCGCCGGCGTTGATGCCTCTACCGCACGCGCGGCGTCGCTTCGAGCTGTTCGGGCGTGGTGAAGTAGGCCGCGCTGGCCCCCATGCGGGCCCGGGCCTGTGCGAGTTCGTGCCGGCCGATCGTGCGCAGGTGCACCTCGTCCGGCCCGTCCATCAGGTGGAGCGCCCGGCCCCAGGTCCAGAAGAACGCGAGCGGCGTGTCGGGCGACAGACCCATGGCGCCGAACAGCTGCATCGATCGTTCCACGACCCGGCTCTGCAGCCGCGCGGCGACCACCTTGATGGCCGCGATCCGCGCGCGCAGCGCGCCGGGATCGCAAGTGCCTTGATCGAGCGACCAGGCCGCCTGCAGGACCAGCAGCCGTGCCTGCTCGATCTCGATGCGCGATTCGGCCAGCCAGTCCTGGATGTTGGCGTGGTCCCGAAGGTACTTGCCGAACGCCCGGCGCTCGAGCGCTCGCTCGCTCGCCATGGCGAGCGCCAGCTCGCACTGGCCGATCGTGCGCATGCAATGATGGATGCGCCCCGGCCCGAGTCGTGCCTGCGCCATCGCGAAGCCCTCGCCCCACTGGCCCAGCAGGTGGGATGCCGGCACCCGCACGTCGCCGAGCACGATCTCGCAGTGCCCTTCGGGGGCCAGGTGATGCACGACCGGAATGTTGCGCACCACGCGAACGCCGGGCGTGTCCATCGGCACCAGCACGATGCTGTGGGCGCGGTGCGCGTCCGGCGGATCGCCCTGCGGCCCCTCGTGATTGCGGCACATGACGATGAGCAGCCTGCAATGCGGGTGCGCCGCGCCGGTGATGAACCACTTGCGGCCATGCAGCACGAGCCAGTCGCCGTCGCGTCGCAGGGTGGTCTCGAGATTGGTCGGATCGGAGGAGGCCACATCGGGCTCGGACATGGCGAAGGCGGAGCGGATGCTGCCATCGAGCAGCGGCTCAAGCCAGGCGCGCCTCTGTTCCGGCGTGGCGAAGCGATGCAGCAGCTCCATGTTGCCGGTGTCGGGCGCGCTGCAGTTGAAGACCTCGGAGGCCCATGGCAGCCGCCCCATGATCTCCGCCAGCGGCGCGTAGTCGAGATGCGAGAGCCGGGTCCCGGGCTCGTCATCGCGCAGGCCGGGCAGGAACAGGTTCCAGAGGCCTTCTTCGCGCGCCAGCGCCTTCAGATCCTCGAGGAAGGGCGGCGGGAAGATGCCTTCCTGGACCGAACGATGCCACGCGGCGTTGTGCGGCACCACATAACGCGTCATGAAGGCGTCCAGACGCAGACGCCATTCGTTCGCGCGCGCTGAGAGGTCGAAATCCATGTATGGGGGGATCGGTGCCGTCAGGCGCCCGCGCCGCGGCGTCGTGCCATCTCCGCGCCCATCGCGCCCAGCGCGCGATCGTCGAGCAGCGCGGCGGCAGCCGGATAGGCGAGCTGCTCCTCGGCCTCGATGTGATCGCCATAGAGGCGCGCGAAGGCGTCGATCTCCGCTTCCCCGGCCGCCGGGATCGCCTGGATCTCTGCGCGCTCGAGGCCCTCGAGGATGGCGCGCACCATGCGCCAGCCCGCATCCATCCGGAGATGGTCGTGCTTGAGGCGCGCGACCAGCGCGAGCATGGCGGGATCGCCGCGCGCGACCAGTGGCGGGAACACGTGCGTCTCCTCGTCGAGATGGTGCTGCGGCGCGGCCTTGTCGAAGTAGCGCATGACGTCGCGGGCCGCCTGCCGCGCCTGCTCGTCGGCGCCGTGACGCGCGACATGCGCGCGCAGCCGCTCGAGCAGCCCGAGGGTGCGCTGCACGCGCTCATGGCAGGCTTGCATCATCTCGAACGGTTGCTCGAATCCGGCGGCCGGCGATGCGATGAGGGAGTTCAGGCGTGCGGAGGAAGTCATGGGCTCTCCTTGTCGCCCGTCGACAGGGAGGTGCCTGAGAAGGCCTCGAGCGCCGAGCCGACGCTCCCGGTCTTCTGCAGCGCGCCGACGATCTTCTTGAAAAGCGGACGGTAGGCCTCGTCAGCCTCGTAGCCGGCGAGCGGATCGCGGTTGGTCAGGAAAGCCGCGTCGAGCTCTGCCCAGTCATCGTCGCCCAGCACGGCCTCTGCCAGCGGCAGGATCTCGGCTTCCTCGATGCGCATGTGTTCGAGATAGAAGTCGGCGTAGCGCTTCATCAGGCGCTCGAAGTTGTCCCGGCGCGCTTCGCCCTGGTCGGTACCGCTCATGATGCGAAACCCGAGCAGCGCGTGTTCGAGCTCGCGGATCGCGTGCTCGCCGCGTGCATGGTCGGCGTCGAGCCGGTCGAGCACCGCGTCGGTCTCTGCATTGCGCCCGCGCAGCTTGGGGAAGAGCAGGCGGCTTTCCTTGGGATGGTGCAGCTTCTCGGGAAACTCGTCGGCGTAGAACAGCATGGCCTGCAGGGCATCGAAGTCGGGCAGGGTGTTGTGCCGGCGATGCTCGCCGAGGAGCAGCGTGATCGAGCGCAGCATCGCCGACAGCGCCCGATGCTCGCGACGGATGATGCCGAGGCTGGCGTGTGTCATGGTCCGTTCTCTCTGGGGCCCCAAGCCTAGCGCGGCCAAGTCATCGCGTCCTTGATTTGAAGCAAGCCGTTGGAATCAGGATGCCTCGAAATCGGCCTGGCCGCGAATCGCCCTCGGCGTGCCCGCCACGCCCATGCCGCAGTCCAGGCTCCGGTCCCAACCCGCAAGATCGGCAGCCGCGCGGTAGCTTCCGGACAGAAAGTCCAGCAAGGCGGCATCGGGGTCCGCGGCCGTGCGGACGGCGTCGTAAGGCAGCAGCCACTCGCCGAGGGTTTCGCTGAAGAACGCCGCGCCGGGTCCGACGGCCGCCCGCGCGAACCCGGGCGGGGCCGGATAGGCATAGGAGAAGAACGCCGCGTTCGGATACGCATCGTTGCCGGGCCAGAAGCCGGCGCTGCTCACTTCATGCGAGTAGGCCTCGCGCGTCACCGGGTCGGGCAGACCCGGGAAGCCGCCCGGATGCGTCGGCGCCGGCCGGCCCGAGAAGCGGGTGACGGCCAGGTCGAAGCTGCCCCAGAAGAAGTGCACCGGACTGCACTTGCCCAGGAAGCTGGTCCGAAAGAGCTTGAACACGCGGTCGGCCTGCATCAGCGCACGCCAGAAGCGATGCACCGCGTCCGCGTCGTAGGACGCGTGCGTCTCGTCGTCCGGGAAGCGGATCGGCGCCGGCAATTCGTTGGGCTTGACGTTGATCGTGACGGCGAAGCCGGCGGCCTTCAGCTCGCCCATCAACTGGCGGTAGAAGGCAGCGACCGACATGGGCGCCAGGGCGAAGCCGCGATCGGGTCCTTCGGAGCTCCGGACGGCGAGACGGTGGTCGACGAAATCGAACTCGATCTCGACCATGCCGCCCGCGGCGTGGATGGCGGTCGTGCCAAGGCCGCGCGCAGTCACGTACAGCGGCACCTGCCATCCATGATTGAGCCAGGGCGACAGGGTCAGGCGGACCTTGCCGACGATCTGTGTCCACAGGTGCAGGGTCTGCAGGGTGTCTCGCCACTGGGCGTAGTCGAGACGTGGCCAGGCATTTGGAGCGGGGTCGGTTTGCTGCATCGTGGGTCCTTTGCACCAGGGATTCGGCGGCGCGCACTGTTGTAGCCCTCTTGCAATCATTCGTCATCTTTCAGCGCGGCTCGTGAAAACTTTGTCCGCGAAGCTATGGGCGCCATCAGGAGAGACCCATGACGCACATCAATCCCTACGCCATGGGGTTGGACAAGAATGCGGCGAATTTCGTCGCACTGTCGCCCCTCTGCTTCATCGAACGGGCCGCCCACGTCTATCCGCAGCGCACGGCCCTGATCTACGGCAGCCTGCGCCGCAACTGGGCCCAGACCTACGAGCGCTGCCGGCGACTGGCCGGCGCGCTGGCCGCGCGCGGCATCGGGCCCGGCGACACGGTCGCCGTGATGCTGCCCAACACGCCGGCCATGTTCGAGGCGCACTTCGGCGTGCCGATGTGCGGCGCGGTGCTCAACACCCTGAACACGCGCCTGGATGCCTCGGCCATCGCCTTCATGCTGGCACATGGCGAAGCGAAGGTGCTGCTGACCGACCGCGAGTTCTCCGGCGTGATCGCGCAGGCCCTGTCCGCGCTGGGCAGCCGCCGCCCCCTGGTGATCGAGGTCGAGGACGAGCACGCGCCACCCGGCCAGCGCCTGGGCGAGATCGACTACGAGAGCTTCCTGGCCGAAGGCGATCCGGACCATGCGTGGCAGCTGCCGGCCGACGAATGGGACGCCATCGCGCTGAACTACACCTCCGGCACCACCGGCAATCCCAAGGGCGTGGTCACCCACCACCGGGGCGCCTACCTGAATGCCGCGAGCAACGCCATCGCCTGGAACCTGCCCGAGGGCTCGGTCTACCTGTGGACCCTGCCCATGTTCCACTGCAACGGCTGGTGCTTTCCCTGGGTGCTGGCGTTGTCGGCGGGCACCAGCGTCTGCCTGCGCCGCATCGATCCGGTGCAGATCTATGCCCTCATCCGTGAGCACCACGTGACCCGCATGTGCGGCGCGCCGATCGTCTACAGCATGATGATCAGCGCCCCGGCCGAACTGCGCGACGGGATCGGCCATGCCCTCCGGGGGCTGGTCGCGGGCGCGGCGCCGCCGGCTGCGGTGATCGAGGGCTGCGAGGCGGCGGGTATCGAGCTCACCCACGTCTACGGGCTGACCGAGGTCTACGGCCCGTCGGCCATCTGTGCCAAGCAGCCGGGCTGGAAGTCGCTTCCCGTCATGGAGCGCGCGCGGCTCAACAGCCGCCAGGGCGTGCCCTATCCGCTGCAGCAGGCGGTGACGGTGCTGGACCCGCAGACCATGCAGCCGGTGCCGGCCGACGGCGAGACCATCGGCGAGATCATGTTCCGCGGCAATGCCGTGATGAAGGGCTACCTGAAGAACCCGGGCGCGACCGAGGAGGCCTTCGCCGGCGGCTGGTTCCATACCGGCGACCTCGGCGTGCTGCATCCCGACGGCTATGTGAAGATCACCGACCGAAGCAAGGACGTGATCATCTCGGGCGGCGAGAACATCTCCTCGATCGAGGTCGAGGATGCGCTGCACCACCACCCGGCCGTGCTCAGCGCCGCGGTGGTGGCGCTGCCCGATGCCAAGTGGGGCGAGGTGCCCTGCGCCTTCGTCGAGCTCAAGCCGGGCAGCACGGTCTCCGAGTCCGAGTTGCTCGACTTCTGCCGGCCGCTTCTGGCGCGCTTCAAGCTGCCCAAGCGCATCGTCTTTGGCGAGCTGCCCAAGACCTCCACCGGAAAGATCCAGAAGTTCGTGCTGCGCGAGCGCGTGCGCTCGGCCAGCGCCATCGAGTGAAGTGCAGCACTTCACGCAACCTTCGACAGATACGAGCACACCATGAGACTGATCTTGTTGGGCGCACCCGGGGCGGGCAAGGGCACCCAGGCCGCCTTCATTTGCCAGAAGTACGGGATTCCCCAGATCTCCACGGGCGACATGCTGCGCGCCGCCGTGAAGGCCGCCACGCCGCTGGGGCTTCAGGCCCAGGCCGTCATGGCGGCAGGCGGCCTCGTGAACGACGACCTGATCATCGATCTCGTCAAGGAGCGCATTGCCGAGCCGGATTGCGCCGAGGGATTTCTCTTCGACGGCTTTCCGCGCACGGTGGCGCAGGCAGAAGCCATGCGCACGGCCGGCGTCCGGCTCGACCATCTGCTGGAGATCGACGTCCCTTCTTCCGAGATCATCGAACGCATGAGCGGACGGCGTTCGCATCCGGGCTCCGGACGCACCTATCACCTGAAGTTCAATCCGCCGAAGGTCCACGGCAAGGACGACCTCACCGGCGAGGCGCTGATCCAGCGCGAAGACGACAAGGAGGAGACCGTGCGCAAGCGCCTCGAGGTCTACGACCAGCAGACCCGTCCGCTCGTCCACTACTACACGAAGTGGGCCGGGACGGACCCGGGCGCAGCGCCGAAGCACTGCGTCGTCGATGGTGTCGGCAGCGTCGAGCAGATCAGGTCGCTGATCTTCTCGGCACTTGGCGACGAGCTGGCGCAGCAGACCGGCGCGTGAAACGGAGTCAGGCCGACTGGCGAATGATCAGGTTGGGCTCGGCGACGTAAACCTGACGCTTCATGGCAGGCTCCTTGATGCGTGCCAGCAGAAGTTCGGCTGCATGCTCTCCGAGCTCGCCAGGATGGACATTGACGGTACTCAGGGGCGGATTCGACAACTCGGAAGCCAGAACGTTGTCGAATCCGATCAAGGCGAAATCCGAGCCCGCTCGCAGGCCGTGCTCGCCGAGTGCGGCCAGGGCCCCGAACGCGACGACATCGTTGTAGCAGATGGCGGCCTTCACGTCGGGCTCCTTCGCAAGCAGGGCCTGCATCGTCTCGTAGCCGCCGGGGCGCGTCGGGTTGGCAGCGATCAGCAAATCGGGATCGACCTTGATCTTCCTGGCGGCCAACGCGCGCTTGTACCCCTTGAGACGCTGCTCGAGCACGACCCCCGTCTTCCCCCCCAGAAATCCAATGCGCCGATGGCCGGCCTCGAGCAGGTAGGTCGTCGCATCGAACACGCCCTGCTCGTTGTCGGCGCCAGCAAAGTCGTAGTTGCCGGGGCCCAGCGTGCGAACCATCACCACCAGCGGAACGCCCCAGCGTTGCACCTCCTGCGGGAGCGTGCCGGGTGTCCCGTAGGCCGGGCAAAGCACCAACCCGGCGGCCCCTTGCTCACGCATCGCCTGAAGCACCTGCTCCTGGCGTTTGGGGTCCTCGTTCGTGTGTGCCATGAGGACGACGTAGCCGGCGTCGACCAGCCTGCGTTCGATGCCGACGAGGATCTCCGCGAAGAAGGGGTTCATCAGGTCGTTGATGACGACGGCGATCGTGTTGGAACGTCCTGCGCGTAGCTGGCTCGCGCGTCGATTCACCACATAGCCCAGTCGGGTGGCGGCTTCGCGCACGCGTTCGGCCGTCTCCGAGGGAATCAACGGGCTGTCCTTCAGCACGAGCGACACCGTGGATTTCGAGACATTCGCGGCCGCGGCGACGTCCAGGATCGTCACGGGGCGAGGGGATTTGGATGGGCTCATGGGACCTTAAGTGTTTTCCCTCAGTTTACGAATTCGACCTTGTCTTTTGTTTGGAACGTTCCAATAATTCATTCAACCGTTCCAATGAATGTAACCCGCAAGGAGACAACGTGGCAAACGAAATGTTCGGATGGGGCCTGATTGGCGCCAGCACGATCGCCGCCGAGCACATGATCGGCGCGATTCGAGCCCAACAGGGCCACGAGGTGGTCGCCGTGGCGAGCAGCAGCGCGGCTCGTGCCAAGGAATACGCGGCCGCCCACGGCATCGCTCGCGCCTACGATTCCGTCGCATCGCTGCTGGCGGACCCCGGGGTGCGTGCCGTGTACATCAGCACGACGAACGAACTGCACCGCGACCAGGTGCTGGCCGCCGCTGCTGCCGGCAAGCACGTGCTATGCGAGAAGCCGCTGGCGCTCACGCTGGATGACGCGCGGCAGATGGTCGACGCCTGCGCGGCCGCCGGCGTCGTGATGGCCACGAACCATCATCTGCGCAACGCAGCGACCCATCGGAGGATTCGCCAGGCCGTCCAGGATGGCGCGATCGGCAAGCCGCTGTTTGCGCGCGTGTTCCACGCGGTCTATCTCCCACCGCACCTGCAGGGATGGCGCATCGATCGGCCTGCCGCCGGCGGTGGCGTGACGCTCGACATCACGGTCCATGACGCCGACACCCTGCGCTTCATCCTGGGTGCGGAGCCCGTGGAGGCGGTGGCGCTTTCCCAGTCCGCTTCCCTGGCGCAGCAGGGGTTGGAAGACGGAGTGATGGCGGTGCTGCGCTTCGACAACGGCGTGCTCGCGCAGCTGCACGATGCGTTCACGACGCCCTTTGCCGGCACCGGCATCGAGGTGCATGGCGATAAAGGGTCGATCGTCGGCCGCAACGTGATGACCCAGCGGCCCGTGGGCGAGGTGTATTTGCGCGATGCCGCCGGGGAGCGGCAACTGGAGGTCGAACACGAAAACCTCTACGTGCGTGGCGTGGCCCGGTTCTGCGCCGCCATGCGCGGCGACGGTGTGCCTGCCGCGACTGCCGACGACGGGGTGCGCTCGCTCGCGACCGCGCTCGCAGTGCTCGAGGCCTGTCGCACCGGTTCGACGGTGCGCATCGACTGAACAGAGAGTCCTTAGGAGTCTTCATGAAGAAAGTGATTTCCGCCGAGCAGGCGGCGGGACTGGTGCGCTCCGGCGATGTGGTGAGCATCAGTTCCTCGAGCGGACTCGGCTGTCCCGACAAGGTTCTCGCGGCGATCGGCGCGCGTTTCGACCGCGAGGGCCAGCCCGCGAACCTCACCACGCTGAATCCGATCGCGGCGGGCGACATGTACGGCATCAAGGGAATCGATCACATCGCAAAGCCCGGCCTGCTGTCCCGCATCCTGGCAGGCTCCTATCCGAGCGGCCCTTCGTCACTGCCCATGCCGCAGATCTGGCACATGGTGGTCGACAACCAGGTCGAGGCCTACAACATCCCGAGCGGGATCCTGTACGACATGCACCGTGACGCCGCGGCAAAGCGGCCCGGCGTTCTCACGAAGGTCGGCCTCGGCACCTTCGTCGATCCCGACCTGCAGGGCTGCGCGATGAACGATGCTGCAGCCAAGCGCCCCGTGGTGCGCAAGGAGACCTTCGATGGCCAGGAATGGCTGTACTTTCCCGCCGTCGCCCCCCAAGTGGCGATCATCCGCGCCACGACCGCGGACGAACAGGGGAACCTGAGCTACGAGCACGAAGGTGCCTTGCTCGGCGGGCTCGACCAGGCGCTGGCGGTCCGCAACAACGGCGGCATCGTCATTGCCCAGGTCAAGCGCGTCGTCAAGTCCGGAAGCCTTCGGCCGCACGATGTGCACGTCCCGTGCAACCTGGTCGACTACATCGTGGTCGATGCCGAGCAGTGGCAGACCACACAGACTGTCTACGACCCGGCCATCAGCGGAGAAATCCTGCAGCCGCTTGCGTCCTTCGAAGCGCAGGAATGGGGCCCCGAGAAGGTCATCGCCCGGCGCGCGGCCATGGAGCTGGCCCACGGCCATGCGGCGAACCTCGGGTTCGGCATCTCGGCCAACGTGCCCCGCATCCTGCTCGAAGAGGGATTGCACGGCGAGGTGACCTGGGCGATCGAACAGGGCGCCGTCGGCGGGATGCCGCTGCTCGGATTTGCCTTCGGATGCGCCTCGAATGCGGACGCCATCATGGCTTCCCCGAATCAGTTCACCTATTTCCAGGGCGGCGGCTTCGACGTCGCGCTGCTTTCCTTCCTGCAGGTCGACGCTGGCGGCAGCGTGAACGTCTCGAAGCTCGGCGCCAAACCCTATCTCACGGCGGGATGCGGCGGCTTCGTCGACATCACGGCGCATGCCAGGCGAATCATCTTCTCCGGGTTCTTCACGGCGGGCGCCAGGCTCGAGGTCGGCGACGGGAAGCTGACGATCGTGAAGGAAGGAAAGACGCGCAAGTTCGTCAGGAACGCCGAGCACATCACATTCAGCGGCGTGGTCGGACGCTCACGCGGTCAACGGGTGACCTACGTCACCGAGCGGTGCGTCATCGACCTGGAGGCTGACGGACTGATCGTTCGCGAAATCGCTCCGGGCATCGATCTGCAGCGCGACGTGCTTGATCAGGCCGAGATCCCTCTTCGCGTGGCCGACGACTTGCGGGTCATGAGCGCCGCGCTGTTCACCGACGCGCCGATGGGCCTGCAACTGAAGGCCGAGGAGCTGCGCCGTGGCTGAATCCTTTGTCCGCATCGAGCGCGAAGAGGCCGTCGCCACCGTCACCGTGGACCGCCCTTCGAAACTCAACGCATTGACGCCGTCCATGCTCGATGAACTCGAGTGCGCCGCACGGACACTCGAAGCCGACGGCGAGGTCCGGGTCGTCATCCTGACCGGCGGGGGCAACAAGGCGTTTTGCGTCGGTGCCGACATCAACGAGTGGGCGGCGCTGCGGCCTTTGGACATGTGGCGACGCTGGGTGCGCCGCGGCCATCAGGTCTTCGACCAATGGGCCCGCCTGCGCCAGCCCGTCATCACGGCCATCAACGGGCATGCGTTCGGTGGCGGTCTCGAACTGGCAATCACCGGTGACGTGCGGCTCACCGCCGACAAGGCCACGTTCGCATTGCCCGAAGCCTCGATTGCGACCTGCCCCGGGTGGTCGGGAACCCAACGGCTCGTCAAGCTGATCGGTGCCAGCCACGCCAAGTACCTCGCGCTGAGTGGGGTCCGGGTGCCGGCGTCGTCGGCGCTGGGCAGCGGCCTGGTGCACGAGGTCGTCGAGGGAACAGCGCTGCTGGAACGGGCTCGCGCGCTGGCCGAGGACATGGCCGGGAAGGCGCCGGTCTCGGTTCAGCTCACCAAGCAGCTCATCAATGCCGCTGTCGGCGAAGACGCCGCCTCGACGCTGGAAGCGATGGCCGGAGCGCTGGCCGCCACCACGGACGATGCCGCAGAAGGCATCCGGAGCTTCCGGGAAAAGCGGCAGGCCGCGTACCTGGGTCACTGAATTTCCTCTCACCGGATACACGATGAACCCAACCACCACCAACCCCGCGACGGCATTCGCACGCGCTCCATACCAGGGGAAGCTTCTGATCGATGGTGCCTGGGTCGATGCTGCCGATGGCGCCACGCACGAACGGAGATCCCCCGCGCACGACAAGGTCGTCGCCGTCTATGCGAAGGCGGGTGTCGCCGACGCCGAGCGTGCGATTGCCGCTGCCCGGGTGGCCTTCGATCGCGGTCCGTGGCCGCGCATGAAGGGCGCCGAACGTGCCCGGATCCTGCGCGCAGTCGCCGAAGGGATCCTTGCGCGCAGGCATGAACTCGCTCTGTTGGAGACGCTGGAAAACGGAAAGCCGCTGCAACAGTCCCTGTCCGAGATCGAAGGGGCGGCGGACCTGTGGCACTACGCCGCAACCTTGGCTCGCAACCTGCACGGGGACAGCTACAACACCTTGGGTGAGAACACCCTCGGCGTCGTGCTGCGGGACCCGATCGGCGTCGTCTGCATCATCACCCCGTGGAACTTTCCGTTCCTGATCGTGAGCCAGAAGCTGCCGTTCGCACTGGCTGCCGGCTGCACCGCAGTCGTCAAGCCTGCGGAGGTGACGTCCGGCACGACCGTCATGCTGGGCGAGATCCTGATTGCCGCTGGAGTACCCGCGGGTGTCGTCAACATCCTCGTCGGCCTGGGCAGCGTCGTGGGCGACACGCTGGTCACCCATCCGGACGTGGACATGCTGTCGTTCACTGGCTCCACGGCGGTGGGCAAGCAGGCGGTCGCGAAGTCGGCCCAGACGCTCAAGAAGGTTTCGATGGAGCTGGGCGGCAAGAACCCCCAGATCGTCTTCCCGGACTGCGATTGGGACGCCGCGGTCGACGCGGCGGTGTTCGGCATCTACTTCAACGCCGGCCAATGCTGCAACAGCGGCAGCCGAATCCTGGTGCACGAATCGATCGCCGAACGATTCGCTGCTGCGATCGTCGAGCGCTCGAAGCAGGTGAGGGTCGGCGATCCTCTCTCCGAGGGCGTGCAGGTTGGAGCGATCACGACCAACAGGCAGCTCGAAACCATCCTTTCCCACATTGCCGCTGCCCGCCAGGCGGGAGCCACCGTCGCGCTGGGTGGATCGCGGATCGGAACCACCGGCATGTTCGTCGAACCGACGGTCGTCACCGGCGTCACCCGCGACATGCCGATCGCCCAGGAAGAGGTGTTCGGGCCGGTCCTGGCAGTCATGCCGTTCAAGGATCTCGACCATGCGATAGCGCTTGCCAACGGCACGCTCTACGGCCTTTCGGCTGCCGTCTGGAGCCAGGACTTCAGCACCTGCCTGAGCGCTGCACGCCGGATCAAGGCCGGAACGATCTGGGTCAACACCTTCCTGGAAGGCCACGCGGAGCTGCCGTTCGGCGGCTATCGCGAAAGCGGCATCGGCCGCGAACTCGGGCGCTTTGCGACCGAGGACTACACCGAGACCAAGACCCTGCAACTGCATCTCGGCGGACGGACCGACTGGTACTTGCCGCGCTGATCACCACCCCAACTGGAGACACTCATGAAGAAGCATCTGATCTCGTTTTCCATTGCGGCCGCGACGGCCGTCCCGGGCTTCGCGCAAGAGCAGAGCGTGGAGGTCCTGCATTGGTGGACGTCCGGCGGCGAGGCGGCCGCGCTCAACGTCCTGAAGACGACCCTCGAAAAGCAGGGCGTCAAGTGGAACGACATGCCTGTTGCCGGCGGCGGCGGGGAGGCGGCGATGACGGCAGTCCGCGCACGGGTGACGGCCGGCAATCCCCCCACCGCCGTCCAGTTGCTCGGCTTCGATGTACAGGACTGGGCGAAGCAGGGCGTCCTCGCCGACCTCAACGACCTGGCCAGCAAGAACGGCTGGGACAAGGTCGTTCCGCCCGCGGTGCAGAAGTTCTCCAAGTACAACGGCAAGTGGGTCGCGGCTCCCGTGAACCTGCACTCCACGAACTGGATCTGGGCCAACAAGGACGTCCTGGCAAAGGCCGGCGTCACGGCCGAGCCGAAGGACTTCGACGAGTTCATTGCCGCGGCCGAAAAGGTGCAGAAGGCGGGCTTCATCGGCATCGCCCACGGCGGGCAGCCTTGGCAGGAAGCCACGGTCTTCGACAGCGTTGCGCTCTCGACGGGCGGCGTCGACTACTACCGCAAGGCCTTCATCGACCTCGACGCGAAGGCGTTGAACTCGCCGACGACACTCAAGGTATTCCAGCGCATGTCCCAGATCCGCAAGCTGGTCGACAAGGACTTCTCCGGGCGCGACTGGAACGTGGCATCGGGCATGGTGATCAGCGGCAAGGCCGGCTTCCAGATCATGGGGGACTGGGCCAAGGGAGAGTTTGTCAACGCGAAGAAGGTGCCCGGCAAGGATTTCGTCTGCTATCGCTTCCCCGGTACCCAGGGCGCAGTGTCGTTCAATACCGACCAGTTCGCGATGTTCAAGCTGAGCGATCCCCAGAAGGTCGCGGCGCAGATGAAGCTGGCCGCCGACATCATGGACCCTTCGTTCCAATCCACCTTCAATGTCGCCAAGGGCGCGGCACCGGCCCGCTCGGATGTGCCTGACACGGCATTCGACGAGTGCGGCAAGAAGGCGATCAAGGACGCAGCCGAAGCGAGCAGGAACGACACGCTCGTCGGCTCGATCGCCCATGGCCACGCCGTTCCCGCTTCGATGAAGAACGCCTTCTACGACGTGATCACGCGCCACTTCAACGGCCAGATCGACGACAAGAAGGCCGTGGCGGAAATGGTCTCGGCCGCCAGGAACTAGAACGCCTTCGAGTCCTCGTCAACGCCGGGAGCCTCGCTCCCGGCAAGCGGAGCCCTGCAATGAAAGCCGGATACCTGCCCAAGCTGCTGTTCAGTCCCAGCGTGATCCTCGTGCTGGTGTGCGTGTATGGCTACATCATGTTCACGATCTACCTGTCCTTCACTTCGTCGACGATGCTTCCGTCGTTCGAGTTGACGGGCACGGCGAGCTACAAGCGCCTTCTCGGCCTCGAGAACTGGCAGGTGTCGCTGCGCAACCTCGGCACCTTCGCCAGTCTCTACATCCTCGTTGCGTTGACCTTGGGGCTGGGGTTGGCGATCCTGATCGACCAGAAGATCCGGGCCGAGAGCGCGTTCAGATCGATCTTCCTGTATCCGATGGCGCTGTCGTTCATCGTCACGGGGACCGCGTGGAAATGGCTTCTCGACCCCGGAGTCGGTCTCGAGCGTTCGATGCATCTGCTGGGCTGGGAGTCCTTCTCCTTCGGCTGGATCAAGGACAGCGAGATGGCGATCTACTGCGTCGTCATTGCCGCGGTGTGGCAGACGAGCGGCTTCGTGATGGCCATGTTCCTCGCGGGACTGCGCGGCATCGATTCCGAGCAGGTGAATGCGGCGCGAGTCGATGGAGCCAAGACCTGGCAGATCTATCTGCGGATCATCCTGCCGCAACTCGGCCCGGTCTTCGTCTCGGCCTTCGTGATCCTGGCGCACATGGCGATCAAGTCGTATGACCTGGTGGTGGCCCTGACGAACGGCGGGCCCGGGCGCTCGACCTGGCTGCCTTCGGTCTTCATGTACCAGTACACGTTCACCCGCAACGAAATGGCGGTGGGCGCCGCCAGCTCGGTGCTGATGCTGGTTGCGATCGGCGCCGTGGTCCTTCCCTACCTCTTCAGCGAAATGCGCAAGGTGCAACATGGCTGATGCAATGACCCATGCAGCGCCCCGGGTTCACGGGGCCAGCGGTGTCCAGCCCCGGCTGGACGTGGCCCGGATCGTCCTTTACCTGATCCTCGCCGTCTGCGCCGTCATCTTCCTGATGCCGGTCTATGTGATGCTGGTGAACTCGTTCAAGCCCCTGGACGAGATCCGAAGCGGCAACCTGATGGCGCTCCCGCTGGATTGGACCGTCGCCCCCTGGCTCAGCGCCTGGAGCACGGCACAGATCGGTGTGCAGCCGACCGGGCTGAAGCCCTTCTTCATCAACTCCTTCCTGATGGTGATCCCGGCGGTCGTCCTGTCGACCCTCATCGGAGCACTCAACGGCTACATCCTCACCCAGTTCAAGTTCCGGGGTGCGCACCTGATGTTCGCTGCGATGCTGTTCTCGGTCTTCATCCCCTTCCAGATCGTGCTGATTCCCATGGCCAAGACGCTGGGGTTCCTGGGGCTTGCCGGCACGGTGAAGGGGCTTGTCTTCGTGAACACCGTCTACGGCATCGGCTTCACTACGCTGTTCTTTCGCAACTACTACGCCGCCTTTCCAGGCGAACTGATTCGATCCGCACGGATGGATGGCGCAGGCTTCTTCGGCGTGATGCGGCACATCCTGCTTCCCAACAGTGCGCCGATCATCGTCGTGACCGTCATCTGGCAATTCACGAACATCTGGAACGAGTTCCTCTTCGGTGCATCGTTCAGTGATTTCAGTTCGTTCCCGCTCACGGTTGCGCTCAATAACCTCGTGAACAGCAGCACGGGCGTCAAGGAATACAACGTGCATTTCGCGGGGGCCTTCATTGCAGCGCTGCCGACGCTGGTGGTCTATCTCATTTCAGGCAAGTACTTTGTCCGCGGCCTGATGGCCGGTTCGGTCAAGGGCTGAGCTTCAACTCGAATTCATTGGAGACACATCATGGCTGCTCTCGATCTGGTCCACGTGCAGAAGAGTTTTGGACCCGTGAAGATCCTGCACGACATCTCGATCGATCTTCAGGACGGCGAATTCCTCGTGCTCGTCGGACCCTCCGGCTGCGGCAAGAGCACGCTCATGAACATCATTGCGGGCCTCGAAGAGCCGACCGGAGGAGCGCTCAAGCTCGAGGGCCGGGACATCACCCATGTCGCGCCTGCCGAGCGCAACATCTCGATGGTGTTCCAGTCCTATGCGCTCTACCCGAACATGACGGTCGCGCAGAACATCGAATTTCCGTTGCAGATGCGCAAGGTGGACAAGTCGCAGCGCGCCGAGCGGGTGAGGTCGGTGTCCAAGCTCCTGCAGATCGAGCATCTGCTCGAGCGCAAGCCCAGGCAGCTTTCGGGCGGCCAGCGGCAACGTGTCGCGATCGGCCGCGCGCTGGCGCGCGAACCGCAGCTCTACCTCTTCGACGAGCCGCTGTCGAACCTCGACGCGCAGCTTCGGGTCGACATGCGAACCGAGATCAAGAAGCTCCATCAACGCCTGAAGGCAACGATCGTCTATGTCACGCACGACCAGATCGAGGCCATGACGCTCGCGACCCGCATTGCGGTCATGAAGGGCGGCGTGCTGCAGCAACTCGGCACACCCCACGAGGTGTACAACCGCCCGGCAAACACCTTTGTGGCGGGCTTCATGGGATCACCTAGGATGAACCTGACCCGCGCCCGGGTCACTTCGAGCGACGGCGCGCTGATGCTCGAGATCGGCGCGGGAAAGGGGTCGAAATGCAGCATCCCCGTACCCCCGGGGGCGGCTGGCTTGCGTGGCTATGCCGGCGAGGAGGTCATCGCAGGCATTCGTCCCGAGGCTGTCAGCCTGGCACGGGAGGGCATGGTGACGGGGCCGAATCAATGCCTTGTCGATGCCAGCGTCGAAGTGATCGAGCCCACGGGTGCCGACACGCTTGCGCTGCTGGATCTCGGCGGAAGCGAGTTCACCGTGCGGCTGGAGCCGGACGCCCCGCTCACACGGGGGCAGCGCGCGCGGTTCCTGATCGATCTGTCGAAGCTGGTGTGCTTCGACGCAAAGACAGAAATGTTGATCGAGTGAAGGCCATGTCGGAGTCGTGCGATGTGCTGGTCATCGGGTCGGGCGTGGGCGGCGGAGCGATCGCGCGTCAACTGGCCGGAACGGGTGCCAAGGTGCTCATCGTCGAACGCGGCCCGGTGCTTCCTCGCGAACCCCAGAACTCGGACCCCGAGGCCGTGTTCGTGGACCTGCGCTACCGCAGCAACGAGACATGGACGAGCGGCGAGCGACGCTTCCGGCCAGGCCAGTACTACTACGTGGGCGGGCACACGAAGTTCTACGGAACGGCGATGTTTCGTTTTCGTGCCCTGGATTTCGAGGCACGGGAACTCGAGGACGGCGTGTCTCCCGCCTGGCCCATCCGCTACGCCGATCTCGAGCCGTGGTACGCACTCGCCGAGCGGTTGTTCGGTGTACGCGGACAGTCGGGCCTGGATCCCACCGAGCCGCCTCGCAGCGGCCCGTATGACCATCCGCCGATCCCGCACGAACCGGTGCTCGCCGAGATCGAGGCGCGGCTGAAGGCGCAAGGACTTCATCCCTTCCCCATGCCCGCCGCGGTCGACTATGGCGGGCTCTGTCGTCGCTGTGGCACCTGCGACGCGTTCCCCTGTCAGTTCGGCGCCAAGGGCGATGCGGAGAGGTGCCTCGTTCGTCCAGCGCTGCTTCAGCCCAATGTCGAGCTGAGGACAGAGTCATTCGTCGAGCGGCTCGTCACCGACGCCAGCGGGCGCCGGATCGAAGCGGCGGAGGTCATCGAACAGGGCGTGCGCAAGCGCATTCGAGCGGGCCTCTTCGTTGTCAGCGCTGGCGCGATCAATTCCGCGGCGCTGCTGTTGCGATCTGCGACCGATCGACATCCGCGCGGTCTTGCCAACTCCAGCGACGTGGTGGGGCGGTACTTCATGAATCACAACTGCACCGGTTTGATGGCCTTGCATCCTGCGCGTCGAAACCCGACGCGGTTTCCAAAGACCTTGTCGATCAACGACTACTACTTCGGTGATGCCGATTCGGGCGGGAAGGGGCCGCCGCTGGGCAATCTGCAGCTCCTGGGGAAGCTCTCCGAGCCCATCTTGCGTGGCGCCATGCCGGCCTGGACGCCTCGTGCGCTGCGCACGTGGCTGGCGGAGCACAGCGTCGACTGGTACGTCATGTCGGAGGACCTGCCCCATCACGAGAGCACCGTTCGTCCCAATCCGGATGGGGGAGTCGATCTGCGCTGGCACAGGACGAACATGAATGCCCATCGGCAGTGGGTGCGCAAAGCTTCAGGGATCATCAGGCGAAGCGGGTATCCCATCGTGCTGACCAAGCCCTTCACGATGGACACGCCTTCACATCAGTGCGGCACCGTGCGGTTCGGGGACGATCCGCGGACGTCCGCGCTCGATCCTCATTGCAAGGCCTGGGACCACGACAATCTCTATGTCGTCGATGCGAGCTTCTTCCCCTCCTCGGGGGCGCTCAATCCGGCGTTGACCATCGCTGCCCAGGCCCTGCGTGTCGGTCATCACCTCAGAACGAACCTGAAGGCTGCTTCGTCATGAACAACTCTGCACGCCCCTCCAGACCCGTTGCGCTGGTCACCGGTGCGAGCCGCGGCATCGGCGCCGCCATTGCGATCGAACTGGCTGCCAGAGGCTTCGACATCGCGATCATGGCGATCGACGATGCGAGCGAGACGGCGGCGGCCATCGAAGGCCAGGGTGCCCGTGCCCTCGCGTTTCAAGGCAATCTCGCCGACGTCGCGGAGCATGCGTCGATGCTCGAAAGCATCGCTCTGTGGGGCGGTCCCGTGACCTGCCTGGTCAACAACGCCGGGATCGGGTCGCCGAAGCGCGGGGATCTGCTCGATGTGCAACCGGAGGCCTTCGACCTTGTCCTCGATACCAATCTGCGCGGGACCTTCTTCCTGACGCAGCAAGTGGCGCGGCAGATGGTCGGGACCCCGTCCGGCGCGCCGCAATCGATCATCACGGTTTCTTCGGTCAGCGCGGAACTCGCATCGGTGGAGCGGGGCGAGTACTGCCTGTCGAAGGCCGGACTGGGCATGCTGACCAAGCTCTTCGCGCTACGCCTGGCCAAGCAGGGCGTGGGCGTGTTCGAGATCCGGCCCGGTGTGATCCGGACCGCGATGACGGCCGGTGTGGCCGACAAGTACGACCGCCTCATCGCGCAGGGGCTGGTGCCGATGGACCGCTGGGGCCTGCCCGAAGACATCGCGCGCGTCGTTGCGGAGCTGGCCTCGGGCAGGTTCGCGTTCGCTACCGGTTCGGTCATCAACGTCGACGGTGCGCTTTCCATTCCGAGGTTGTGAGCATGGACAACTATGACTACATCATCACCGGGGGCGGGTCGGCAGGCTGCGTGCTCGCGAATCGACTGAGCGCCGATCCGCAGGTCAAGGTCCTGCTGCTCGAGGCCGGCGGTTCCGACTGGCATCCTTTCTTTCATATGCCGGCCGGCTTCGCAAAGATGACGAAGGGCATCGGCTCCTGGGGATGGCAAACCGTTCCGCAGAAGCACCTGAAGGACCGCGTCCTGCGCTTCACCCAGGCCAAGGTGATCGGGGGCGGGTCGTCGATCAACGCTCAGCTCTACACGCGCGGCGTGCCCGCCGACTACGATGAATGGGTGACCGAGGAGGGTGCGGAGGGCTGGTCTTACCGCGAGGTGTTGCCGTACTTCAAGCGTTCCGAGAACAACGCGCGCTTTGCGAACGAATTCCACGCCTATGGCGGGCCGCTCGGCGTATCGAACCCGATCAGCCCGCTGCCCATTTGCGAGGCCTTCTTCCGGGCCGGGCAGGAACTGGGCATTCCATTCAATGCCGACTTCAACGGCGCGAGCCAGGAGGGCCTCGGCTACTACCAGCTGACGCAACTGGACGCGAGGCGCTCTTCCGCCTCGATCGGATTCCTCGACAAGGAGGTACGCAGTCGCCCGAACCTCACGGTGATGCTGCAGAGCCAGGCACTCAGGGTCGTCGTGGAGGGAGATCGTGCCGTTGGCGTGGAGATCGTCAGCCGCGACAATGCGTCGCCCCGCATCGTGAGGGCGGAGCGAGAGGTCATCGTCTCGTCCGGGGCGATCGGGTCGCCCAAGCTGCTGATGCAGTCGGGCATCGGCCCCGCAGATCACCTGGGTTCTGTGGGCGTGCGTGTGGTGCACGACTTGCGTGGCGTCGGAAGCAATCTGCAAGACCACCTGGATCTGTTCGTGATCGCGGAATGCACCGGCGACCACACCTATGACAAGTACAACAAGCCGCATTACGCGGCCATGGCTGGCCTTCAATACCTGCTGTTGAAGACGGGTCCGGTCGCCTCGAGCCTCTTCGAGACCGGTGGATTCTGGTACGCGGACCCTGGCGGGCATGCCCGCTCGCCGGATATCCAGTTTCATCTCGGACTCGGCTCCGGCATCGAAGCAGGCATGGCCAAGCTGAGGAACGCCGGCGTGACGCTGAACACGGCCTACCTCCGGCCCCGCTCCCGCGGCACCGTGAGGCTGGCGAGCAAGGACCCGGGTGCGGCGCCTCTGCTCGACCCGAACTACTGGTCGGATCCCTACGATCGGAAGATGGCGATCAAGGGCTTGCGGCTCGTGCGCGAGATCCTGTCGCAACCCGCCATGAAGCGCTACGTCCAGGCGGAGGTCTTGCCGGGCAGTCGGCTCAAGACCGACGATGAACTCTTCGACTATGCGTGCGCCAATGCGAAGACGGACCACCACCCCGTGGGCACCTGCAGGATGGGTCCGGCCGACAGCCCCGACAGCGTCGTGACGCCCGACCTTCGCGTCATCGGCTTGCGGGGCCTGCGGGTGGTGGACGCTTCAGTCATGCCGCGCGTTCCCTCCTGCAACACGAACGCTCCGACCATCATGGTCGCGGAGAAGGCGGCTGACCACATCCTGGGCCGCCTCGGCAACGCGGCCGCGAAAGCAAGGCGCACGCTTTCGCTCGCAGAGCGAATTGATTGAGGCCGGACCCGGGCCCACCGTTCATTGAACTCGCGCATGGGTTGCGCAAAGGAGCAGTCATGGAAATTCGTCTACCGCAGTCCGACGGCAGCCTCAAGCGCTACGCCGTCCAGGCCAGTCCCGTCCGTCCGCAGCAGCCGCTGCCGGCGTTCAACCGCACGGTCTATGCAGCCGCCCACGTGGTGATCGACCCCTTCGCCACGGTCGATCCGTGGGATGCGTCCCCGATCGTCGACTGGGACACCACGCTGGCCTTTCGCGAGCACCTGTACAAGCTGGGCTTCAAGGTCGCCGAGGCGATGGACACCGCCCAGCGCGGCATGGGTGTGGACTGGCCGGTGGCCCGGGAACTGATCCAGCGGAGCCTGCGGCACGCACGATCGGTCGGCGGCGACCTGGCGTGCGGCGCCGGCACGGACCAGCTGATCGCGGGCCCCGAGGTGACGCTGGCCGACGTCGAGGCGGCCTACCGCGAGCAGCTCGGCGTGGTCGAGGCCGAGGGCGGCCGCGTCATCCTCATGGCGAGTCGTGCGCTGGCCCGTTGCGCGCGCGGCGCGGACGACTACCTGTCGCTCTACGGACGCCTGCTTCGTGATGTCTCCAGGCCCGTGATCCTGCACTGGCTGGGCGAGATGTTCGACCCGGCCCTCCAGGGCTACTGGGGATCGAACGATCTGGCCACGGCACTGGACACGGTGGCGCACCTGATCGGCGACAACGCCTCGAAGGTGGAGGGCATCAAGGTCTCGCTGCTCGACGCGAAGTGGGAGCTGGCGCTTCGTCGCCGCTTGCCCGCGGGCGTCAAGATGTACACCGGCGACGACTTCAACTATGCCGAGCTCATCGCGGGGGACGACAGCGGCCACTCGCATGGCCTGCTCGGGATCTTCGACCCCATCGCCCCGGTTGCCGCGGCCGCGCTGGCCGAGCTTGCCGCCGGTAACGCGCAGCGCTTCCGCAGCCTGCTGGACCCGACCGTGGCGCTGTCGCGGGAGATCTTCCGGGCGCCGACGCGCCACTACAAGGCCGGTGTGGTGTTCATTGCCTGGCTCAACGGGCAGCAGGACCACTTCTCGATGGCGGCCGGGCTGCAGTCGGCGCGCGGCGCCGCGCACTTCGCCAAGGTCTTCGAGCTGGCCGACCAATGCGGCGTCCTCTGCGACCCCGAGCTGGCCGTCCTGCGCATGAAACGCTACCTGTCCATCTCCTGCGGCATCGATTGAAGGGACTGGCTACAAGGTGATCCACCCGTTGGCCACGGCGATCTTCAGCAGGGCGCTGGCGGAGTCCGCCCCCAGCTTGCGGCGCAGGCTGAAGCGATGTGTCTCGACGGTGCGCACGCTGATGTCGAGTTGGCGCGCCACCGCCTTGTTGCTGTGCCCGTGCGCCAGGAAGCGGAGGATCTCGTGTTCCCGCGCGGTGAGCTGTGGCGTCGCCGCTTCGGCCTGGGCGAGCACGTGCGCGATGCGCGGGCTGAAGTATTCGCCGCCGGCGCACACCTCGCTGATGGCGGTCAGGATCTCTTCTGTCGGGGACTCCTTGAGCACATAGGCGCGTGCCCCGGCGCGGATCGCACTCACCACGTACTCGCGGTTGTCGTACATGCTGAGCATCAGCACGCGGATCCCGGGATGCCGCGAGCGCAGGGCGGTGGCCAGCTCGATGCCGTTCATGCCGCGCATGCCGACGTCGATCAGCATCAGGTCGGGCGGATCGGCCTTCGCCAGTTGCAGCGCCTCGGGGCCGCTCGACGCTTCGCCGATGACCTGCAGGTGCGTCACCACCGCCAGCCTCGCACGCAGGCCGTCGCGCACCAGGGCGTGGTCGTCCACGATCATCAGGCGGATGGGGGGAATCGGTGCGTCCATGTTCTTCTTCAGGCCGTGACCTGCAGGGGAAAGCTCGCGACCAGCGACGTGCGGCCCGGCGTGGAGACGATCTGGAAGCTGCCCTGGTGGCGCTCGACGCGCTCGCGCATGTTGGTGAGGCCGATGCCGCGGTCCTTGCTCGACTCGACCTGCTGGACGTCGAAGCCCTGGCCGTCATCCACGATGCGCAGCTCGAGCCGCTCGTCCGAGTCGTCGAGGTAGATGTCGACCCGCTGCGCGCCGGCATGCCGCTCGATGTTGCGCAGGGCTTCCTGCGCGACGCGGAACAGGCTCACGGCCTGCAGCTCCGGCAGGTCGTCGTTCGCGCTCGACGACACATGGACCTGCAAGCCCTTGCGCTCGGCCAGCTCGTTGCCGATGTGTTCGAGTGCGGCCGGCAGCCCGAGGTCATCCAGCAACGCCGGTCGCAGGTCATGCGAAATGCGCCGCACCTCGCTGATGGCCTGCGAGAGAGCGCTGATCTCGCGGTCGATGGCCGTCACCGGCTCCCGGCCGGGATGGGCGAGCCGGTGGCCGACCAGCTCGAACTGGTACTTGATCGACACCAGCAGCTGGCAGATGTGGTCGTGCAGCTCGCGCGAGACGCGCGCGCGTTCTTCCTCCTGCGAGGTCACGACCCGGTGCGCGAGCGCCTTGAGCTTGCGGTCGGCCTGCCGCTGCTCGGTGATGTTGAGCGCCATGCCGCCGGCGAACACCGCGAGCGCGGCCACCACCGCGACCGCTGCCAGCCCCCACAAGGTCTGGCGCACGCTCTCGAGCAGGCTGCCGCGCAGCCTGGCGGCGGCCGCATCGACGTCGTCGACGTAGATGCCGGTACCCAGCATCCAGCCCCAGCGCGGCAGCTCGATCGAGTAGCCGAGCTTGCGCTCGATGCGCCCGTTCGACGGCTTGGGCCATTGGTAGGGCGTGAAGCCGCCGCCCTCGCGGGCGCGCCGGATCAGCTCGCGGATCATGTAGACGCCGTCGCCATCGCGCCGGTCCCACAGGTTCTGCCCGATCAGATCGGGCTGCCGCGGATGCACCAGCACCTGCCCCTCCATGTCGTAGACGAAGAAGTAGCCGTCATCGCCGAAATTCATGCTGGCAAGGATGGCCTTGGCCTGCTCCTTGGCGGCTTCGTCGTCGCGCCCGGCGCCGTAGAGGGGGTCGATGGAAGTGAGCGCCAGCGCGACATAGTTGCGCAGCTCTTCGCGCTTGGTGTTGAGCAGCACCTCCTCGAGCACCTTGGCCTGGTCGCGGTCGAGGTGCTCGGTCTCGACGGCGAGCAGGCCGCCGATCAGCGCAATGGCGAGCAGCAAGGGCGCAACGGCAAGCAGGAGGATCTTGGCCTTCGGTTTCATGGCCGGCATTGTGCTGCTGCGCGCATGGCTTGGCGGGGTGCCCCGCGGGTTCTCGTTTTCCCGTATGCAGAACTACGCAGACGCTCTCCGCATTGATGCGAATGGGTTGAACGCACGCTGAAAAAGACAATGGCCGGCACCAGAACCAACGCAACAGGAGACAACACCTTGAACCGCTTCCACAAGACAGTGACCGCAGCATTCGTCCTGGCCGCCCTCAGCAGCGTGGCCATGGCGGCCGACCCGATCAAGATCGGCGTCGACGGGCCCTTCACCGGCGGCTCGTCCTCGATGGGCGTGAGCATGCGCGACGGCGTGCGCCTGGCCGCCGAGGAAATCAACAAGTCGGGCGGGGTGCTGGGTCGTCCGATCCAGCTGATCGAGCGCGACGACGAGGCCAAGAACGAGCGCGGCGTGCAGATCGCCCAGGAGTTCGTCAACAAGGAGAAGGTCACTGCCGTGGTGGGCTACATCAACACCGGCGTGGCGCTCGCTTCCCAGCGTTTCCTGCAGGACGCGAAGATCCCGGTCATGAACAACGTGGCGACCGGGTCGGTGGTGACGCACCAGTTCGACAAGGACCCGGACAACTACGTCTTCCGCAACGCCGCGCATGACAGCATCCAGGCGCCGATGATCGTGCAGGAGGCGGTGGTGCGCCGCGGCTACAAGAAGGTCGCGATCCTGGCCGACTCGACCAACTACGGCCAGCTCGGCCGCGAGGACCTGGAGAAGGCCCTCAAGAGCAAGGGCGTCACGCCGGTGGCGGTCGAGAAGTTCAACATCAAGGACGTCGACATGACGCCGCAGCTGCTCAAGGCCAAGGAAGCCGGCGCCGAGGCGATCCTCACCTACGGCATCGGCCCCGAGCTGGCGCAGATCGCCAATGGCATGACCAAGCTGGGCTGGAAGGTGCCGATGGTCGGCAGCTGGACGCTCTCGATGGCCAACTTCATCGACAACGCGGGGCCGGGCGGCGAGGGCGCGAGCATGCCGCAGACCTTCATCCAGGAAGCGACCACGGCCAAGCGCAAGCAGTTCATCGACAACTACGTCAAGACCTTCAAGCCCAAGAACAACCGCATGGATTCGCCGGTCTCCGCGGCCCAGGGCTATGACTCGATCTACCTGCTGGCCGCGGCGATCAAGCAGGCGGGCAGCACGGACGGTCCGAAGATCAAGGAAGCGCTGGAGAACCTGAAGACGCCGGTCGAGGGCGTGGTGACGACGTACAACAACCCCTTCTCGAAGGGCGACCATGAGGCGATCACCGCGAACATCCCGGTGTTCGGCGTCGTCAAGGCCTCGCGCGTGGTGTTCGCGAGTACCCAGGACCAGAAGGACGCGTCCACCGTGCGCGTGAAGGATGCGGCCGCCAATGCGGCCTTGATGAAGTAAGCGCGTCGAGCCTCGGCAATCGAGCCGGCAACGGCGCCGCCCCGGCCAGTCCGCGGCGGCGCCTTTTGCTGCACCCGCTCCAGGACACCGTCACTCACTGCCATGCAAATCCTCACCCAACTCATCTACAGCGGCATCGCGCTGGGCATGATCTATGCGGTCATCGCCTTCGGCTACCAGCTGACCTTTGCCACCTCGGACACCCTCAACTTCGGGCAGGGCGAGGCGCTCATGCTGGGCGCGCTGGTCGGGCTGACGCTGGTCGGCCTCGGCGTGAACTACTGGCTCATGATTCCGATCGTGTGCGTGTTCGGCGTCTTCCAGGGTGCGGTGGTGGAACGCATCGGCGTGAGGCCGGCCATCAAGATCAAGTCGGAGTTCGGCTGGATCATGTCGACGATCGCGCTGGGCATCATCTTCAAGAACGTGGCCGAGAACGTGTGGGGACGCGACGACCTGAGGTTCCCGTCGCCGCTGCCGGAATCGCCGCTCAAGTTCCTGGGCGCGAACGTGCTTCCGATGGAGATCCTGGTGGTCTGCGGCGCCGTGCTGATGATGCTGGCGGTGGAGTTCTTCAACCGCAGGACGATCTACGGCAAGGCCGTGGTCGCGACCTTCAACGACCGCGACGCCGCCAAGCTGATGGGCATCAACACGGGGCTGGTGATCACCTTCTCGTATGCGCTTTCGTCGGCGACCGCGGCCTTCGCCGGCGTGCTGATCGCGCCGCTGACCCTCACCGGCGCCACCATGGGCGCGGTGCTCGGCCTGAAGGCCTTCGCCGTGGCGATCATCGGCGGCCTGACCAGCGGCATGGGCATCGTGGTGGGCGGGATCATCCTGGGCATCGCCGAGACGACGACCGGCTTCTACATCAGCACCGGCTACAAGGACGTGCCGGGCCTGGTGCTGCTCTTGATCGTGCTGGCCGTGCGGCCGCAGGGCCTGTTCGGCAAGACCGCCATCAAGAAGGTGTGAGCGCGCCCATGAAGCAACAACAACGACAACCATCCATGAAGACGAGCCACCTGCTGCTGGCCATCGCCGGCGCAGCGGCGCTGCTGCTGTTTCCGGTGGCCATCGACAATGCCTACTACATCCATCTGCTGGAGACGATCGCGATCTACGCGATCCTGATCTTCGGGCTCGACATCGTCGTCGGCTATACCGGGCAGGTGTCGCTCGGCCATGCGGGGCTCTTCGGCATCGGCGCCTACACGGCCGGCGTGCTGGTCTTCAAGCTGGGCGCGCCGGTGCTGCTGACCCTGGTCGCGGCGATCGGGGTCACGGCGGCGTTCGGCGCGATCCTCGCGCTGCCGGCGCTGCGGGTCACGGGGCCCTACCTGGCCATGGTCACGCTGGCCTTCGGGACCATCGTGCAGATCCTCATCAACGAGATGAGCTTCCTCACCGAGGGGCCAATGGGCATCAAGCTCGACAAGCCGGTCCTGCTCGGCCACAAGCTTGACGAGCGCGGCTACTACTGGCTGGTCGCGGTGCTGCTGCTGCTGTCGCTGGTGGTGGTGCATCGCATCCTGCGCTCGCACCTCGGGCGCGCCTTCGAGGCCTTGCGGGGCAGCCCGGTGGCGTCCGACTGCATGGGCGTGTCGGTCTACCGCTACAAGGTCTATGCCTTCGTGATCAGCGCCGGCTTCGCCGGGCTCGCCGGGAGCCTGTACGCCTTCTCGGAGCAGTACATCTCGCCCAACACCTACAACTTCGAACTCACGGTGCTCTTCCTGCTGGCGGTGATCATGGGCGGGCGCAAGAGCCGCATCGGCTCCATGCTGGGGGCGGCCGTCATCGTGCTGCTGCCCAAGCTGCTGGACGATGTCGAGATGTTCCGCTGGGTCTCCGTCGCGCTCGCGCTGGTGGTCCTCGCGACCGCGGCCTTCGCGATCCGCCGCCGGCGCGCGACACCGCTGCAGATGGCGATCCCGGTGGTGGGCAGCGTCGCGCTCGCCGTGCTGGCCTTCTGCCTCGACACGATGACGGATTGGCGGCTGTCGATCTTCGGCGCGATCATGCTCTTCGTCGTCTACTACCTGCAGGACGGCATCGTCGGCTTCGTGCGCAGCGCGTTCAACATGAAGCGCCCGGGCCTGGAGGGCGAGGCGTCGATCGGGGAGGGCGTCGCGCCCGGGGCCGCCATCGCCACGGCGTCGCAGGCCGGGGGCGGCGAGCAATTGTTGCAGGCGCGGGGCGTGCTGATGCAGTTCGGCGGCCTGAAGGCGCTCAACAACGTCGACCTGGACATACGGCGCGGCACCATCCACGGACTGATCGGGCCCAACGGCTCGGGCAAGAGCACGATGATGAACGTGCTCACCGGCATCTACGTGCCGACGGCGGGGGCGCTTGGCTTCGCGGGTAGTTCGCTGGTCGGGCGCAGTTCGTCGGACATCGCGCTGTCGGGCATCGCGCGCACCTTCCAGAACGTGCAGCTCTTCGGCGAGATGACCGCGCTGCAGAACGTGCAGGTCGGCCTGCATCACAGCTTCGACAGCAACCTGCTGGACGTGGCGCTGCACACGCCGCGCTACCGGCGCGAGCGCGATGCGGCGGTGCGGCGCGGCATGGGCCTCCTGGCCTTCGTCGGCCTGGCCGAGTACGCGACCGAGGAGGCGCGCAATCTGCCCTACGGCAAGCAGCGCCTGCTGGAGATCGCCCGCGCGCTGGCGCTGGACCCGCAACTGCTGCTGCTGGACGAGCCCGCCGCCGGCCTCACGGCGCCGGACATCAAGGAGCTGATCGCGATCATCCGCAAGATCCGGGAGCACGGCGTGACCGTGATCCTCATCGAGCACCACATGGACGTGGTCATGAGCATGTGCGACACCGTGTCGGTGCTCGACTTCGGCCAGAAGATCGCCGAGGGCGTGCCGGCGCAGGTCCAGGCCGACGAGAAGGTCATCGAGGCCTACCTCGGCGGCCAGGACGCCGGCGCCCAAGCCGACCTGAAAGCCGCCTGAGCGAGGCAAGCCTATGTTGACCATCAAGAATCTTCATGCCGGCTACGGCAAGGTGCAGGTGCTGCACGGGATCTCGATCGAGGTGCCGAAGGGCAAGGTCGTGACCCTCATCGGTTCGAACGGTGCGGGCAAGACGACGACCATGCGCGCCGTCTCGGGAATGATCGCGCCGACCTCCGGCGAGATCGTGCTCAACGGCAGGCGCATCGATGGCCTGGAGTCCTACCACATTGCCAAGCACGGCCTCGCGCACTCGCCCGAGGGCCGACGCGTCTTCGCGACCATGACGGTGACCGACAACCTCGTGCTCGGCGCTTTCCCGCGCCTGACCGGCAGCCGCCCGCGCGGCGACGTCTCGCGTGACCTGGAGCGGGCCATGGAGTTGTTCCCGCGGCTGAAGGAGCGGCGCACGCAACTGGCCGGCACCTTGTCGGGCGGCGAGCAGCAGATGCTTGCCATGGCGCGTGCCGTGATGCTGAACCCCGAGGTGGTGCTGCTCGACGAACCTTCGATGGGCCTGGCGCCGATCCTGGTGACCGAAGTGTTCCGCATCATCGAGCGGCTGAAGAGCGAAGGCGTCACGATGCTGCTCGTCGAGCAGTTCGCGGCTGCGGCGCTCGGCGTGGCGGACTATGGCTACGTGCTGGAGAACGGGCGCATCTCCCTGCACGGGCCGGCGGAGAAACTGCGCGACGATCCGGCCGTGAAGGCGGCTTATCTGGGCGGCGGTCACTGAGGCCGGCTGTTTGACCGTATCGGAGCTGGCGCGTCGGGCATTACGGGGATTCAAGGCTTCGCCGACACGCTGGCGGCTTGACCCAGATCATTTCGCATCGGCGAGCAACCGCTATCTTCTGGCTCCAGTCATCTCGGAGCGTGGCAAGCGGTCATGAACAGGCGAACCTACTTACTCGGCGGCGGCGCGATCGCTCTCGGAGCGGCCGCGCTGGCAACAACCAGCGTCCTGCAAATGGGCTCCGAGGAAGGACATCGGGCCGCCGCTCGAGCGCAGAGGGCGCCGCTTCCGGATGCGCCTGAGCTCGAGGAACTGGTGCGCTATGCGACGCTTGCGGCAAATGGCCACAACACGCAGCCCTGGAAGTTTCAGCTTGGGCGCGGCCAGATTGCCATCTGGCCAGATTTCTCGCGGCGAACCCCGGCGGTCGATCCGGACGACCATCATCTCTTCTTCAGTCTCGGGTGCGCCGCGGAGAACCTCTCTCTCTCCGCCGCCGCGCGCGGGCGTCCGGGCGCGACGCACTTCGACGCGCGGGACGGCGGGCATGTGGTGTTCGAATTCATCGAAGGCGCGCGTGCGCATTCGACGCTGTTCGACGCGATCCCCAGGCGGCAGTCGACGCGCGCCGATTTCGATGGCCGTGCAGTGGGTTCCGCGGAGCTCGAGATCCTGGCCGACGTGGTCCCCGCGTCGCAGGGAGTCGCGCTGGAGCTGGTGACGGACAGGGCGAAGATCGAGCGCATTCGCGACCTCGTCGTCGCTGGCAACGACGTGCAGATGGCCGATCGCGCCTTCGTGTCCGAACTGAGGCGCTGGCTTCGCTTCAACCCCCGTCAGGCCATGGAAACCGGCGATGGACTGTTCGTGGGCACAACCGGCAATCCGTCGATGCCGACCTGGCTCGGCCGCTCGATGTTCGAACTGGCCTTCCGCGCAGCGGCGGAAGATGACAAGTACGCAAGCCAACTTCGGACCTCCTCGGGCGTTGCCGTCTTCTTCGCCGAGCAGGCAAGTCCCGAGCATTGGGTGCGCGCCGGCCAGGCGTGCCAGCGCTTCGCGCTGCAGGCGACGGCGCTCGGCATGAAGCTCTCCTTCGTCAATCAGCCCGTCGAGGTGGGTGGCCTGCGAAAAGAACTTTCGGCACTGGTCGGCATGAAGGATCGGCGTCCCGATGCAGTGCTGCGTTTCGGCTACGGCCCGAGCCTTCCCTATGCGCTTCGGCGGCCAGTCGGGTCTGTCGTCGTTTGAGTTGGCTGGTGCTCGGCGCGGACAATCAGACCCGCTGGACGTAACGCTCGCGCTCAAAGCGATATTGCGGCATCACACCGCCCTCGGCACGACGGCCGGCGGCAATGACCATGACGACACGCGCCGCGCGCGGCAGCTTGAGCAGGCGCTTCAGGCGCGGCTCATCGAATCCTTCCATGGCGCAGCTGTCGTAGCCGGCCGCGCGAAGCGCAAGCATCAGGTTCTGGCACGCGAGCGCCGTGGTCCTTGTCGCCCACAGCACCTGGCCCGACCGGCCGACTTCGACACGCCACGACACCGTGAAAAGCCCGATGCCCCAGGTCACCAGCCGCTTGAGTGGAGCGAGGAAGTGGAACGGGCCGTCCATGAAGATCAGCGGAATCTGGAGTTGGTACTTCAATGCCATCAATGGGGGCAGCCGACCCGGCGTTTCCTCACGCGCAATCGCTGCCAGCATCAGCTTGCGGCCGGACCGCCAGAAATCCGGTCGCGCCACCGCGACGACCAGGTTGGGTGCCTTTGTCGCCGGTTGATCCAGGCAGCAATGACGCAGCAGATCCAGCTTGGCTCCATCGCGTACATCGATGAATTGCCAGGATTCGAGGTTGTGCGATGTGGGCGCCAGCAGGGCAAGGTCGAGACATGCGTCCATGACATCGACGGGAACGGGTTCCGGCAGATAGGCGCGCACGGACCGGCGGGTGCGCACGACTTTGGAAAAAGCCTCGAAGTCGCAAACCAGATCGGCTTGATTCAGGCAATCGGTCATGTCCTGAAGGCTGGGATATGGGCGTATCGATCCGCGATCGCTCGCAACGCGCACACTTTGGCGCCGAACCGGCGACGTCGCATTGATGCAGCGCAAAGGCCAGCGATGGTGTTTCAGGGATGCGGAGACCCCGACCCACATCCAACCAAAGTAGGATTTGCGCGCCGTCATGCCCAGGCTAGGGTTCCGCCCTATTCGCGCACCACGTCAGGGATGGACAAATCTGTTCAATCGTGAAGGAGCGGAGCGATGAAAACAAGGCGCGGCCCCTTGAGAATCGTCTACGTCGTTGATCGCGATGAGTCGGTGCGGGAGGGCCTTGGGCGCCTGATAGACTCGGCCGACTTCGAGGCACAACCTTGCGCCAGCGTCCAGGAGTTTCTGGAGCTGGCTCATTGGAGGCAGGCGGCCTGCATCTTGCTCGAAGTCTCGGCGCTCAGGGATTGCGACGCGGCAGTGAGGGCTGCCCTGCGTTCACTGGCGGACGTTCTTCCCGTCATCGCGTTGTCCGCGAGCGACAACACCGCGGACAGCGACCTTGCACGAGCGCTGGGTGCTCGCTCCTTCTTTCGCAAGCCCGTGGACGCCGCAGCGCTGTTCGATGCGATCGAATGGGCGGTGCACAACGGCAACCGCGCGCGTCACTCATGAGGGCTGACGCTTCTGAATTCAGAGGGCGAAGAGAAACGGGCCAACGCCGACCTTCCGCCCGAGGCAACGACTGAAGCAGAGTACTGCCTGTGCATCGGCTTGGGTTCGGCTCTTTGCATTCCGGTGCGAATCGGTGGGCGCGTGACCGGCGTGCTTTCGTTCGGCGCGGTGCGCAAGGCCCTTGAGAGCGGGGACGTCCCTGCGAAGGGAGCGTCACCTCTCTCACCTCTCCATACGCGCGTGGCGGGCTCGTGCGTCGCGGACCGGGACCGCGCGAGAATTCGTGGCAGGAAACTGGACCACCCTTGCCCATGAATGCAGTCACCATCACTTTCGACCGGGTCTTCGACATCGTTCACAGGTCGCGGCGAAACCGTGTGCTCAGCACGGAGTTCGGATTCGAGTCCGCAGACGTGAAGGAGTCCGGCGTCGCGGTTCCCGGGGCGCCTCGGATCGAGGCCGGCATGACTGTCACGGCAGTGCTCGAACGCCCTGGCGATTGGCGGACCCTGCTCGGGTGGGTGAATCACGGGACGGGTGAAATCGCCTGCAGGAGTGCCGCGTCGAGTCTCGGCGGCATCGTGGCGATGTTGTTGGGCAGCCTGTGGGCCTCCCACCTCATGAGCACGCGCCCACTCGTCGCCGCTTTCGTGATCGTGGTGTCCATTCTCTGCTGTGTCGGCAGCGTTGTCGGGATGCGGAAGGCCATCAGAACCAGAAGGCTTCTGGAAGCGGCCCGGTCGACTCTTGCGTCTCGTGATGCCGGTTCCAATGCCTGAGCTCGGCCTTGCCAGTCGCGTGCGGGACTAACCCTAACTGGACCAAATGCGCGACAAGGCTATATAAATCCGCCGCGGGTCCCTCGCAGCCGACTCGCGAACGAACCATGCATTCCATGCTGCGATCCGTCCAACGGAGAGAGAGAGATTGCGAGGAGACTCACATGCAGGATCGACACAAGGCCCAGGCCGGACGCGCCCCACTGTTCCGCGGTCGGGCGGCACCGTGCGCGCGGTGTTTCCGGTGACGAGCCTCAGCGGCATCCAGTGGGTCCAGCAGACCGGGACGGCGCCTGCCTTCACGACTTCGGCCGTCCCGCTGCAGGCGCTCGGCGTCTTCCCGGGCGCGGTGGGGCGCGTGGCCTTCGGTACCTTCCGCTCGCCCGACTACGAGAACGCGGCCCGGGTCATTCCGCCGACCGGAACCCTGACCGGCACCCCGACGTCGGGGATTGAATGGCCGCCCCCACTAGGAGAACGCCATGAAGAAGTCCAGTGACAGCGGGCGACAGGTCGCGCCCTCGGCAAGGTTTCTCTTGTGTGCGCCATCTTCAGTCCATTCACCCACGTAGAAACGCGTGAAGCCGCGCCGCGACCCACGGTGCAAGCGCAGGGCGAAAAAAGCGGCAACGATTCCGATTCGACCGCGACCTTGATGGCGGTGCTGGCTTGCGGCGCGGGGCTCGGCATGCTCTTTGTTGCGATGCGAAGCCGAACTTGAATTGGAGCCCGTCACGAAATGACCGCGCCGGAAACCCGCTACGCCAAGGTCGGCGATGACCGCGTTGCCTACCAAATGCTGGGCGAGGGGCCGCGCGATCTGATTTTCACGACGGGTTGGTGGGCATCCTTGGATCTCGAGTGGGAGGATCCCGCCATTGCGCGTTTCCTGCGGCGTCTGGCCTCGTTCAGCCGCGTCATCCGCTTCAGCGCTCGTGGCTCCGGACTGTCCGATTCGCGCCCTCAGGATGGACGCGACGCCTTGGCCCATTGGACGGAGGACCTCCTGGCGGTCATGCATGCCGCCGGTTCGAGCACGACAGCCATCGTCGGCATCACCGACGGCGGGCCGATGGCGCTGCAGTTCGCGGCGGCTCATCCCGAACGGACCTCGGCGCTGGTCTTGCTGAACGCCACGGCACGCTGGGTGTTTGCAGAAGACTATCCTGCCGGGTATCCGCCGGAAGCCCTGGCGGGATTTTCCGGCTTCGCGCGAAAGCACTTCGGGACCGAGCGCTTTGCGCGCACGCAGAATCCGAGCGTTGCGCAAGACGAGCGCGCCCTGCGCTGGCAGGCCAAGCTTGCGCGGGCCATCGGGTCGCCCAAGGCCGTCGCCGAGAGTTTTGCGATCCAGGCAGAAAGGGACGTCCGTCCGGCGCTATCCGCAGTCGAAGCGCCGACGCTGGTGATGACGCGCCGCGATTGCGCCTGGGCATCGGTGCCCCAGGGGCGCTACATCGCCGAACACGTCGCCGGCGCGCGCTTCGAGGAATTGCCCGGCACGGACTATCTCCCCTATTGGGAAACCCCCGATCTGATTCTCGACCACGTCGAGCAATTCCTGACCGGGAGCCGCCGCGGCGGCGAGTCCGATCGCGCGCTGGCGGCGGTGCTGTTCACCGACATCGTCGATTCGACCCAGCGTGCCGCAGCGCTCGGTGACGCGGCGTGGCGGACGCTGCTCGATCGGCACGAAGAGATCCTGCGTGAGCAGCTCGGGCTGTTCCGAGGTCGCCTGGTGGATACAGCCGGCGATGGTGTCTTCGCCATCTTCGACCGTCCCGACCGTGCGATCGAATGCGCGCAGGCGCTGCACACGGCATTGGCGAGCCTGCAGCTTTCGATTCGCGCCGGCATCCATTTCGGCGATGTCGAATTGCGCAGCGATGGCCAGGTGGGCGGCATGACCGTGCACATCGGCGCCCGCGTGCAGGCGCTGGCCAAGGCTGGCGAGGTGCTGGTGTCGCGCACCGTCCACGACATTCTCGTGGGCTCCCACTTGCGCTTCGTTGGGCGCGGCGCGCACGAGCTCAAAGGGGTGCCGGGGCGCTGGGAGGTTTGCGCGGTCAGCATGCCGCCCTGAAGCGCCGGCTATCGCCGCACATCCACGTCGCGCGACTCCGGCAGCATCCACATCGCCCAGATGCTGATCGCGCTCATGAGCACCACGTACCAGGCCGGTGCCATGGGATTCTTCGTGATGGCGAGCAGCCAGGTGACGACGAACTGCGTGGTGCCGCCGAAAAGCGAGGTGCCGATGGCGTAGACCAGCGAGAGGCCGGTGCTGCGCACCGCCATGGGCAGCAGCTCGGGCACCTGCACCAGGCCGGCGGTGCCGAACATCGCGGTCAGGGCGGCCAGCACGGCCGAGACGGTGAGCAGCGTGGCGACGCTCGGCGCGCCGGCCAGCCACATGAAAAGCGGCACGATCAGCACCAGCAGCGCCAGCCGCGGCAGCAGGTTGACGATGCGGCGGCCATGGCGGTCGCACAGCGTGCCGCCGACCAGGGCGAAGACGAAGGTCATCAGCCCGCCCATGAGCACGCTGCCTTGCGCGACGGCTGCGGGCAGCTTGAGCACCTGCACCGCGTAGGTCACCATGTAGTTGCCCACCTGCGAGGCCACCGCGGTCGAGGCCGTCGCCAGCACGCCCAGCAGCAGGATCCTGCGATGCTCGCGGAACACCGCGCCGACGATGGCCGCACCGCTGCGTTCGTGGCCGTGGTCGTGCGTCTCGGGCAGGCTGCGCCGGATGTAGATGGCGATCGGCACCAGCGCCAGGCTCAGCAGGAAGGGCACGCGCCAGCCCCAGGATGCGAGTTGCTCGGGCGACAGCGCGAGCGACAGGCCGACGCCGAGGCATCCGCCCACTGCCACCGCAAGCCCCTGGCTTGCGATCTGCCAGCTCGAATAGAAGCCGCGGCGCCCCTTGGGCGCAGCCTCGATCAGCAGCGCGGTGGCGGGCCCCACTTCGCCGCCGAGGGCCAGGCCCTGCAGCAGGCGGCAGAACACCACGATGACGGGCGCTGCGATGCCGATGCTGGCGTAGCCCGGCGTGGCTGCCAGGCCCAGCGTGCCGACGGTGATGAGCGCCACCGTGAGGATCATGGCCGGCTTGCGGCCCGCCTTGTCGGCGAAGGCGCCGATGAGCACGCCGCCCAGCGGCCGGGTGAAGAAGCCCACGCCGAAGGTCGCGACCGCCGCCAGCAGGCTGCCGAACTCGCCGGCCACCGGGAAGAAGGTCTTGCCGATGTAGACCGCGAAGTAGGCGTAGATGACGAAGTCGTAGAACTCCAGCGCATTGCCCGCGACCGCGGCCGCGACCGCCTTGCGGCTGATGCGCGACGGCGCGGCATCGTGGCTGGCGTCGCTCGGGCGAAGGGCCTGTTGCAAGGGTTGCACGGGATTGGAACCGAGGGTGGTGGCGTCCATGGGGTGTCCTGGGTGTGGAGTGTGCGTGGTGCGGGGCGTCCGTGCGCGGTTCAGCCTTGCAGCGGGCCGCCGGTCTGCAGGCCGGCGATGGCCTGCAGGCAGGCCTGGCGGCCCTGGTGCCAGATGGCGAGCTTCCAGTCGTCCGCGTCGGGATAGAAGGCGTCCTTGAGCGCCTGCCTGATGTGCTGGGCCTGCATGCTGTCGTCGGCGCCGTGGCGATGCATCCAGTGCTCGGCGCGCAGGGCCGGCATCACGCGCTCGCTCGGGTAGGTGCCGTACTCCAGGCAGATGCCGATGTGCACGGCCTGCGGGCATTCCTCGAAGAGCGCGGTCTGGATCGGACCCGTCATCGGGATGCTGGTCGAGCTGCCGGCGTGCACGTCGGTGAGCTCGCCCCACCACTGCCGCGCGCGCGGCAGCACGCCGTTGTCGAAGCTGGCGAAGATGCGCTCGCCGACGCCGTAGGGCCCGAGGCCCGTGTGGATGTCGACCGAAGCGATCTCGCGCGCCTGCGTGCCGTAGTCGCGCAGGACGGCACGGAAGCTCCGGTTGCTCCAGGTGGGCGCGCGTCCGCCGAAGAACATGCCGTCCGCATGGGCATGCTGCCCGAGGCCGATGGCGCGCTGCAGTCCACGCTCGCCGTGCTTCCCGCGATAGGCCGCCAGAGTGGCCTCGGCTTCGCGCGACGGGGGCCACGTGGCCGGCAGCAGAGAGTCGTGGATCTCCCCATAGCCCACGTTCACGGGCAGGGGCTTGGCGAAGTCGACGAAGTTGCGGTTGAGGTCGACGTTCTCCTGCGTCACGCGGCGCAGATGCGAAAAGCCGTACGGGTTGATGGCATGGACGTGCAGCACCGCGGTGTCCGCGTGCGCCGGCGGCCCCAGGCGCAGCATGCCGGTCTGGATCGCCGAGCCGCAGAAGCCCTCCACGCCGTGCACGCCGCTGAGCACGACCAGCATCCGGCTGGCGTTTGCCGGGCCGTCGAGCACCACGTCCATCGCCAGGGTCTCGCCTTCGGCGCCCGCGAGGTCCAGCAGGCGGCTGTCGACGGGCAGGCGGCGTGCCGCGGCGGCATCGAGGAATTTCCGCCGCGCCGTGGCGTAGCTGGGGCTGAAGAGATCGAGGGAGGCGGTGTCGTTCATGGTGGTCGGGAAAAGGATCAGGCGGGGAGCGCGACGGGCGTGCGGCCGGCCGGCTGGCCCAGCCGCTGCAGCCGCTGTAGCTGCCGGGAGCGGCAGGCGGCGCCGAAGGCGCGGAAGATGGCTTGCGCCAGCGGGCAATCGTCGATGCGCATCTCGGGATGCCACTGCACCGCCAGCGCGAACGAAGGAGCGCCTTCGACGGAGAAGGCTTCGACCAGCCCGTCGGGCGCCGTGGCCTCCAGGCGCAGGCCTGCGCCCAGGCGCTCGATGCCCTGGTGATGCAGTGAATTGACCGGCAAACAGTGCTGCGTCATGAGGCCGGCCAGCACGCCACCCGGTGCAATGTGGATCTCATGGCTGTCGTCGTACCAGTGCTCGATGGGCCGGTCGTGATCGCCTTCGCGATGGTCGAGCCTGCCGTCCCGGGTGTGCACGGCAGCGTCCAGCGTGCCGCCCCATGCGACGTTCATCTCCTGGAAGCCGCGGCACACGCCGAGCACCGGCACGCCGGCGGCGACGAGTCGCGGCAGCAGCGGCAGCACCGTGGCATCGCGGTCGCGGTCGAGCAGCACGCTCTCCGCCAACGCGGCGGCGCCATAGCGTTCGGGCGCGACGTTGGAGGGGCTGCCGGTCAGCACGATGCCGTCGATGCCATGGATCAGGCTGTCCGCATCCATGGCCTGCGGCGCTGCAGGCAGCGCGAGGGGCAGGGCGGCGGCCAGTTCCGACACCGCGCGCACGTAGCCGTGCAGCAGGGCATGTGCCGGGTGCATGTGGCGCTCGATGCGGTCGGCGGCGATCGCCACCAGCGGGCGGCCTGCGAGGGTGAAAGAGGTGGAATCGGTCATGGTGTTCTGGGCCATTGCCGCGAGTCTAGGAATCGGTGACGATTGCGTAAATTGCAACTTTTCTGTCATCGGCTTGCAATCTGTGCAAGTCAAGGAGGCTTGCCCATGAACACCCGCCAGTTGCGTCACTTCCTTGCCGTGATGGACCTGGGCTCGCTCGCCGCCGCGGCCGAGGCCGTGCACCTGAGTCCGCCCGCGCTGTCGCGCAGCCTGCGCGCGCTCGAAGACGAATTGCGCGTGCCGCTGTTCGACCGCCAGGATCGGCGCCTGCGCCCGACGCCCTACGCCATCACCTATGCCGAGCGGGCGCGGCGCATCGTGTTCGACGAGCGCGAGGGCGCTCGCTCGCTGGCGCTCATGCGTTCGGGCGAACTCGGCTCCCTGTCTTTCGGCATGGGCTCGTCGATCGCCATGACCCTGCTGGGCCCCATGGTGCTCGAGCTGCTGTCTGCGGCGCCCGGCCTGCGCCTGACCACGCTGGTGCAGAGCACCGATGTCCTGCTCGCCGCGCTGCAACGCGAGGAACTCGACTTCTTCGTGGGCGACGTCCGGGCGGCCGACGCGGACAGCAGCGTGTCCGCCGAGCCCGTCTACGACTGCAGCTTCGGATGGTTCGCCAGGCGCGACCATCCGCTGGCCGGCCAGCCGCGCATCGGGATCGACGAGCTGCGGCGCTTTCCGCTCATCATGTCCGGCTATGCCAACGAGGCGCTGCTTCGCCGCATGGCGCTGCTGTACGGGCTCGCGCTGCCGGTGCAGCAGCACTTCGCCGCCAGCACGAACGACGTGTCCACGGTGCTGACGCTGCTGACCTCGAGCGATGCGATCGCGCCGTCGACCGATGTGGCGGTGATCTCGGCGCTGCGCGCCGGAACGCTGGTGCGGCTCGACGTCCAGCCCGCCCTCGACCTGGAACTGACGCTGGGCATCGTCGAGCACACGGGCCGCACGCGGCTGCCGGCGGCCGAGCGCGCCTTCGAGGTCGTCAGGACGCACTTTGCCGCGGTCAGGGAGGAAGTGGCCGCTCAGCGGTCGCGCGAGCCGGTGCGCGGCCGCGCGCGGGCGCGCCGCGCGGCTCATTGATCTGGTCGACCTCGGCGCGCCAAATGCCTCGAATTTCGGACGCCATCCTTTGAGGCAGTTCGCGTGCGTGCGGCCAATCTGGTCGAGGCGACGCAGGACACCGATGCGTTCGTGCAGCTCTCCGGGGTTCTCAAGCGCGTAGCGTGCAAGCTGTCGAAGGTTCCCAACGACCTGCGTTTGCTCTCTTCCGGGCCTCAAGCCGGCTTCGGTGACATCCTCCTTCCCACGCGTCAGGCCGGCTCATCGATCATGCCCGGCAAGGTCAACCCGGTCATTCCGGAACCGCGTTGCTGATCCCCGAAAATCTCACCCAGCCCATTCGCCTGGTTGCGCGCAGCATTGCGGGATCCACTGCCTGAGTGACGTTTTGAATTTGCGTGCATCCTTTTCTGGAGAAGCTTGATGACGCTGACTTTCACGCCCGAGGAGGTTGAGTCCGCCCGCGCAATCGTGCGGGCGACCGTTCCTCCCACACCGCAGTACGCCTGGCCTCTGCTGCGCGAGCGCCTCGGCATCACGGTGTGGGTCAAGCACGAGAACCACACACCTGCGGGTGCCTTCAAGGTGCGCGGCGGCCTGACGTACTTCGATGCGCTCGTGCGGAACGAGCCCAACGTTGCCGGCGTGATTTCCGCGACGCGTGGCAACCACGGGCAATCGGTGGGCTGGGCGGCACGCCGCTACGGGATCCCGGCCACCATCGTCGTTCCCCATGGGAACTCGGTGGAGAAGAACGCCGCGATGCGGGCGCTCGGGGTCACGCTGCTGGAGCACGGGGACGAATTTCAGTCTGCGCGCGAACACGCCATTGCGTTGGCCGCCGAGCGCGGCCTGCATATGGTTCCCTCCTACCACCGCGAACTGGTGCGCGGGGTGATGACGTATTGGCTCGAGTTCTTCGAGAGTTTTGCGCCGGGCGACGAGCCGGATGTCGTCTACGTCCCCATCGGCCTGGGCTCGGGCTTCTGCGCAGCCGCGGCCGCGCGAGCCTTCACAAGCGCTCACAGCAAGCTCATCGGCGTGGTCTCGGCGCATGCGACGAGTTTTCTCGACTCGTACCGCGCCGGCCGAGTCATTGCTGCCCCAGTCAGTACCCGGCTGGCCGACGGCATGGCCTGTCGTATCGCCGAGGACGAGGCGCTGCAGGTGATCCTGCGGGAAGCGGAGGACATCGTCGCCGTCTCGGATGACGAGGTTGCGGAAGCGATGCGTGTGCTCTTCGCGGACACGCACAACGTGGCCGAGGGTGCCGGTGCTGCCGCACTGGCGGCCGCCATGCAGCAACGGGAGCGACTGCAAGGCCGATCCGCAGGGGTTGCACTCACCGGCGGCAACGTGGACAGCGACGTTTTTGCCCGCGTACTGACGAATCTCAAGTAATCCATCGGACGGCCACCTTGCAGTCGCCTGGCTTGAACGTGAATCGAAATGCAGCGCAGCCGCCTAAGCGATTCGTCATTTCCGGCTGAGACCGAGCACGTCCAGGATTTCCTTCTCCTGCTTCATCGTCTCGATGGCGAACTTGTGGAAGTCCGCGGAACTCTTGTAGTCCGGTTCCATGTCGTAGCGAGCCAGGGCTTGCTTGAACTCCGGCTGTTGCATGGCAGTCTTGAACGCATCGTGCAACTTGCTCACGATCGCCGGGCTGGTTCCCCTGGGCGCAACCAGTCCCCAGTAGGAAGTCTGGGTGATGGGTATCCCCACTTCGCGAAGAGTGGGAGCGTCGGGAAAGCTCGTCATGCGCTTGTCGCCCCAAGTCACGAGTAGCCGCATCTTTCCCTCCTTGACAAAAGGCGCCCAGGCGGACGTCTCGGCGGCTGAATCAATCTGCGCGCCCAGGAGCGCCTGCATCGTTTCGCCCGTGCCCTTGTACGGGATGTGATTCAGCCGGATGCCAGCCTTTCGCGAAATCTGCTCCATCGTCAAGTGATTGGTGGTCGCGACGCCGGGGCTTCCGTAGGTGAGGATGCCGGGCTGCGCTTTCGCTGCCGCCACGTAGTCAGCCCAGGTCTTGATGGACGACGAGGACGGCACCACGATGCCGAAGGCGTAGCCGGTGAGTCCGATGACGTAAGTCAGGTCCTTGGCGGGGTCCCACTTGATATCGGCAGTGAAGGGGAGGCGATAGATTCCCAGGGATGCGATGCCCAGGGTGTACCCGTCGTTGGCGGCGCTTTGCAGGATCACGCCGGGCAAGGTCCCCCCTGCTCCCGGCTTGTTTTCGATGATGACCGGCTGCTTGAGCGTCCTGGAGACGGCCTCGGCAAGCACACGCATTGGCGCATCCGTCGAGCCGCCAGGCGCGAAACCGATGACGATCTTGATGGGGCGCGTCGGATAGGCAACATCAGCGGCGGCCGAAACGCCCAGGGTGGCCGAAGCCGCGATGGCCGCACATGCGGCGCGACGAGTTCTAAGCATGCAGTTTGTCTCCTTCATTGGTTTGCTTCTAGGCGCGGGTGGCTTCTTCCTCGACATCCCGCAACCGGTCTTTGCCGAAGAACATTTCGCTGTCGACGAAGAATGTCGGCGACCCGAAGGCACCCCGACGGAACGCGTCCTCGGTGTTGGCGAGCAGCTTTGCTTTGACTTCGGGTGTCCGGCTCGCGGCGAGAAGCGCTTGCATGTCGAGTCCCGCCTCTTGAAGTTCGGCGGCGATCACCTCCAGGTCGGTGGCGCGCACGGTGTCGGTCATCGGTGACCGGTGGACCTTGCTCGTGCTGAGGGACTGCTTCCTGGGCGTCCGTCGATTCGACGAGTTCCAGGAGCGACTGGACATCTCGCGTCCCATGCTCGCGGACCGGCTTGGCAAGCTGGTCGACGCGGGCGTTCTCAAGAAGGTGGCCTACCAGGAGTCGCCACCGCGTTACGAGTACAAGCTAACGCCAAAAGGCCTGGATTTGCATCCGGTTCTGATGGCCATCGTGCATTGGGGCGACGTGCATATGGCGGGGAAGGCCGGCAGGCCCCTGCTACACCGGCACGTCGGATGCGGTCATCTGTTCGACCCGGTCACCGTCTGCTCCGAATGCAACGCGGCGTTGAAGGCAAAGGATGTTGCTGTGGAGCGCGGGCCTGGCGCATAGGCCGCAAAGACGCCGAACACGGTCGCCACGGTCATGAAAGCCCTGTAAAAAGCGCGCATGTCCTCATCGATCCCCCGGCTTCGCGTGCATGGTCTTCGCTCCGAGCTCGCGGGACCGTTCGATCTCCATGTCGATGCCGGCGAGTGCGTGGTCCTCATGGGCAAGTCGGGTGCCGGCAAGACCGTGCTGCTGAGACTGATCGCGGACCTCGATCCGCCCCGGACCGGCGCGGTGGAACTGGACGGCGTCCGCCGCGAAGCGCTGAGCGGGCCGGACTGGCGTCGCCGGGTCATCTACCAGCCGGCCGAGCCGGCATGGTGGTCGCCGGTCGTGCGCCAGCACTTCGGCGGTGTCGACATCGGCAAGGTGCAGGCGATGGTCGCCGCACTGGGCCTGCCGGACGCCATCCTCGACGCCGAGCTCATGCATCTCTCGACAGGCGAGCGCCAGCGGCTGGCATTGATCAGGTCGCTGTCGCGCGGTCCATCGGCGCTGTTGCTGGACGAGCCGACGGCGTCGCTCGACCAGGCGTCCACCCTGGCCTACGAGGCCTTGCTGCGCCAGGAGACCGCGAGGGGAACCGCAGTCCTTTGGGTGACCCACTCGGAGGAGCAGGCCGGGCGCGTCGGGCATCGTCGTCTCACCGTGGCCGATCGGGCCCTGCAGAGCGCATGAACGTCATCCAGCTGCAATTCACCGACATCGCGCTCGCGGCCACGCTGGTGCTCGCGAATGCCATCGCCTCGATGGTCCTGCAGTTGGGCGTGCATCGCCAGGTGCTCTGGGCAGCACTGCGGATGGTGGTGCAACTGCTGCTGGTCGGCTACGTGCTCAGGCTGGTGTTCCAGTCCCAGTCGCCTGCCTTCACGGCGCTCGTGGCCGCGGTGATGATGGCCGCCGCGGCCCGGGAAGTGGCGGTGCGGCCCGAGTGGCGCCTGCGCAAGGGCGGCAACTACGGCATTGCCGCGGCCACCGTGTCGGTGTCGAGCGTGGCGACGGTGGTGCTGGCCCTGCTCACCGCGATCCGGCCCGAGCCATGGCACGACCCGCGCTACGCCATTCCGCTGCTGGGCATCGTGCTCGGCAGCGTGCTCAATTCCGCGAGTCTGGGGCTCGACAGCTTCTTCGACGGCGTGGCGGTGCGGCGGACGGCGATCGAGGCGCAGCTCGCGCTGGGTGAAACCATCCGCGAGGCGCTCAGGGAACTGGTGCGGACGTCGATCCGGCGCGGCATCATCCCGATCATCAACCAGATGTCGGCCGCGGGCATCATCACCTTGCCCGGGATCATGACCGGACAGTTGCTCGCGGGCATGGATCCGATCGAATCGGCGAAGTACCAGATCCTGCTCTTGCTGTTGCTGACGGGCGCCGGTGCCCTGGCCTCGATCGGCTCGGTGCTGCTGGCGGCCCGCCTGATCACGGATGAGCGCCAGCGCCTGCGCATGGACAGGCTGGTCCATGCACAGGCGGCCAAACGGCAGGAATGACCGCGTTTCACGCGAGCGTAAGATTTCTGGTTCAAGATCGAGCCAGACAGTTCGCAGGCGCTGGTAGAGGGCGCTTCGGCGCCGGTCCTCGGGATCGGTTCCCTCGAGCCTCGGACTGTCCCCACCGCCGCACCGCCGCGAACCCCTTGCGGCGCGTCATATGATCGGGCGCCGCCGTTCCATGTGGGACGCCATCGGGTGCCGGCCTTCTTAGCAATCAATGAAAGTCATCGATTTCCTCTGGATCCTCAGCGGCGTGCTGCTGAACGCAGCCGCACAGCTGCTGCTCAAGGCCGGCGCCAACAGCGTCGGCGAAATCAACATGTCGGCCGGCGCGAACGCGCTCTGGCGCACCGCCATGGGCCTCGCGATGCATCCCGGCATCCTCGGCGGGCTGGCCTGCTATGGCATCAGCGTGGTCGTGTGGATCGTCGCGCTGTCGCGGGTGGAGGTCAGCATCGCCTACCCGATGCTGTCGATCGGCTACGTCGTCAACGCGCTGCTCGCATGGTGGCTGTTCGGCGAGAGCGTCGGCCTGCAGCGCTGGCTGGGCATCGGCGTGATCATCGTCGGCGTGATCCTGGTCGCGCGCAGCGGGCATTCGGCATAGCGCTGCTCGGCGGCCGGCGCCGCCACGGACAGCCGGCTACTCGAGCGTGATGCCTGCCTTGCGCGTGACGCCGCGCCAGCGGGACAGGTCGGCTTCGAGCTCGGCGCGGAATTCGGCCGGGCTGTTGAGTACGGGTTCCACGCCCCGGACGGTCAGCCCCTTGCGGGACTCCGCATCGCTGAAGCCCTGTTCGAGCGCGGCGTTGAGCTGCTGCGCGATGGCGCTGTCGAGTCTGGGGGGCGCCAGGACACCGAACCATGTCGTGGGGCTGTAGTCGGCAAGGCCGGCTTCCTGCATGGTCGGGATGTCGGGTGCGGCAGCGGAGCGTGCTTGTCCGGTCACCGCCAGGGCACGCAACTGCCCGCTCTGGATGAAGGGCAGGGACGAGGGCAGCGTGTCGAAGTAGGCCTGCACCTGCCCGCCGATCAGGTCGGTGATGACCTGCCCGCTTCCCTTGTACGGAATATGCCGAAGCTGGCTGGCGCCGGTGGTCTGCACGAAGAGTTCGGCCGCCATGTGCGTGATGTTGCCGATGCCGGCCGAGCCGTAGGGCACCGGTTCCTTGCTCTCCTTGACGTAGCCGATGAACTCGCCCACTGACCTGACCGGCAGCTTGGGGTTGACGACCAGCACCAGCGGCGTGAAGCCGACCATGCTGATCGGCGTGAAGTCCCGCAAGGGATCGTAGAGCGGCTTCGTCACCAGCACGGGGCTGATGGACTGGCTCGCGGTCACGCCCAGAAGCAGCGTGTAGCCGTCCGCTTGCGAGCGCGCCACGTCGGCCGCCGCGATCATGCCGTTGGCGCCTGCCTTGTTCTCGACGATGACGTTGCCGCCCAGCGTCTGGCTCATGCGCTGGGCCACGAGCCGGCCCACGAAGTCAGCGCCGCCGGCGGGCGGAAAGCCGATCAACAGGCGAACCGGACGCTCAGGATAGGCGGCCGCCTGCGCGGGAAAGGCCGCAGCTCCAATCAGACAGGAAAGACCGCCGAGCACGGCGCCTCTGCGGGTGATGGAAGGGTTCACTTGTGTCTCCTTGTTCGAGCATGGTGCCTGCTCTCTCGCGTCGTGTCAGGCGGCTTCGCGCACCGGTGCCCAGCCGAATGCGCCGGGCCTGGCCGCGACCACCGCGCCGGATGCGAGCAGGGCGTCGCGCTGTGCGCCGGTGATGCCCGCGGCTTCGAGGACTTCCAGCGTGTGTTCACCCAGCTCGGCCGGCGGCAGGGTCTGCACGCCGTCGGTGGCGGCGTGCAGGCGCGGGAATTCGGGTGCCTGGAAAGCCAGGCCGCGAAAGTGCAGCGCGCGTGTCTTGCCCGGCTGCTGCGACTGCGGCGCGTCGAGCACGCGCTCCAGCGGCAGCACTTCGGTGCAGCCCACGCCCGCGGCCTTGAGACGCGCGACCACATCGTCGAAGCCATGCTGCGAGATCGCGCCGCGGACCAGATCCTCGACCTGTTCGCGCGCCTTCTTGCGCAGGCGCAGCGTGGCCAGCGTCGGATCCGAAGCCTGCGGCAGGCCCATGGATTCGCAGAACTTGAGCCAGTGCCCGTCGGTGAGCATGAGCAGGTAGAGCCAGCGCTCGTCGGCCGTGCGATACGCGCCATAGCCCGGCATGCTGAACTCGCCATGCGGCTCGCGCTCGGGACGCCCGAGCAGCTGCGTCTTGAGCTGCACGCCCACGAGGTCGCGCGATGCGACATGCAGCCCGGTTTCGTACAGCCCGATCTCGACGTGGCCCTGGGCGCTCTCCTGCCGGGGCTGCAGCATCGACGCCAGGATGCCGATCACGGCGTACGCACCGGCGAACTGATCGTGGTAGGAGGGCCCGAGGCGGCTCGGCCGGCCGTCGACGCGGTTGGCGTCCATCACGCCGGTGGCCGCCTCCGCCACGGGGTTCGATGCGAGGTCGTCTTCCTGCGGGCCGCCGGTATAGCCGCGGATGTGGCAATAGATGAGGGCCGGATTGATCTTCGCGCAGGCTTCGCGCGTCACGCCCAGCTTGCGCGCGGCGCGCGGCGCGAGGTTGTGGACCAGCGCATCGGCGCCCGCGAGCAGCGCGCGCAGCGCGGCCTGCCCGTCTTGCTTCGACAGGTCGATGCAGACGCTTTTCTTGCCGTGGCTGTAGGCGATGAAGGTGCCGCTCGGGCCGCCGCGAACGAGGCTGCGCGTCGGGTCGCCCGCGGGCGGCTCGACCTTGATCACCTCCGCGCCCAGCTGCGAAAGGATGTGTGTGGCGAAAGGCGCGGCCAGCATCGTGCCGAGTTCGATCACGCGCTTGCCGGCGAGGGGCGGATGGCTCATGGCTTCGTTTGACTCCTTGAGAATGCATTCTATAAGTGCACGTCCGACAAGAAAATGTCATCATTCACAGGAAAACCCTTAGGAATCGGGGCATGGTGCAACTTATAGAATGCATTCTTGGGCGGTTCGAAACGATTCTTTTCTTCCAGTTCAGGAGACAACCATGCGTAGAAGGACTTTTCTCTCCACCGGGGTTGCGGCGGCATCGGTGGCGCTGCCCACCTGGGTGCCCGCGCAGCAGGCCGCGCCGGGCATCGATGCGGCGACCAGGACCGTGACGGTCGGCGCCTTCACCCCGATCACGGGACCGGTGCCCTTCTACACGATCCTCACGCACGCGGCGGAGGCCTGCTTCAAGTGGGCCAACGAGACCAACGCCCTGGACGGCTGGAAGATCAACTACGTCAGCTATGACGACGGCTACGAGCCCGCGCGCAGCGTGGCAGTCACGCGCCGGCTGGTGGAAGAGAACAAGGTCTTCGCGCTCGCCGCGCCGGTGGGAACCGCGCAATCGGTCGCGGTGATTCCCTATGCCAAGGAAGTGGGGCTGCCCATGATCGGCCCCATCGGCGGCGCCACCGCGCTGTTCTCCGAGCGGCTCGTCTTCCCGCTTCTGCCCGACTACGGTTGGTCGGCCGCGGCCAACCTGGACTACGCGCTCGGCGATCTCAAGGCCGGCCGCGTGGCGCTGCTGTGGGAGAACGACGAACTCGGCCGCTCGGCCAAGCGCGGCTTCGACCTGCACATGGAGACCGTGAAGAAGGAAGCGGCCGAGTCCATTCCCTTCGAGGTGCGCAACACCGACTTCACGCCGCACGTGCGGCGTCTCGCCAATGCGAAGGCGGACGTGGTCATCCTCTTCGGCTCCAACGCCAATCTCGCGGCCGCATTGAAGGCCGCCGACCGCGTCGGCTACCAGGCCAAGTGGATGGCGCCCTTCTTCACGGCCGACCCGACCACCCGCAAGCTGGCCGGCAACCTGCTCGACGGCACCTATTTCTCCTCGTGGCTGATGCCGGTCACGGCCGACGATGCCGACATCAAGGCCTACCGCGAGCAGGTCGCGAAGCACTTCCCGGCCGATCCCATCGGCGTCTTCGGCCTCAATGGCTGGAGCAACGGCGCGCTGTTCGTGAAGGGCTTCAAGACGCTCCTGGCCAGCGGCAAGCCGCTCACGCGCGCCAGCCTCGTGGACGTGATGGAAACCCTGACCGACCAGACCGTGGGCGGCGCGCGCGGCGTGAGCTTCAAGTCGGGCGACCACCGCGGTGCGCGCCAGGAAGCCATCATCCAGGCCGCGGCCGACGGCAGCTTCAAGATGGTGCGCGACTTCCGGCCTTATCCGGCCGCGGTCTTCGACGCCAGGATCTCGTGAGGTGCGACCGTTGACTGCTTCCTACGAAAGCTGGATCGGCCGCGAAGAGGAGCGCACCGAGCGCATCTCGGTCCACGCCGCCGAGACCATGGCGGCCACGCTCGACCTCGAAAGCAGCCCGCGCCTGGGCGATGCGCTGCCGCCGGGCTGGCAATGGATGTTCTTCAACCCGGCGGTGCCGCGCCGCGGACTCGGCGTGGACGGCCACCCGCGCCGTGGCGGATTCCTGCCGCCGATCGAACTGCCGCGGCGCATGTGGGCCGGCAGCCGCATCCGCTACCTGGCGGACCTGCCCGTGGGCTCGAGCGCGACAAGAAGGAGCCGCATCCAGAAGGTCGAGAACAAGGTCGGCAAGCGCGGCTCGCTCTGGTTCGTCACGGTGCAGCACACCACGCAGTGCGAAGGGGTGGACTGCATCGTCGAAGAGCAGGACATCGTCTACCGCGAGGCGACACCCCCGGGCGCCGTAGCGCCGACGCCGGCGCGCCATGACGACGTCGCGCAATGGGGCCGCGAGATCGTGCCCGACACCACGCTGCTGTTCCGCTATTCGGCGCTGACCTTCAACGGCCACCGCATTCACTACGACCAGGCCTACGCGCGCGACGAAGAGGGCTATCCGGACCTCGTGGTGCATGGCCCGCTGACCGCGACCCTGCTGCAGGGGCTCGCAATGGAACACGGCGGCGGACGCGCGCTCGCGAGCTTCGAGTTCCGCGGCGTCAATCCGCTGTTCGTCTCGCATCCGTTCCGCGTCGAAGGCCGCGAGGGCGAGGGCGGAACGCTCGCGCTCTGGGCCCGCGGACCGGCCGGCGAGCTCGCCATGTCGGCCAGCGCGTCCTTCCGCTGACACGCGCGGCGATCCCGCAACAAACAACTTCATCAGGAGCAAGTGGAATGGCACAACATCTGAGCGGCCCCGCCAGCCTGGAAGGCCAGGTGGCCTTCATCACCGGCGGCGCCGGCGGTATGGGCCGGGCCATCTCGGCCGCGTTCAAGGCAGCGGGTGCGCGCGTCATCGCGACGGACCGCGCCGAGAACGAAGACATGGGCGCGGGCATCGAGTACCGCCGCTACGACGTGACCTCGCGCGCCGCCACCGACGACGTGATCGACGCCGTGATCGCCAAGCACGGCCGCATCGACATCCTCGTTCTCTGCGCCGGCATCATCGCGCGCACCCCGCTCGGCGACAGCACGGACGAAGAGTGGGACGCGATCATGCAAGTCAACGTGCGCGGCGTCGTCAATCCGGCGCGCAAGCTGTTCCCGCTGATGTGCGAGCGCGGCTATGGAAAGATCCTCGCGGCCGGCTCGATCGCCGCCAAGAACGGCGGCGTCGCCTCCGGCCCGGCCTACGTGTCGTCGAAGGCGGCGGTGCACGGGATGATGCGCTGGATCGCCAAGGCCGGCGCGCCGCACGGCGTCTACGCCAACACGCTGGCACCCGGACCGGTGGAGACCGCGATGTGGGCCAACGTCACCGGCAGCGCCGCGCCGTCGGCCAACGCCACCGTGCCGCTAGGGCGCTACGGCAATGCGGAGGACATCGCGCAAGCGGCGCTCTTCCTCTGCTCGCCCGCTTCCAACTGGATCACCGGCACGTCGCTCGACATCAGCGGCGGCATGTGGATGGACTGAGCGCAGGGAGCGAGCCATGACAGAGCAATCCCCTCCGGTGATCGGCTTCGTGGGCCTGGGCGTGATGGGCGGTCCGATGTGCCGCAACATGGCGCTCAAGCACGCCGGCGAGCTGCGGGCCTTCGACACCAGCGAATCGGCCTTCGAGGCGGTGCAGGGCACGAAGGCGCGCCGCGTGCAGACGCTCGGCGAGCTGGCCGCGCAGGCCGACATCGTCTTCCTGTCGCTGCCGGGCGGCCCCGCGGTCGAATCGGTGTGCCTCGGCGAGCAGGGACTTGCAGCGGGTGCGCGCCGGCCACGGGTGATCGTCGACCTGAGCACCACCACGGTGGCATCGGCCCGCAGCGTTGCGCAGCGGCTCGCTGAGCGCGACGTGCAGTTCGCCGACGCGCCGGTGGCCCGCACACGCGAGGCGGCACAACGCGGCGAGCTCAGCATCATGGTCGGCGCGCAGCCGGCGCTGTTCGAGCGCATCGAGCCCTTGCTGCGCTACATCGGCACCGACGTCACGCTGTGCGGCGACGTCGGCTGCGGCCAGGTGGTGAAGCTGATCAACAACGCGCTGGTGTTCGAGAACACCGTCGCGCTGGCCGAGATGATGGTGCTGGGCGAGCGCGCGGGCGTGAAGCCCGAGACGCTGCTCGACGCGGTCTCCAAGGGTTCCGGCGACAGCTTCGTGCTGCGCAACCATGGGCGCAAGGCGATGCTGCCGCGCAGCTTTCCCGACAAGTCCTTCTCGCCCGAGTACGTGCTCAAGGACATCTCCTACGTGCTCGAACTGGCCGGGCAGACCGGCGTCGCCGCGCATGTCACCGAGCTGGCGCGGCGCTACTACGCGGCTACGGCGGCCCACGGCTTCAGCGGCCGCTACTTCCCCGCGGTCATCGAGATGGTGGACCGCAACCAGCACCTCTCCGAAGCAAAGGCCTGACACGCCATGGCCGACTTCCTGGGTCTCGTGTGGGCGGGCATCGTGAGCGGATGCCTCTATGCGATGGGCGCGATCGGCATCGTGCTGATCTACAAGAGCTCGATGGTCGTGAACTTCGCGCACGGCAATCTCGCGGGCCTCGCGGCCTTCCTGGTGTTCGGCTTCACCGGCGGCATCCTCGGCAACATGGCGTGGGGCGCGGCGGTCATTCTGTCGCTGGCGATCATGGTGGCGGCGATGGCGCTGGCCTACCTGCTCATCGCGCCGCTGGTGTTCAAGTCGGACCTCACCAGCACCATCGCTACCTTGGGCGTGGGCCTCGTCACGCAGGGCATCACGCAACTGGTGTTCGGCTCCAACGTGGTGTCGCTCGAACTGCCGCTGCCCGCGTGGCGCATCGACCTGGGCGCGATCCGCGTCTCGTCCTACGACCTCGCGGTGCTCGGCGCCACGCTGCTGGTGATCGGCGCGCTCTACCTGCTGATCGAGCGCACGCGCATCGGCATCGCGTTCCGTGCAGTGTCGGCCCATCCCTTCGCCAGCCGCGTGTGCGGGCTGAGCCTGCGGCGGATCCATCTGTTCTCGTGGGTCGTGGCGGGCCTGTTGGGGCTGGTCGCTTCGCTGCTGATCGTGCCGACCACCTTCCTGTCATCCACCAGCGTGGCGTCCTTCATGCTGCAGGCCTTTGCCGCGGCGGTCGTCGGCGGCTTCGCCAGCCTGCCCGGCGCGGTGGTCGGCGGCATCTTCATCGGCGTGCTGATGAACCTGCTGTCCTTCTACGTGGCGGCGGAGTTCAACAACAGCTACATGCTGGTGACGATCCTGCTGGTGCTCAACCTGTTCCCCCAGGGCGTGCTGGCGGTTCGCGGAGGTGCCCGTGTCTGAGGCGGCCATGGTCGGCGCCACGCACGCGCCAGCGGCCGAGACAAGGCCCGCGGCCACGCGGCAGCTTCCTTGGGCCGCGGTCGTGCTCGGCGCGGTGCTGGTGCTCCTGCCGTGGGTCGCGGGCGGCTACTGGACGTTCACGCTGGGCCTGTGCTTCGCCAATGCGATCGCGCTGCTCGCGGTGAGCTTCATGGTCCGCTACGGCGGCGAGGTGTCGATCGGCCACGGCGTCTTCGTCGCGGTGGGCGCCTATGTGGTGGCCCTCGCGGAAAAGTACCTCGGCCTCTCGCTGCTGGTGAGCCTGCCGCTGGCCGCGGTCGCGGGCGCGCTGCTGGGGCTGGTGTTCGCCTATCCGTCGCGCAAGCTCTCGGGCATCTATCTCGCGGTGGCGACCATGGCGCTGGCGCTCGCGCTGCCCGAGGTGCTGCTGTACTTCTCGAAGCTCACCGGCGGCTACGAGGGCCTGTACGTCAAGCGCGATGCCTTGCCCGGCATGTCGCGCGAACTGCAGCGCTACTACCTGCCACTCGCGGGGCTGGTGGTCGTGGTGCTGGCGCTGTGGCAGTTCCGGCGCTCGCGGCAGGCGATGGCGCTGCTGCTGATCCGCACTTCGGCACCGGCTGCGGAGTCCTTTGGCGTGCGGCGCAGTTGGGCGCGGCTGTCGTGCATGGCGCTCAGCGCAGCGATCGCGGCCATCGGCGGGGCGCTGCTGTCCTTCAGCTCGTCGACCGTGTCGCCCAACAGCTTCACGCTGTGGACCTCGATCTTCCTGCTGGTGGGTTCGGTGGTGAGCCTCTATTCGCTGAGCTTCATCGGCAGCTTCATCGGCGCCTTGTTCCTCACGCTGATGCCGCTGCTGCTGGCGGGTGCGGGCGACTGGGTGCCGATCCTCTATGGCGGCGCGCTGCTCGCGGTGGTGCTGGGTGTGAACGCGCTGCCCGCATCTTTGCGCAAGCGTCTCGAAGGAGGTCACGCATGAGCGCGGCAGTGATGCAGCCGGCGCCGCTCGCGGTGCAGGGTCTGTCGCTTTCCTTCGGCGGCATCCAGGTGCTGCAGAAGATCAGCCTGCAGCTCAGGCCGGGCGAGATCACCGGACTGATCGGCCCCAATGGCGCGGGCAAGACGAGCTTCTTCAACTGCCTCACGGGCCTGTACTCGCCGCAGGTGGGCAGCATCCGCCTGGGCGACCTGAAGCTCGAAGGCGTGCCGCCCACGGGGCGCGCGGCGCTCGGCTTCTCGCGCAGCTTCCAGCATGTGGCGCTGTGCCCCGAGCTGTCGGTGGTTGAGAACGTCGCGATCGGACTGCACCGCCAGAGCCGCGCGGGCTGGCTCGACGCCTTCCTGCCGCTGCCGCAGGGCCGCGCCGAGCGCGCGAACAACCGCGAGCTGGCTTTGGCCGCGCTGTCGCGCCTGGGCATCGCGCAGGTCGCGGACGAATCCCCGTCGCAACTGCCCCCGGGCGTGCTGCGACTCGCGGAGATCGCGCGCGCCATTGCCGGGCAGCCGCGCGTGCTGCTGCTGGACGAACCGGCGGCGGGCCTGAATTCGGTGGAAACGCGCGACCTGTCGAACGCGCTCAGGAAGCTGCGCTCGCCGGAACTGGTGCTGGTGGTCGTCGAGCACGACATGGACCTGATCATGGAGGTGTGCGACAGCATCCACGTGCTCAACGTCGGCACCCTGCTGGCCTCGGGCACGCCGGCGCAGATCCGCGGCAACGCCGACGTGGTGCGGGTTTACCTGGGAGACGACGATGAGTGAGCTGCTGCGCATCGAGGCCTTGAGCGTGAGCTACGGCGCGGGCCCCGTGGTGCATGGCGTCTCGCTCGCCATGGGCGAAGGCAGCGTCGCGGCGCTGCTGGGCGCGAACGGTGCCGGCAAGTCGAGCACCTTGCGCGCGATCGCGGGGCTGGAACCTGCGCAGGGCCGCGTCGTCTTCGACGGACAGGACATCAGCCGACTCGACGCGGCGCAGCGCTTTCGCGCCGGGATCGTCTATGTGCCCGAGGGCCGCGCGATCGTGACCGACCTCAGCGTGGCGGAGAACCTCACGCTCGGTTCGTATTTCGTCGACGGCCGTACCCGCACGCAGCGCCAGCAGATGGTGCTCGACTTCTTCCCCGAGATCGCCAATCGCCTGCGGGCGCCGGCGGGACTCCTGAGCGGTGGCGAGCAGCAGATGCTGGCCATCGGCCGCGGGCTGATGTCGGCGCCGCGCCTGCTGCTGCTCGACGAGCCTTCGCTCGGTCTTGCGCCGCTGCTCGTGGCGCGCGTCTACGAGCGGCTCGCGCGCATCCAGAGCGAGCACAGGCTCAGCGCACTGCTGGTCGAGCAGAGCTTCCACGCGGCCGCCAGGCTGGCATCGCGTGCCTGGGTGATGCGCCATGGGCACATCGTGGGTGAACTGGATTCGGCCGCACTGGGCAGCCGCGAAGGTCGCCAGCGTGCGATCGACGCCTACCTCGGTGCACGCGCCGAAGCGGCGCAGGCCGCACATGCATGAGCGGAGACATCAAGCCATGAAGCAACTCAAGCTGCAAGGCCGCGTGATGGCCGAGGGCCTGCGCTTTCCCGAAGGGCCGATCGCCATGCCCGACGGCAGCGTGCTGGTGGTCGAGATCGAAGGCGCGCGATTGATGCGTGTGCAGCCCGACGGCCGGCTGCAGGTCGTCGCAACGCTCGGCGGCGGCCCCAATGGCGCGGCGATCGGGCCGGATGGGAATTGCTACATCTGCAACAACGGCGGCTTCAGCTGGCGCACCGATGCCGGCTTCACGCGGCCCACGGGCCCCGCGGCGGACTACGAGGGCGGCGCGATCCAGCGCGTGGACCTGAAGACCGGCGCGGTGGAGATGCTCTACACGCACTGCGACGGCATCCCGCTGCATGGGCCCAACGACATCGTCTTCGACGGCGAGGGCGGCTTCTGGTTCACCGACTTCGGCAAGACCTTCGAGGACCGAATCCTGCGCGGCGCGGTGTATTACGCGCGCACCGACAGGCGCTTCATCCGCCGCGCAGCGCATCCGGTGCTCACGCCCAACGGCGTGGGACTGTCGCCGGACGGACGCACGCTCTACGTCTCCGAGACGGAGACGAGCCGCCTGTGGTCCTACCCGGTCAAGGGGCCGGGCGAACTGGGCCTCGCGCCCTGGCCTTCGCCCAACGGCGGAACGCTCGTGCACGGCCTCGGCGGCTACCACCGCTTCGACTCGCTGGCGGTGGAGGAGAGCGGAAACATCTGCGTGGCGACGCTGGTGCACGGCGGCATCAGCGTGTTCTCGCCGGCGGGCGAACTGCTCGAGTTCCACGAGGCGCCGGAAGGCTACTGCACCAACATCTGCTTCGGCGGACCCGATCGGCGCACCGCCTTCATCACGTTGTCGGGCTACGGGCAACTGCTCGCGGCTCCGTGGCCCCGGCCGGGCCTGGCGCTGGCGGCCTGAGCGCGATGGAGAACCGCATGAATGCAATGAAGGCCCTCCTGCAGCCGATCCGTCGCAGCGTGCTGTGTACCGGCATGGCCGCGGTCCTTGCTCTCGGCGTTCTGCCGCAGCGCTCGATCGCGCAAACCGCGTGGCCCGAGCGACCGGTGCGGATCATCGTGCCCTACGCAGCCGGGCAGGGCGCCGATGTGCTCACGCGCCTGCTCACGCAGGAGCTGCAGAAGACGCTGGGCCAGAGCTTCGTCATCGACAACCGCGCGGGGGTCGGCGGCAACATCGGCGCCGCGGCCGCGGCCAAGGCGGCGCCGGACGGGTACACCTTCCTGCTCGGCACCAACGCCACCAATGCGGCCAACGAGTTCCTGTTCGCGACCCCCGGTTTCAGTCCGGCGACGGATCTCGAAGCGGTCGGCATGATCGGCCTGCTGCCGATGGTGTTCTGCACCTCGTCGCCGGACTTCCCGGCCAACGGAATCGCCGAGCTCATCGCCGGCGCGCGCGCCAGGCCCGATACGCTCAATGTCGGCCTGCCGAGCACGACCGCCCAGGTGGTCTTCGCGCAGTTCGTGAAAGAGGCGCAGGCACCGCTTTTCGCGGTCAACTACAAGTCGTCGAGTCAATCGATGACCGATGTCCTCGGCGGACAGATCCCGCTGGTCATCGACACCGTGACCGCGTCGCGCACGCACATCGCCAGCGGCAAGCTGCGCGCGCTGGCCATCACCTCGCTGCATGCCAGCGAGATGCTGCCGGGGGTCAAGCCGGTTTCGGAGCAAGGTGTGCCAGGCTTCGACGTGGTCGCCTGGGATGCATTGTTTGCGCCGCGCGGCACGCCGCCCGAGATCGTCCGCAAGCTCAGCGAACACATGCAGCGTGCGCTGCAACAGCCCGAGATGCGCCGCCGGATGATGGAGATCGGGGTCGAGCCCAAATCCATGTCCGCCCCAGAGCTCGATGCCTTCGTGAAGGCCGAGCGCAAGAAGTGGGGCGCCATCATCCAGGCCGCTGGCATCCGCAGCGAGTGAGTCGATGCCGCGCCCTTTTCGAAGCCTGATTGCTTTTCCAAGAAGAATGCATTCTGCATTTGATATGTCAACCTGCCCTTTAGGAGCATCAACGTGAGCACTGCCATCGCAACCCCCCCTCAATCCGACGTCGGCAATCGCCCCGCCGAAGGCCTGATCACCGACGAGGCCATCGCCGCCGCCAAGGCGATGATCGGCCTGCACCTTCGTCCCGAAGGCCCGTATCTGCAGGACGCAACCGCGGACACCCTGCGCAACTGGTGCAACGGCATCGGCGACCTGAACCCGCTCTACCGCGAAACCGGCTACGGCCCCGCGACGCGCTACGGATCGATCGTCGCGCACCCGATGTTCCCGATGGCCTTCGGCTGGCTCGGCCGCACCCGCTGGGGCCTGCCCGGCGTGCACGGCTTCTATGCCGGCAACGACTGGGAGCTGTTCCGCCATGTGCGCCCGGGCGACCGCATCTCGGCGATCGAGCGCGTGGTCGGCGTCGAGGAAAAGGAAAGCAAGTTCTCCGGACGCCTGGTGCTGCAGTACGTCGAAGCCTGCTACTACAACCAGCGCAGCGAGCTGGTGGCGCGCGCGCTGGGCACCTGCACGCGCCATGAACGCAAGGCTGCGCGCGACACCGGCAAGTACAAGGACATCGAGCAGCACGAGTACTCGGAGGAAGAACGCGATCGCATCGACGAGCTCGTGCTCGACGAAGCCAGGAAGATCCGCGGCGCCAACGTGCGCTACTGGGAAGAGGTGCGCGAGGGCGAGGAGCTGCCGACCATCGCGCGCGGTCCGCTGTCGCTGATGGACACGATGGGCTTCCTCGTCGGCTGCGGTCGCGGCCACACGCACGGCGTCGTGCTCCAGGCGGCGGTCAAGCACCCGGGTCATTTCTTCCGCAACCCGGAGGCCGGCGGCGGTGTCGAGTACACGGGCATCGGCCATCACCGCGAATCGGTGGCCAAGGAAGTCGGCGTGCCGGGCACCTACGACTACGGTCCGCAGCGTTCTGCTTGGATGTGCTCGCTCGTGACCAACTGGATGGGCGATGCCGGCGTGCTCAAGCGTGTTCGCACCGAGATGCGCCGCTTCAACATCGTCGGCGACACCACCTTCTGCAAGGGCAAGGTCCTGCGCAAGTACGTCAAGGACAAGATCGGCCTGGTGGACATCGAGATCGCCGCCGTCAACCAGCGCGGCGAAGTCACGACGCCGGGGCTCGCCACCGTGGCCCTGCCGTCGCGCGACGTGAAGCTGCCGGCCTTCATCGACGGTTCGGCCGTGGACCTCGAACTGCCCGTGGTCCGCTGAGGCCACCGGCCATCCGTACGCAAGGGGGAGTGCGCATGCAATCGAAGGAAGATTCGCCGCAGCTCGACCGGCCCCTGGCCGGCTGCCGCGTCGTCGAGCGCTCGCGCTCGGTGGCGGCGGCCTACGCGGGCCGGCTGCTGGCCGCGATGGGCGCGGAGGTCGTGATGCTGGAGCCCGAGCACGGATCGCCCCTGCGGCACGCGCCGCCGCTGCTGCAGGGCAGCGACGGCAGCGCGCTCTTCGCGTATCTGTCGGTGGGCAAGCGCAGCCTCGTGTGCGATCCGCGCACTGCGGACGGCCAGGCCCTGCTGCAGCGGCAGCTCGCGCAGGCGGACATCCTCATGGACGACACGCCGCTGGCGGAGCGCTCGGCCATGAACCTCGATTCCCACGAGGTTGCCGAGCGCCATCCGCGACTGGTGCATGTGAGCGTGCTGCCCTTCGGCGCCAGCGGGCCCAAGACGCGCTGGTGCGCCGAGGAGGTCAACCTGCTGCATGCGGGCGGCGAGGGCTACCTGCTGCCCAACGGGCTGTCGAACGAGCTCTTTCCGGATCGCCCGCCGCTGAAGATCTATGGACACTTCGCGGGCTACCAGGGCGGCAGCACCGCCGCGATGTGCGCGCTGGCCGCATGGTGGGCGGTGCCGCTCCAGGGCGGGCAGTACGTGGACGTGTCGGTGCAGGACGCGACGCTGTCGGTGGGCGCCTTCGCGCTGCAGCGCCTGGGCGACGGATCGCTGGAGCACCGGACCACGCGGCGCTTCCGCTACGGCGGCGTGTTCGAGACGCTGGACGGCTATCTGGAACTGCTGACGCTGGAAGACCGCCAGTGGAGCGGCCTCGTCGAACTCATGGGGCGGCCCGACTGGGCCCTCGACGAGGCGCTGCACGATCCGCTCGAGCGCAGCCGCCGCGGCGACGAGCTCAACCGGCACATCCGCGAGTGGATGGCCCGGCATGCGGTGGAGGACATCGTCCGGCGCGCGCAGGAGCTCGGCGTGCCGGCGGCCAAGTACCGCACGCCTGCGGAAGTGATCAGCGGCGAGCACGAATCCGCGCGCGGCCTGTTCGGCCCGGCCACGCTGGAGGACGGCGGCGAAGTGGACGTGCTGGTCGCGCCTTTCCAGTTCCGCTGCACGCCGCTCGAGCGAGGCGGCGCGGTGCCCGCGCTGGGCGAGATGAACGAGGAGGCACTCCAGGTATGAAGCAGCTACCAGCTCCGCTGGCCGGTGTGCGCATCGCCGACTTCACGATCCATGCCGCCGGGCCCTTCTGCACGCACCTGCTGTCGCAGCTGGGGGCCGAGTGCATCAAGATCGAGAGCCGCACCCGGCCCGATGCCTTCCGCAAGCCCCATGCGGTGTACGGGCGCATGCAGGCGGCCACCTTCGACCAGGTGTCGGCCAACAAGCTGTCGGTGCGGCTCAATCTCAAGCAGCCCGAGGCGGTGGCGCTGGCCAGGCGCATCGTGGCCCTGTCCGATGTGGCGGCCGAGAGCTTCCGGCCCGGCGTGATGAAGCGGTTGGGGCTCGATTTCGATGCGCTGCGCGAAGCCAAGCCGGACATCGTGCTGCTCTCGCTCTCCTCCTGCGGGCAGAGCGGGCCCGATTCGCACTTCGCCGGCTATGCGCCGCTCTTCGGCGCCTGGGGCGGCCTGGGCTGGATGACCGGCTACGCCGACGGCCCGCCGGTGGAGATGCGGCACGTCATGGACCACTCGGCCGGCGTGCACGCCGCGCTGGCGACGATCGCGGCCCTGCACCAGCGCCGCCGCACCGGGCGCGCGCAGCATGTGGACCTGGCGGCGCGCGAAGTGGCCTCGGCCATGATCGGCGATGCGCTGGTGCAGGCGAGCGCCGGCGATGAGCCGGTCCGCACCGGCAACGCCGACGCGGCCATGGCGCCGCACGGCATCTATGCGACCGCAAGGCCCGATCGCTGGCTGACCCTCGCGGTGCGGAACGATACGGACTGGAGGGCATTGCAACGCGTGCTGGGGCAGCAATCCGCCGACGATCCGCGCTTCGAGACCGCGAAGGGGCGGCGCGACCATCGGCCGGAACTCGACGCGCTGGTCGCCCGCTGGCTCGCGCGCTGCGATGCGGACGAGACGGCCGCGCGGCTGCAGAAGGCCGGCGTCTGCGCGCATGTGTCCTGGAACATGAAGGACATCGCCGACGATGCGCACCTGCGAAGCCGGGGCGCGCTGACCGAGGTGAGCGCACCGGACATTCCGGCGCGGCTGGCGGTGGGTGCGCCCGCGCGCTTCAGCCGCTCGGGCGACGTCGGCATCCGCCGGCTCACGCCGGCCCTCGGACAGGACGAAGATTACGTCTACGGCGAACTGCTGGGCCTGTCGCGGGCCCGGCGCGCCGAACTCGAGGCGCGCGAGGTCATCCTCTGACCCACCGCCGCTTCACATGACCTGAAGGAAGTTTCAATGAAAGATTCGATCTACCTCGTGCTCGACATGGAGAACGACCTCGTGCACGCCGACGGCCCGAACGGCAAGGCGGCCTACGGCGAGCAGGTGCGTGGCCGCCGCATCATCGAGAACACACGCCAGGCGCTCGACAAGGCGCGTGCGGCCGGCGTGCACATCGGCTTCGTGCGCGTGGGCTTCTCGCCCGACTACCGCGAATGCCCGCCCGAGTCGCCGATCTTCTCGGGCGCGCGCAAGAACGGCATCTTCAAGCTCGGCACCTGGGGCACCGAGGTCCACCCCGACCTGGGCATGCAGCCGGGCGACTTCGACATCGTCAAGCACCGCGTGAGCCCGTTCTACAGCACCAGCCTCGAAGCCATCCTGCGCGCCAGGGGCATCCGGCGCATCTACTGCTCGGGCATCTCCACCAATGCGGTGGTGCAGGCCACGGTGCGCGACGGCCACGACCGCGACTACGAAATGGTCGTGCTGGAGGACTGCTGCTGCGCCCTCTCGGCCGAGGAACACGCGCAGTCCATCGCCGGGCTCAAGCGCTTCTGCAGGCTGGCGAGCTCGCAGGACGTGGTGTTCGAGTGATGGGCGCCGCCCGCAGCCTCCTGTTCGTGCCGGGCCACCGGCCGGACCGCTTCGACAAGGCCGCGGCCTCCGGCGCGCACCAGGTGGTGCTGGACCTCGAGGACGCCGTGGCGCCCGAGGCCAAGACCGTGGCGCGCGACGCGGTCGCCGGCTGGCTCAAGCGCGGCGGCCATGCGCTGGTGCGCATCAACGCCGCGGACACCGCGTGGCATGAGGCGGACCTCGCCATGCTGCAGGCTTTTCCCCATGCCGGCGTGATGCTGGCCAAGGCCGACCGGCCGTCGCTCGCACACGCCGTTTCCGTGCTGCACGGCCGGCCGGTGGTCGCCTTGCTGGAGACGGTGGCCGGCTACTTCGACCTGCCGGCGCTGTGCGCCGTGCGCGGGCTGTCGCGCATCGCCTTCGGCAGCGTGGACTTCGGCATCGACAGCGGCATCGCGGACGAGGGCGAGGCGATGACCTCCGTGCGCGTCCAGATCGTCCTGCAGTCGCGTCTCGCCGGCCTCGAGGCGCCGGTGGACGGCGTCAGCGTGAACTTCAGCGATGCCGCCCGCATGCGCGAGGACGCGCTTAGCTCGCGCCGGTTCGGCTTCGGCGGCAAGCTGTGCATCCATCCCGCGCAGGTTGGGGCGGTGAACCAGGCCTTCGAGCCGAGCGAGGAAGAGCGCGCCTGGGCCCGGCGCGTGCTGGCCGCCTTCGAGGCCAGCGCCGGCGCCGCGACCGCGCTCGACGGCAAGATGATCGACCGGCCCGTGGTCGAGCGTGCGCGCCGGATCATGGCCGAACTTGCGCCCCGGACGGCCGCTTAGAATCGAGCGCGCCGAGCGATACCCGAGCCGAACCGGATGGAATACCGAACCAAAGAAGAACAGGTCGCGGACTACCTCCGGGAGAGGATCATTTCCGGGGTCTACCAGCGCGGCTCGCGCCTCAAGCAGGCCGAGATCGCCGAGCAGCTCAACCTGAGCATCACCCCCGTGCGCGAGGCGCTCAAGCTGCTGGAGGCCGAGGGCTACGTCAGCGGCGATTCCTATCGCGGCGCCCGCGTGGTGCCCTTCGACGCCGCGGCGTCCGGCGAGATCCTGAGCCTGCGCCTGATGCTCGAGGCGCAACTGGTGCGCGGCGCGGCCGAGCGCGCCACCTCCGAAGACCTGGCCGAGCTGCGCGCGCTGGCGGACGAATTCGCCAAGGCCTTCGAGACCGGCAACCGCGCCATGGCCCGCGGCATCAACTACCGCTTCCATCGCCGCATGTACGACATCGCGGCCATGCCGCAGACGCTGCACTTCGTGCAGATCCTGTGGGCGCGCTATCCCTTCGACCTGATCAATGCCGCCCAGGGGCGCGGGGCCGACGCGGTCAAGGAGCACGACGAGATCCTCGATGCGCTCGCCAGCGGCGACGCGTCGGCGGCCGTGCTCTCGATGCGCAAGCACATCGAGTCCGGCTGGACCGTGCTCAAGGAAATGCAGTAGCGGGCGGGCCGCCCGGCTGTCATCGCGCTGCCTTCACGCGGGCGTCATCGCGCCCGGCGACCATCGGCGTCCATGGATCAAGACATGGCGCCCTGCCGCACCCGCTGAATGCCGCGGGGCTTCTACTTGCTGATCGCGGGGCAGGCGATCTCCGCGCTGGCGGACAACGCACTGCTGATCGTCGCCATCGCGCTGCTGCAGGAGCGCGGCTCGCCCGTCTGGTGGGCGCCGCTGCTCAAGTTCGCCTTCACGCTGTCCTACGTGCTGCTCGCGCCCGTGATCGGGCCGCTGGCCGACGCCATGCCCAAGGCCCGGCTGATGACCGCGATGAACGGGGTCAAGCTGGCCGGCGTCGCCTTGCTCATGGCCGGCGTCAATCCGCTCGTGGCCTTCGCGGTGGTGGGCTTCGGCGCTGCGGCGTACGCGCCGGCCAAGTACGGGCTGGTCACCGAGATGGTGGGCCCGCGCCGCCTGGTGGCGGCCAACGGATGGATCGAGGTCTCGGTGGTCTGCGCGGCGCTGCTGGGCACGGTGCTTGGCGGGCTGCTGGTGGCCGACCTGCTGCGCGGCTCGACGGCCAGCGCGGCACTGCGTGATTGGCTTGCCGCGTGCGCCGACAGCAGCCTGCAGCTGTCGATGGCGGTGCTGCTGGCCGCATACCTGATCGCGGCGCTGATGAATGCCGGCGTGCCCGACAGCGGTGCGCGCTATGCGCCGCCGACGCAGCTGCACCTGATGGCGCTGGTGCGCGAATTCCGCGGCGCGAACCGCACGCTGTGGAGCGATCGCGACGGCGGTCTTTCGCTCGCGGTCACCAGCATCTTCTGGGGCGTGGGCGCGACCCTGCAGTTCGCGGTCCTCAAATGGGCGACCGAGCTCTTGGGCCTCACGCTGGAGCGCGCGGCCTACCTGCAGGTGGCGGTGGCGGCCGGCGTGATCGCCGGCGCCGGGATCGCGGGGCGCCACGTGGCGCTGGGCCGCGCCAAGCGGGTGCTGCCGGCCGGCGTGCTGCTGGGGCTGTGCATGCCCTTGGTGGCTTCCACCGATTCGCTGTGGCTGGCGGTGCCGCTGCTGATGTTCGTCGGCGCGGTGGGCGGCATCCTGGTGGTGCCGCTCAACGCCTTGCTGCAGCACCGCGGCTACAACCTGCTCAGCGCGGGCCGTTCGATCGCGGTGCAGGGCTTCAACGAGAACTTCAACGTCCTGATGATGCTGGCCGGCTATGCGGCGCTGATCGCGATGGACGTGCCGATCGTGCCGCTGATGTGGCTCCTGGGGCTGCTGGTGGCCTCGGCGATCGCGCTCCTGATCTGGCGCGAGCAGGGCATGGAACGCCGGCTCGGCCCGAGCGCGGACAGCCAGTTCACGACCTTGCGCTGACCGCCTCGCGCGGCCGCTGCTTCACGCGTGCTTCAGGCCGCGCCGGCCATGGTGCGCCCGCGCGCATCGGCGACGCGCGGCGTCTCGCCTTCGGCGATGGTGGCGTACAGCACTTCCTCCACCTGCGCGACGATGCGGTCCCAGCCGGCCTCGCCGGCGCTCTGGCGGGCGCGCTGGCCCATCCGCTGCGCGGCCTCGCGCCCGCCGGCGACGAGCTCGCGCGCCATGCGCACGAAGGCCTGCTCGTCGCCCAATGGCGCGAGCATGCCGTTGCTGCCGCTGTGGATCATCTGGCCGGCGCTCGCGTGGTCGTAGGCCAGCACCGCGAGGCCGCTGGCCATGGCCTCGAGCGTGACGTTGCCGAAGGTCTCGGTCATGCTCGGGAAGACGAACAGGTCGCTGGAGGCGTAGTGCGCGCCGAGGTCCTCGCCGCGTCGCGTGCCGGCGAAGATCGCGTCCGGCACCGCGGCGGCGAGCTGCTGCGCGGCAGGGCCTTCGCCCACCACCACCAGCCGCGTGGCCGCGTTCTGGGCCTGCATGGCGCGGAAGGCGTTGGCCAGCGCGTCGAGGTTCTTCTCGGTGGCCAGCCGCCCCACGTACAGCGCCACCGGCGTGTCGGGCGTGACGCCCCATTGCGCGCGCAGCGCCTCGCTGCGCCGCGCCGGGCTGAACTGGCCGGTGTCGACGCCGCGCGTGACCAGCACCAGCCGTTCGAAGCCGTGTCCGCGCAGCTGCTGGCGCAGGCTCTCGCTGGGCACCATGGTGAAGGCGGTGCGGTTATGGAACTTGCGCAGGTAGCTCATGATCGGCCGGTACAGCCAGCCGATGCCGTAGTGCCGGCTGTAGACGTGGAAGTTGGTGCGGAAGTCCGAGCACACCGGCAGCCGGAGCTTGCGCGCGACCTGCAGCGCCGACCAGCCCAGCGGCCCTTCGGTGGCGATGTAGACCAGGTCCGGCCGCTGGCGGCTCCAGAGCTGCACCAGCGCCTTGTTGGCGGGCATGCCCATCTTCATCTCGGGATAGCGCGGGATCGGCACGCCGCGCACCAGCACCTCGTCGAGCCGGTCCAGGCGTCGGGCGAGGTCGCCGTCCGTCTGGCGCGGCCGCACGAGCTGGATGTCGTGCTGCAGCGCGCGCAGTCCCTCCACCACGCGTTGCAGGGTGAGGGCCACGCCATTGACTTCGGGCGGGTAGGTCTCGGTGACCACCGCGATGCGCATCGAGCGCCGGGCGGGCGGCATGTGCTCGACGACGATCGGACCAAGCGATGAGCTCATGTCGCGCATGCTGGCGGCTGTTGGCGACAAAGCGATGACGGTCCGCACACCGTCACCAAGAATTCACGCACGAGCGTCACGATGCCGTCACGCGCCGCGCCGTTGCGGCGCCGTCCACCCCCCAGACCACCAGGAGAGCCCGTGAACGACTTCTTGCGCAACCTTCAGATCCAGCGCTGGGACGATCATCGCTATTACCACCACAGCCGCATCAACCAGTCGCTGCACCTCGTGAGCGCGATCAGCTTCGTGATCGCCTACGTGCTGCTGTTCATCGACCCGGTGATCGCCGCGCTGCTCGGCTGGGGCGTGTCGATGACCAGCCGCCAGGCGGGCCACTTCTTCTTCGAGCCCAGGGGCTACGACGAGGTGAACCACGCCACGCACGAATACAAGGAAGAAATCAAGGTCGGCTACAACCTGCGGCGCAAGGTGGTGCTGATGGCGCTGTGGGTCGCGGTGCCGGTCGTGCTGTGGTGGGACCGCACGCTGTTCGGCCTCATGGACCCGAGCACCGGCATCGCAGGCTACGTGCGACAGGTCGGTCTCGCCTGGCTGGTGCTGGGCGCGGGCGGCCTCTTGTTCCGCACCTTCCATCTCTTCCTGCTGAAGGACGTGAAGACCGGGCTGGTGTGGATGACGAAGATCCTCACCGACCCGTTCCACGACATCAAGCTGTATCACCGTGCACCCCTGCACCTGCTGCGCGGCGAGCTGATCGATCCCGCGCACGGGACCGGGCACCGCGCCTGAGTGCGCTCAGAAGCCGAATCGCTGCGCGAGCATCTCGCGCAGGATGCCGCGCTTGATCGCCTTGTTGGTCAGCGCGGCATCGTGCCACCACCAGCCGTCCTGCTGCATGGCCCGGGCGGCGGCCACGAAGCGCCCGGCCACCTGCTCGAAATCGGCATCGGTGTAGTTGAGGCTGAAGATCAGCCGGCCGCTGCCGACCCAGCTCAGCGCCAGTCCCTGGGCGCGCAGGTAGTACTGCAGCAGCCAGTTGTAGCGGCCCGGCGCGGTGTACAGCACGGTCCAGATCGACGACAGGTTGGCCACCCGCACCGGCAGATCGGCCCGTGCGAGGCGGTCGTTGAGATCGCGTGCGCGGCCGTTCCAGCGCTCGTCGAGATCGTCGTAGAGCGCACGCACCTCCGGCGTCTCGATGCGCCGCAGGAAGGCGTTCATCGCGCCCATCACGTAGGGGTGCGCATTGAAGGTGCCGCGCGCGAAGCAGATGTCGGCCGGCCGCTCCTCGCGGTAGCGCTTCATCAGGTCGGCGCGGCCGCACACCACGCCGATCGGCAGGCCGCCGCCCAGCGTCTTGCCGTAGGTCACCATGTCGGCCTTCACCCCGAAATACTCCTGCGCGCCGCCGGGCGCGAGCCGGAAGCCGACGAAGATCTCGTCGAGGATCAGCACGATGCCGCGCTCGGTGCAGACCTTGCGCAGCTTGTGCAGCCACTCGGTGTACGCGACGCGGTCGAAGTCCGCGCGTCGGCTGCTGTCCACCAGCGAGGAATCGCCCGGGGCGCCGAGGTTGGGATGCAGCGCCTGCAGCGGATTGACCAGCACGCAGGCGATGTCGCGGCGCTTGCGCAGCACCTGCAGCGACCGCTCGTCCATCTCGCGCAAGGTGTAGGTCTCATGCGGCTGCAGCGGGTTGCCGACCCCGGGCTGCACGTCCTCCCACCAGCCGTGGTAGGCGCCGCAGAAGCGCACCAGATGCGTGCGCCGCGTGTGGTAGCGCGCGAGGCGCACCGCCTGCATCACGGCCTCTGTGCCGGACATGTGGAACGAGATCTCATCGAGCCCGGAGATCTCGCGCAGCCGGTGCACGTTCTCCAGCACAGAGGGGTGGTAGGACCCGAGCACCGGCCCCAGCGGCTCGGCGATCCGGCTGCCCTCGGCGATGCACGCCTTGTAGAAATCCACGCCCAGCAGGTTGACGCCGTACGAGCCGGTGAGGTCGTAGAACTCCTGGCCGTCCAGGTCCTGCAGCGTGACGCCGCTCGCGGCCTGCATGAAGGCGCCCACCGGCAGGTGCTCGCGCACATGGGGGCTGTACTGGAAGGGCACGCGGTAGCTGCTGGTGAACTGCAGGTCCGACACCGAAGGGCGTGCGGCGCGCGTGGCTGCGATCGACTGCGCATGGCGCGTCTTCAGGAGCCGCGACAGCGCCTCGAAGCCGGCCCGGCGCCGTGCCACCACGTCGGCAGGGGCGCCATCGGAATCGTAGAAGCGCTGGTCGTCGTAGGCGTAGCCCGGAAGCTGCGCCGCGACCCGCTTGGCCATGCGCGAATGGCCGGTCAGCGAAGGATGCTTGGCGCGCGAAAGCTCCAGGCGGCGCCAGGCCGGAACCGCCGAAGCGGCGAGCGCCGCGAGGGCGACGGAAGACAGGAGAAATGTCTGGCTCATGAACTCTTTATTGCAATGAATGGCGAACACCCACGGTCTATCCCAGCTTCTTGACGCCCTCATGAAAACACTTCGACAAACACGTGATGCCCTGTTGCAGCAGGAAGACATCAACTTCCTGCTCACCAACCGGGTGCCCCGCATCGCGCTGACGCGCTTCATGGGCTGGTTCAGCAAGATCCGCAACCCGCTGGTGCGCGATCTCTCGATCGGCGTCTGGCGGCTGTTCACCGAGCTCGACCTCGGCGAGGCGAAGAAATCGCGCTTCGACAGCATGCACGACTGCTTCACGCGTGAGCTGAAGGAGGGCGCGCGCGTCGTCGATGCGCGCGAAGACGTGCTTTCGAGCCCGTGCGACGCCATCGTCGGCGCCTGCGGTCCGGTGAACGGCATGGAGGTCTTCCAGGCCAAGGGCTTTCCATATTCGATGGCCGAGCTGTTCGGCGATGCGCGGGCCGCGGAGCCTTTTCGCGACGGCAGCTTCGTCACGCTGCGCCTGACGTCGAGCATGTACCACCGCTTCCACGCGCCGCACGACTGCACGGTGGAGCGGGTGAACTACATGTCGGGCGACACCTGGAACGTGAACCCGATCGCGCTCAAGCGCGTGGAGCGCCTGTTCTGCCGCAACGTGCGCGCGGCGGTTCACACGCGCCTGCGTGCGGGCGGGCACCGCATCGCGCTGGTGCCGGTGGCGGCGATCCTGGTCGCGAGCCTGCGGCTGCATTGCCTCGATGCGCTGCTGAACCTCGGCTGGCGCGGCCCGGCGCGCATGGACTGCGACGCGAGCTACCGCAAGGGCCAGGAGATGGGCTGGTTCGAGCACGGCTCGACCATCATCGTCTTCGCGCCTCGAGGCTTTGCGCTGGCCGAGGGGATCGAGTCCGGCACGCGCATCCGCATGGGGCAGGCGCTGATGCGGCTGCCGGGCGTCGCGCAGCCGCTCAGTCCAGCGTCGCGCCCGACTGCTTCACCAGCTTCTGGTGCTTGACCAATTCCGTCTGGAAGAAGGCCGGCGCCGCATCCGGCCCCACGTTGAGTACCGCGAGTCCCTGTCCGGCGATCGCGGTCCGGGCCTCCGGCGAGGCCATCGCCTGCCGGACCGCATCGGCGTAGCCGTCCACCAGCGGCTTCGGCAGGCCCGCCGGGCCCACCAGCGCGATCCAGGCGTCGAAGCTGTACCGGGGCACGCCCGATTCCGCGAGCGTCGGCACCTCGGGCAGGGCATCCGAGCGCTTCTGCGTGCTCACCGCGAGCGCACGCAGGCTGCCGGCCTTCACCTGCTGGGCGACCTGCGAGATCGACACGAAGCCGAGCTGCACCTGCCCGCCGATCAGGTCGGTGATCAGCGGCCCGGTGCCGCGATAGGGCACGTGCTTCATGTCGATGCCGGTCTCGCTCACCAGCAGTTCGCCGGCCAGATGCAGGGTGCTGCCGTTGCCCGCGGAGCCGTAGTTCAGCGTGCCGGGCCTGGCCTTCGCGTAGGCGAGCAGCTCCGCCACGTTCTTCACCGGCAGCGCAGGGTTCACCACCAGCACCAGCGGCACCGTCGCCAGCACCGCAATGGGCGTGACGTCCTTGAGGCTGTCGTACGGAACGGACTTGTAGATGCCCGGATTGATCACGTGATTCGACGAGATCATGCCGAGCACGGAGCCGTCCTTCGGCGCCTTGACGACCTGCGAGGTGCCGGGGATGCCGCCGGCCCCGACCACGTTCTCCACGACGATCGGGTGCCCCGTGGTGTGGCCGAAGGCGGGCGCGATCGCCCGGGCGACCGCGTCGACCGTCGATCCCGCCGCAAGTGGCACGATCATGCGGATCGGCTTGTCCGGCGGCACGGCCGCCTGCGCGAACGCGGCCAGCGGCGCTGCCAGCAAAGCCGCGCCGGTGAGGCGCACGAGCGCTCTGCGCCCTGCGAATATCGTCTTCATCGTGTTGTCTCCTGCTGTCCGTTCGTGAAAGGGGTCGTCATCCATGGCGCAACCGGAGCGCCTCGAACGACATCAGCTCGCCCGCGATCGCGCTGGCGGCCACGGTCGGCGGGCTCGCAAGCCATACGCTGCCGGGGCCGCCGCGCCCCGGAAAGTTGCGGTTGATCGCGCTCACCGTGACCTGCCCTGCATCACTCGAACCGCCGGGCCCGCAGTTGCCGCAGGCGCCGCACGAGGGCTGCAGGATGCGCGCGCCCACGCGCTCGAAGGCATCGAGATAGCCGGCCGCCACGCAGTAGTCGCGCACGGCGGTGGTGCCGAACTGAAGAAAGAGCTGCACGCCGGGCGCCACCCGCAAGCCGCGATCCGCGGCCCATCGCAGCACCGCGTGGTAGTGGTCGAAGTCCTCGCGCTTGCCCGCGGTGCACGAGCCGCCGTATGCGATGTCGATGCGGACCGGTGCCTCCACACTCTCCAGCGGCAATCCATTGCCGGGATCGCCGGGCGCGGCCACCATGGGTGCGACGGCGGCGCAGTCGACGTGCAACTCGTGCGCGTAGACGGCGCCCTCGTCGCTGCGCATCCACGGCTGCAAGTCGAAATCGATGCCGCGACGCTCGCGCAGGAAGCGCACCGTTTCCGCATCGGGTGCAACGATGCCGGTGAAGCCGCCGAGTTCGGCGCTCATGTTGGTCAGCGTCGCGCGCTCGTCGGTCGAGAGCGCCGCGATGCCCTCGCCTGTGAACTCGAACACCTTGCCGACGCCACCGCCGCTTCGGATGAAAGGCAGCGCGAGCATGTGCAGCACGAGGTCTTTCGCGGTGACGCCCCGAGCCAGAATGCCGTCGAGCCGCACGCGCACCGACTGCGGCACGGTAAGCCGCACCGCGCCCGTGACGAAGGCGTTCGCCATGTCGGTCGTGCCCACGCCGAAGGCCACGCAGCCCAGCGCGCCACTGTGCGGCGTGTGCGAATCGGTGCCCACCACCAGTTGGCCCGGCAGCGCATAGCGCTCCGCGACCATCGCATGCGAGATGCCGGCCACGTTACTGCCGTCATCGAGCGCCGCTTCTTGCTCGGTCAGCGTGCGATGCGACCGCAGTCCGTAGGCGGCGACGAACGCACGCTGCGCATCAACCATGCGCCACACATTGGGCACCAGCCCGCCGCGCCGATGCGCCGGGCTTTCCTCGACGTAGGAGGTGTGGTCCTCGAACACCACGATCGAATCCGGCGCGTGCAGCAACAACGGCCGCCCGAAGTTCGCGTGCAGCATGTGTGCGGCCATGCCGGTGTAGTACTCGTGGATGAAGCGCCAGTCCGCGCGCACGAAGGCGCCATCGCCGGGCGATGGCTGCGCAGATGTGAGCCGCGTGCGCAGTGCATGGCGCGCCACGATCTTCTCGAACAGCGTGCGCGGCTGCTTTTGCTGCAGGCTCGCGACCGGCTGGACGTCCTTCATGGACTTCTGGCCGAAACGCAGCAGCCCTCCGGCCTTCAGGATCGCGCCGGCCAGCGCATCGCGGCCCGTGACGAGTTCATCGACCGGGATCGCTTCGCCCGCCGCGATGCGTCCGATGAGCCCGAAGTCCGTCGACGTGAAAAGCCCGATGTTGTCGGCGTTCTGCCGGTAGATGCGCTCGAAGCTCTCCGCGATGACAAGCCGCACGCCCGCGAGCTTCTCCGCTCGAGGGCTGTGTTCGCGCGACGAACCCTTGCCGTAGCGCCTGCCGGCCACCACCACCTCGATGCCCGAGGCGGCGATCGCACCGGTGCCGACCGGCATGCGGTCGCCGGACTTGAAGCCGGTGTAGGGATAGCGGCCGAGCTTCTCGTCGTAGTGCGTGAGGATGGCGATCGGCGTGATCTCGTCGGTCGAGATGTCGTCGCGCAGCGGCTTGGCCTCTTCGAGCGAGATCGATTGTCCGCACAGCACGGCCTCGACCTGGGCGGGCGACTGGCTCAGGTAGAGAATGCGCGGCGCAAAGCGCAGCGACGCTGCTTCAGCGGGGAGATCGACGCTCGACGGTTCGGCCATGCGGCATGGTCACAGGCCCTGGGCTGGCGGAAAAGTGCCGATCCGGCGCAGGGGCTCTCGCGAAATGCGAGATCGGTGCTTACCCGCGCAGGCTGTCGAGCAGCGCCTGCACCGCGCGCGGCTGCGGGTTGCGGTGCAGCGCGTAGAGGTGCAGGCTGCGCGCAGCCCACGGCTCGTCGAGCGCGCGCCGCGCAAAGCGCTGCGTCCCCGCGTAGGCCGCGGCGGCGCTCTGCGGAACGATCGCGATGCCCAGGCCCGCCTCGACCATGCGGCAGACTGCGTCGAAGCTGCTGACCGTGACCTTGGGTGCGAACGGCCGTCCGGTGGCCTCGGCTCGCTCGTGCAGCGAACGGTCCAGTGCGCCGCCATGATGGATGCCGATCAGCGGATGCGCGAGCGCCTGCGAGAAAGTCACTCTGGAGAGCGCCGCAAGCGCGTGGTTCGCGGGCATCACCAGCTGCAGCGGATCGCTTGCGAAGTGCCATGCATCGAGCCCGGCCGGAACGGGCATCTCGACGCCCACGCCGATGTCCGCCCGATCGTCGAGGCAGGCGCGGATCACGTCAGGCGTGTCTTCCTCGTGCAGCAGGACGGTCACGCCCGCATGCGCGGCCATGAAGCGCTGCAGGCGCTCCGGCAGGAACCCGATCACGGCCGACATGTTGGCGTACAGCCGCACCGTGCCGCGCATCTCGGCGCCCTCGGCCTGCACTTCGCGCACCAAGGCCTGAAGGTCTTCGTCGATTTTCAGGCCGCGTTCGAACACGAGCCGCCCCGCGTCGGTCAACACGACACCGCGTGGCGAACGCACCAGCAGCGGCGTCCCGAAGGAGTGCTCCAGGTCGGCAAGCCGGCGGCTCAGGGCCGATGCGGCGATGTGCTCCTGTTCCGCGGCGCGCACGATCGAGCCGGCCTGCGCGGCAGCGACGAAGAGGCGGACGCTGTAGGAGTCGATGCGGCGAGCCAAGGCGAAAAACGATGGGAGGACGACGGCAGGGATTGTCGCCGCCCGCTTCGGCCGGTCCGCTATTTGCCGGGCTCGGCCCAGTAGGCTTCGATGCGCTGGACCAGGCTGTCCGGCAGCGGCACATAGTCGAGCGCCCGCGCGTCGGCCTTGCCCTGCTCCAGCGACCATTTGAAGAAGCGCAGCGCCTCGGCCGTCTGCGCCGGGTTGCGCGGGTTTCGCGGCATCAGCGCGAAGGTGGTGGCGGTGATCGGCCAGGACTTCTCGCCCGGCGCGTCGGTCAAGAGCTCGTAGAAATCCGGCTTCGTCCAGCCCGTGCTCGCGGCTGCCGCCTCGAAGCTGTCGGGCGTCGGGCCGACGAAGGCGCCGCTCCTGTTCCTGAGCATCGGGTAGGTCATCTTGTGCTCGAGCGCGTAGGCGAGCTCGACGTAGCCGATCGATCCCTTGACGTAGTTGACGTAGCGGGCCACGCCGTCGTTGCCGCTGCCGCCGCTTCCGGCGGGCCACCTGACCATCGTTCCCTCGCCGACCTTCGTCTTCCACTCGTCGCTGACCTTGGAGAGGTAATTGACGAAATTGAAGGTCGTGCCCGACGCATCGAGCCGGTGCATGGCCGTGATCCTGAGGTTCGGCAGCTCGACCTCGGGGTTCAGCGCGGCGATGGCCGCGTCGTTCCAGTTCGTGACCTTGCCGAGGTAGATGTCGGCCAGCAGCTCGCCCGTGAACCTCAGCCGGCCGGGCGCGATGCCGTCGAGGTTCACGACCGGCACCACGCCGCCGATCACGAGCGGGAACTGCATCAGGTCTGCGGATTTCAGTTCATCCGGCGCCAGCGGCTTGTCCGATGCGCCGAAGGCCACCTGGCCGGCCTTGACCTGCTGGATGCCGCTGCCGGAGCCGATCGCCAGGTAGTTGACCTTGACATTGGTCTTGGTGTGATAGCCCGAGGCCCATCGCAGCATGACCGGATAGACGAAGGTCGAGCCGGAGCCGGCGATGTCCGTCGCGGATGCGGTCTGCGCGAGAAGCATCGTGGCGGTCATTCCGAGCACGGTCTGAAGGGCACGGGGGCCGTTCGGTATTGCCATGGTCGTGGGTCCTCACAAGCGCGGGGAGTATGAGGGGGCCTTTTGGGCTTGCCAACACGACGAATGGCCGATGAGGGCGGTGTCGGCTTAGGGTCGGCGGCGTCAGCCGGCCGGCTTCCGCGACGCGAAGGCGATGACCGTAGGTAGCGATTGACCGATTTCTGCGTTCAGCGTCGGCGAATCCAACGCTGCGCGGCCTGCCAGAGATATTCGCGCTCACCCCGGGCCAGCTCTCCACGTGTCTTTTCCCACCGCTGAAGACTGGCGATGCGGCCTAGGAACCGAGACCACACCAAGATCAGCCCACCGCATAGGGAGATCGCCCAGGACAACGAACCAGGATGAAAAAGAAATCCAAGGCCCAAGAGCGCGACGCCGGCAACTGCCAAGGGCCATTCCCATTGAATGGGGTAGTCAAGATGCTCGGGGACATCGGTCATCTTCCCGGAGGATCTTTCTTCATCGAGCAAGTACCAGTTTGTCGTAAATTAAGGCACCCGAGCTCCGCGAAATTTTTTCCGAGTTGAGTCGGCCGCTTTACTCAATCAATTCGGTGCAGCAGGAAATATCTGATCACTTTCCTTTTCCCTGGGGGAAGAATTCATTGACTTAAACCAAGTTCGACTCAGTCGCCTCACTTTTAACGCTCCGTCGGGGGATGGGTAAATTGTCGTCTCAATCGCAGTGGCTGAACCTCCAGTGCCTTCACTCCCCGAGGCGATGGAGAATTGCCGTAAGACCAGATGGTTTTTTGCATCGCACCCCACTCGATCGGAATTAATTGAGATGATCGTTGTTGCATACACTTCCCCATCGCCTCCGCGCAAAGAAACCTCCAGTTCGTCCTTTGTGGTAACGATCTCAGTAATAGCCGCATCGTTGAAACTTCTTCTTTTTTCGATAAATTCTTTAAACGGAAGGCCGCCATAAGGCAGCGGCTTCAGACCGCGCGAAGTTGAGAAGCGAGTGCCGACAGTATTTTTCGAAGAATCGCCAAGTAAATCGAACAAATTTCCTCGATCCATGTAACGCCCGTCTATTGATTCACATGGCTTCTGCCGATGGATTGGAATGCGCCATTGTGGATCGACCTCTTGAATGGAAAGTGCACACGCAGATAGCACCATTGCTCCGCCTGCAAAGACAGACAATCGAATCATTGCATTCATTGTTTTTGCGTCGATGAATGAATTCATCTGACTGTCTCCAATCGGTAGACTGCTGCTGCGGCGCCAGGCCCTGTATCGCTTGCCGCTCGTTCCGGAGCATGCGCGGGTAAGAAATTTTCGAAATATCAATATGCAGGCTCAAAAATCAGCGTTACTTGATTTTCTTTTCTAGGTGGCGATCGCATGGTTTTAATCCAATTCCGCCTCCAGCGATGAACCTCTAACGAGCCATCTTGCAGCTTATGAAACACTACTTCGCTCGCGTGCGCCTGGCGAGGAGTTAGCTCTGCACCACCAACGCGGGAGAACTCTCTTAATACAAGATTGCCACTGGCGTCACAGCCAACATTGGGATGATCGAATGAAATGCGCCTTCCTTCATATGGGAGTTTGTCGCCGCCGTACAAGGTGATTTCCATTCCAGACGAAATTTTTCTCACCTCGACAAAAGAGTTTGCATCAAACAATTTCCGTTGCTCGCGAGGGTCTTTGGCGTCCAGCGGACTAATGCGCCTTTCATATCGCACAAAGGTTGAAAATTTCGGCGCAGAGTAATTGATGGAGGAATCGTCGAACTGTCTAAAAAAAAGTCCTTTGCCTGAGTAATTTCCGTCTATGGACAGACAATTCTCGCGAGAAACGATTGGGACTTTCCACAGAGGATCTCCCTCTCGGATAACGGCAGTGCCACAGCTCGCGGTCGAAAGAATGGCGGCTAAAGATATGGTTGATATCCAACGATCGATCATCATTTTTTTCCGGAGCAATCATCGAGATGCCGAACGAAATCTTAATTTTTCCATTGCCTCTCGCTTTGGTGGGGAATTCATGGTTCTCGCCCAATATCTACCGATTTCGTTAACCGCTAGTGAACCATCGTCTAGTCTACTAATAATTCTCTCGGTCGCGCGTGCTGTTCCCCTGGTGCCTTCGCTGCCGGACGTAATTGAGAATTCCCGTAGAGTCAAATTATTATTGGAATCGCAACCCACGTACTCGGAAGAGGCGCGGATCGCTGTTCTTGCATACAAAATTCCGTTGCCGCCGTGCAGAAAAGCTTCCCAACCCTCCGGTGTCTTCTTGATTTCTACAATCGCCGACCTGTTGAACTCCCTTCGCTTTTCAACGAGAGCCGCTGCGGGCAGCCCCGAATAGGGAAAGGAGTGAAATCCTTCCGTCGCAGAGAATTTTTGCGCCGCCGCTCTTCTTGCTGACGAATCCCTTAATTTCTCGAAGAGCATTCCTTCATCCAGGTAACGCCAATTTATCGGGTTGCACATCTTTTCATTGGAGAAGGCAATTTTCCATGTGAAATCGATCTCTCGAATTACGGGCGCACAACCAAAAAGGATGAAAACGCAAAAGGGTAGTGCAAATAAGCGAAAGCATTGTTCTCTCATTTTGATATTTCCAGGATTGCGAGATGATGAACCTCCGGCGACAAAAATTTCCGAGTCCTGCTACATCTCTATCGGGCAGACGGAAAGATAAGGATGGTTTCAGTTGACCTATCAGGAGACCGGTTCATTGAACTCTTCCACTCGCGATCCAGGCGAGAGACTTCAAGCGATTCATCCGCGAGCTTTCTAAATCGTCTCTCCGAGGCAAAGGCTGACCCTCCTGATAGCTCCGCTCCCCACAAGGCTCTGAAGCTTCTCAAAACCAAATTCCCGTTGTCATCGCAGCCGACATCCGGGTGATTCATTGCGAGGGAGGTATTGCTGTAAATCTCACCTTCTTTTCCGATCATTTGGATTTGCCAAATTTGGTCAATTTTCCGGACTTCCGCGATCATTTTTGGTTGCATCGCTTCGTGCGGAGTTGAAATTAATTGAACTCCATTTGAATATCTCTCCTCCCCCGGCGGTCGCGGTGGAAAATAGGGGTCCTGAAATTGCCGAAGAAGCAGATCGTTGTCGATATATCTGCCGTCAATGGATTTGCAATTTGCGGCCGGACGCATGGAGAACTTCCACTGCGGATCGCCAATCTCGATTTTTCCGGTATAGCAGCCGGTTAAACAGAAGGAAAGCAAGACAGTTGCACACCATCTTGGCAAACTCGATTGCTTCATTTGACACTCAAAACAATAAGGGTAAGAATTTCCGGAGGCAATAAACTAGCCAATGCGAACGGTGTCGCCAAAAGCACGTTGACTTTATTCATTGCCTCTCCGATGGCTCGCTCTTCATTTGTCATATTGGGGCGAATGTTTCCATCTGGACCGTACCATCTTTTGCTATTCAGCATATCATGCGTACCGGCATACGCCTCCGCCAGAATATCTTGGAGGCTACCCGGAGCGTAGTCTCCTAGAAACGCGAATTTTCCAACTGTGCCCTGAAATCCGCCAAGCGGACTCCGCCAATCTGGATTGGCTGCTATTAAATCAGGCAAGCTTATGGGGTTGCCCTTTCCGTCGAAGGCCTTCATTTGCACGCGCCCTTGACTATCAAGCTTTAACGAGCCGTCGGCATTAACTTGACACATTTCATTGGTGCAGAGATTTTCTAAATCCACTCGTCCGCCGGCGAGCTTGAAACCGTCTCCATTGGAGCCAATACTTAACCCCGACTTGTTGTCCAAGCAATTGCCCTGTGTATCGCAGACGCCAGGAAATTTTTTGGAATCTTCAACCATGGCCTCCCGCATTTGATTCGCGGCCCAGACCAATGATTCACGGGTAATCGCCGCGCCCGCGGCCACGGTTTCTCCACTGGCTGCGGCAACCAGGATGTTGACTGCGGCTCTATAGTTGCCACCGTCCTTCCACTTGTCATAGGCCTCCTGGTTCTGCGCCATGGTCTGCTGCAAGCTCTCTGCCTTGCTTGTCAGGGCAGCCCGTTCCGCAGGGTCGGTGCTCGAGGCGACCTGCCGCTCGGTGGCGTTCAGTTCCCTGCGCGCGTCTTCGTAGGCCTTCGTTTTCTCGTCAGCGTAGGTCTTCACGGCAGCGGGCGCCTGCCGATTGAACTCCTGCATGATCTGCTGTTGCGCAGACAGGTCGTTCATCACCTGTTGCTCGTTCCAGCGGTTCGCGAGAGCGCCGACGCTATTGGTATCGCCGGTCCTCACGCTCTGATCTCCTGCGATTCCGGAAATGCCAGAGCGTGTCACGCTCTCCTGGCTTTCATTGATGCCGCTGAGACCGGCGGTCGGCGTGCCGGGTGAGTTGCCGTTCGAGCCGAGGCTCGCACTCCAGCCGCCGCCCGTCTGCACATCGACGTTGGCGATGTCGCTGGTCGTGAGGTTCTTGGTGCTGAAGCTGTTCTTTGCTTGATCGATAGCCGCCTGCGTGCTCTCGATCACGCCACCGATGAGGTTGGTGTTGCCGGCCACATGCACGTTGAAGCCACCGTCCCCCGCCTTGATACCGCTTTGCTCGGTCACGCTGGCGTAGTTGCCGTTGGCGTGCGTGTTGTAGGCATTGGCGCCGACGTAGCTTTCGCCGTAGCACATGTAGACGCACAGACTCATCGATGCGCCGCCGCCGCTTTGCTTGGCAGAGTTGATGCTCGTGTCCTGAAGGCTCTGGATGGTGAGGTTTCCGCCAACGAGTGCGTTGACCTGATCGGCCGAGACGACCGCGCCGCGCAGCGTCGTATCGCCTCCACTGATCATGTTGACCTGATTGCCGGCGGTGATGTGCGTGTTGGTCCAGTAGGTGCCGCTGCCCTGACTGGTCGCCTTACCGGTGTTTGCGCCGGCCTCGAAGGTCATGCCGTTCTGCGTGCCGCTCGAGAAGCCCAGACCGCCATACCAACCGCTGGAACTGCTGGAACTGCTTCGACTGGTGGTGTTCTGCGCCGCGAGAAGCTCGATCTTGTTGTCGGCTGCGAGGTTGACGTTGTGGCCAGCACCGACGTTGCTGCCCTGGATGAGGATGTTGCTTTCCGCTCCGGCACCGGTCGCGATGATGTTGACATCGCCGCCTGCCTGGAAGCTCGAACCCTTCGCGGTATTCGTGGCTTGATCGCTCGTGCTCTGGCTCCGGCTGCTGCCGGCGGTCACGGTGAACTTGCCGGCGATGGGGCTCGAAGAGCCGGAGTCCGCTGCCTTGGCATTCGCAGCGGCTTGGGTGTGCATGCCGTTGTAGGCAGCCGCGCCACCAGCAGCCACGCTCAGCGCCTGCATTCGACCGCTGTCTGTTTGACCTGAAGCCTCGGCAAGATCAGCGACTGTTCTCGCGGCATCCAGAAGCGGCGAACTCACACCAACGCTCACACCGCTTTGCCGATACCGTTGCTCGGTATGCGTCTGCGAGGTCTCGCGCGCCTCGGTGATGCGAACGTCCTTCGCGAGGATGTTCACGTCGCCGCCCGGGGCGACGACATCGCTGCCGACCTGCGAGTAGCGGTTGCCGGCCACGATGTTGACGTTGCCTCCGATGCTGCCGATGGTGCTGCCGGCCGCGCTGGTGCTGTTGGTGCGGCTGATGCTTTGCTGCTCCTCTTTGCCGAAGGTGATGGCCGAGCCTGACGAGAAGACGCCGCTCTTCTTGATCTCGCTCTGGCCATATCGGCTCGTGGTCTCCGTCACCGACTCGATGTTGACGTCATGGCCGGCCACCAAGGTCGTGCCCTTGTCGCTGACGACATTGGAGCCCTTCACGCCGATGTCGTTGCCCGCGACGATGGTGACGGTGCGCCCGCCGATCTCCGAGCCGATGGCCTGTGTGCGATCCACCTGCCGTTCGATGTTGACCGTCTGGCTTTCGAAGGTGCTCTTGTCCTTGCGGTAGTACCTCTGGTCGAGCGACGAGGTGGACTGGCCGGCTTCGATGTTCACGTCATGGAGCGCAGCGAGCGTGACGTCGCCCTGAACGCTGGTGACGTTCGCGGCCCGGGCGTTGATGTCGTTCTTCGCATAGAGGCCGATGTCGCCGTTGGCAAGGATCTGCGTGCCGACCTCCTGCGTGCTGGCTTCCGCGCGGGAGTTGCCGGGGCCCCAGACTGCCGAGTTGGCGCTGCCCGTGGTGACCGTGCCGAGGTGGATGTCGTGGCCTGCGCTGATGCCGGTCGCTCCGCCTTCACCCGTGTTGACGACGCGTGCGGCGACAAGGTTGACGTCATTGCCCGCCGACGCCAGCAACACACCCTCCGGCTTGCTCACATAGATGCCCGCGACCCGATCGATGAGGGTCGCGCTGCCCTGGCTGATCGCGCCGGGCCTGATCGATGAAGTCGATCCGCTCGATGTGGTCGAGCGCACATTGAGATCACGCCCGGCTTCGAGGATCGCCACGCTGCCGGCATCGACGGTGCCGCCAACGATGTCGATGTCGTTCCTGGCCTTGAGCCCCACCTTGTCGCCGGACACCTGCCCGTTGAGCACCCCGATGTTCTCGGCCGTGATGCTCACCGCCTTGCGCCCCGCGATGGTGCCGCTGGTGGTCACGTCGCCCTGCATGTCGAGCTTGAGCTTGTCCGCGGCGATCAACGCACCGCTGCCGTCGATGTCGCCGGGCTTCACGCGCACATACACCTGCGGCACGAGCACGCGCTGGGTGCTGCCGTCGGGCAGCGTCACGCGCTGCTCCACGAGCCACACGATGTCGCTGGTGAGCTGCGCCATCTGGGCGTCGGCGAGCGCGATGCCCGGTGTGAGGTGGTATTGCTGCGCGAAGGCGACACCGGCATCCATAAGGGCCGCGTACTGCGCCTCGTCGGAGGTGTAGCCGTCCAGGTAGCGGTAGCCGGTGAGCTGCGCGATCTGCTCGCGGATGAGCTTCTGCTCGTAGAAGCCGTCGCCCAGCCGCTTGAGGGTGTTGTTCGGGTCGAGGCCGAGGTTGTTCAGCAGGTAGTCGCTGCCGAGCCAGTTGCGGTAGTTGGCGAAGCGCGGATCGGTCTCGATGAGATAGCGGCCGCCGTCGACGGTGCGAAAGAGGCTCGCGGTGGGGATGCCAAGGCTCGGCAGGCTGGTGCGGGCGGCCAGTGAGGGGTCGCCGCTGGACTGCACCTGGATGATGGGGTTGACTGGTGCGCCGGCGCCGGTTGCGTTGACGTCCGGGGCGTTCTGCCCGGGTGCGCGATCTTCCGTGCGCGCTGCGCTGTCGACGCTGCCGAGGTTGCCTTGTTTTCGTGCCGCCGCGAGCGTGACGGTGACCGGCACCACCTGGTCATAGCCGCCGATGTTGAAGACACGGCCATCCGGCGAGGGCGTGCTCACGGTCATGGTGCCGTTGCGCGTGGCGGTGCCGGCGATCTCCAGGTTGATGTTCCGGATGTTGTCCCCGGTCCCCGTGAGATCGCTGCCGGCGAGGATCTGGCTCATGTCGTTGGTGCCGCTGCCGACGGCGAGCTTCATCGAACCACCGGCGACGATGCGGCCCGGGGCGGAGCTCTCCAGTACCGGCCTGGTACCGCTGGTCGTGTACTCGTAGACGGTGTAGGCGATGTTGAAGTGGCCGATAACATGGTCGATGAAGGCCCGGGTCGCGACATCGAGATTGCCGTGGGCCTGCAGGTAGGTCTGCCACCGGGCTTCTTCCTCCCCGGTCAGGGACTGGCCGAGCTTGCCGGGGAAGTCGGGGGGCAGGTCGAAGGGCGGCGGCGTGACGCCGAAGGTGGACCAGATCGGATCGTCGGCCGCGTACCACTGGCCCGGTAACTCGACGGTTTCGCTCTGATCGATCGAGATGGGGCGCTCGGCCCTCAGCGTGACGCTGTTCCAGGGCGGGTTCTTGTAGTAGTAGGCGAAGCGGTCCAGCGGGTACGCGGCGGACGGAATGACGATGCCGTAGCTGTTGCTGACCGAGGTGTAGCTGCCCGGCGGCAGCACGTCGTCCGTGGCGACGAAGGTCGGCCAGAAAAAATCGCCGAGTGCCGTGTACACGAAGACGAGCTGGCTCTTGTCGTAGTGCGTGTCGTCGCCGAAGACGGAATATTCCCTGACCCGATCGCTCGTGGGCAGGTTCTCCATGCGCCAGGTGACGCCGCCATTGGTGTTGTTCAGCAGGTCCGCCGCGATCTCCATGTTGCCGATGGACTCGATGGTGGCCGCGTGGTTGTTGAGGGTGCCCATCGTGCCGATGGCGTGGCCTTCGGCGTCGAGGCTGCCGCCGACGAAGAGATCGCCGCCGCTGAGGATCAGCGCGCCGTCGCGGTTGTCGAGCGAGGCGGTGCCGATGTCGAGGCGCTTGCGCCCGGCGATGGTGCCGGCGCTGGTCGCGCCATCGACGGTTTCGGCCTCGTTGACGAGCGCGCCGCCGCCGAGCGAGAGTCGATCGCCGTAGATGCGGCCGGTACCGAGGTTGTGGATCGACGCGGCATCGATGCGCGTGCTTTCGCCGTCGATGACGCCGCGGTTGGTCACGGTGCCGGTGGCGGCAACTGCGGTGGTCTTGCCCTGGATGACGCCGTCGGCGGTGTTGTCGATGTCGCGGGATGCAATTCGCAGCGCGTTGCCCGCCGCGAGCTGGCCTGCGTTCTGGAGATCGCCGCTGGTCGTGATGCTCAGGTCGTGGTCGGCGACGATGGTGCCGCCCGCGTTGACGACCTGAAGACCCGAGAGGGTCGCGCCGCTCTCTACGATGCGCAGGTCGTGCTGCGAGGAAATCGTGCCCGAAGTGTTGTCGATGCTCCCAGCCTTGAGATCGACATCCCCCTTGGCCGCGATGGTGCCGCCGCTCCTGTTGCTTATCGCGCCGCTGACAGTCGCGCCGAGGCTTCCCGCGCTGCCGATGCTGCCGGCGTCGTTGTTCAGCCTGGCGGCCTGGATGCCGGCGTGGGTGCCGGCGCTGATGAGGCCGGACTGGTTGTCCAGCAGGCCCGCGACGCTGAGATCGAGGCTGGCCGCCTTGGTCGCGAAGAGCTTGCCGCCCTTGTTGACGAGCGCACCGGCCGATACGCTCGCCGCGCCGTTGCTCGCGATGGTCCCGCCCGTGTTGTCGAGGGTGCCCGCAACCGCGATGCGCGCGTTGTCCGCGCCGGTCTGGAGGATCTCCCCGCCTTGGACGTTAGCGAGATTGGCGACGTTGACATCCAGCGTGCCGGCGCTGATATGGCCATCCTGGTTCCTCAGGGCCTGGCCAGACTGGACGGTCGCGGTGACGGTGAGCGTGCCGGCCGTTTCGAGGGTGACGGCGTCGGTGGTGATGTCGCCTTGCGTCGCGGTGAGCGCCAGGTTGGCCGCAGCGATGTTGCCCGCGGAGAGATCGACGCTGGAACCTGTCAATGTGGCATTGCCCGCCGCGACGGTGGTCCCGTTGGCGCTCAGGGCACCGCTGGTTGCAATGTGCAGATCGCCCGTCGTGCCGAGACTGCCATCGGTTTGCACCCCCGCGCCGAGCACGCCGGTATGGCCTGATGTGAGCGTGGCCGCCGTGACCGTGGTGCCGCCGCCGGCCGTGATGCTGCCGTCGTTGACCAGCGCGCCGCTCACGTTCACGGATGCACTCTCGCCGCCGCGCAGCTTGCCGCTCGTGAAGAGGCTGGACGCCCGCACCGACAAGTAGGTGGCTGCGCTGATCGTGCCGGTGTTGCTGAGGTGACCCGTCGTCGTGACCTGCGCTGCGCCCTGGGCCGATCGAATGCTGCCTTGGGCGTTGTCCACCGTTTGGGCCGATAGCTGGAGATCGCGATTGGCGATGAAGGTGCCCGCGGTGTTGTCGATGGAATTCGCCGAGGCTGTCAACGCGCCGGGGGCCGAGACGGTGCCCCGGGAGTTGTCGAGTTGTCCTCCCGCGTTCAGGATGACATCGCCCGCGCTGGTGATCTTGCCATCGACGTTGAGCAGGTCGCCACCCGAGGTGATGTCGACCTTGCCGGCATTGAGCGTGCCGCCCGTATTGTCGAACTGCCCCACGTCTGCGTGGAAGCTGCGGGTGATGTTCAGGGTGCCTGCGGCGTTGCTGAAGCCCGGCCCGGACACACTCAGGTCCGCGACATTGATCGTGCCCGCGGCGTTGTTGATCTGCGGCGTTTGCAGCGTGATGGGGCCACCCGCATGGATGCGCCCGCCGTCGTTGAGAATCGCGCCGCTTGCGCTCAGGGTGCCGGGTTGCGCAGGTTCGCTGGCAATCGACGGGGGGACACCACCACCATTCGTGCCGGTGCTGCCGGTGTCGGAAGACGGGCCGCCATTCCCTGGTCCGCTGCCACCAGTGCCGCCCTCGGGGCTTTCGCTCGCGTTCCCGCTGCCTTCCGTGGAACCGGTGCTGCCGCTTGACCCGCTGCTCAACGGCTCTGCGCCAACGACCCCGCCCTGCGTGTTGCTCAATATCGGCGCCGTCAATGTCAGGCCCGCCGTGCCGGTCTGGCGGATCGTCCCGCCGCGGTTGTCGATGTCCGAGGCGCTCGCGAGTTCGATGCGCGGGCCTTCGATCGTGCCGGTGTTCTCGAGCCGCCCGGCAGCGGTGATGACGAGGCCACCCACACCGGCGCCGATGTTGCCGGCGTTGCGCACGCCCAGGCCCGCTTCATTGCCAACCAGGACGATCTTGTTGGCGTACATGCCGCCAAGGGCTGCGACATCGAGCGCAAAGGCGGGGGCGGGACCTGCGCCTGCGATCGGCGTGATGGCCGCGTCATCCACACCGATCTGGTTCGCACCCGTGACGACCTTGAGGTCCTTGGCCCAGATCTCGGCGTTGACCTGCATCGCCCGCGCATAGATGGCGGCGTAGTCGGTCTGGCTCAGGTCGAGTCCCTTGCCGTCGATGCTGATGGTGCCGCCGCTGACGCGGTAGCCGTCCAGGCCGCCGAACGCATTGAGTTGCGGTACGCCCGTGGTCAGCGTGGCGCGGCTCGCATTGAGGAAGCCCGCCCCATCGACCAGGATGCCGGCGGAGTTGGCGACGATGACTTCGGCGCGCTGTCCCGCAACCTCGATGTAGCCGCGCAACTGGCTCGGATTGCCGGAGTTGATTTCGTTGAGGATGACGCGCGCCGGGCCGGTGGCGAGATAGGGGTTGCCCTGCACGTAGCCGCCGAGCTGGGTCTGGACGTTGGTGCGGCTGTTGTTGAGGATCGCGCCGTTTGCCTGCACGTCGAAGCGGCTGTAGACGTTGCGCGAGACGCCCGCGGCGCTGGGCGTCTGGATGTTGACGAGCGGGACGCCGTTGGGCGCGGCAAGGATGATGGGGCGCTGGTTGCCGGCGACGTTGGGGGCGCCGATGATCTGCGCCGGCGCGGCTGCTGCACCGAGCAGCGCCGCGAGGGCGACACCGAGTCCCGAACGGCGAGTGTGGTCTCTTCCCGCGCTGCGTGCGGTTTCCTGCACGACCATGCGCATGCCGCGCGCAGCGTTGAAGACGATGCGATGAAGATCCTTGTTCATTTCTTCTCCCTTGAGGCAGGCAGCCCCGGCGTCGCGCGGCAAGCGGTGCTTCGTGACAGCGCCCCGCGCGCCCATGGGGCTGGAGGCGCAGACTCAGCCCTCTATTGCTCCTTGCGGAGGTAGTTGGTGAGCAGATGGAGGTTCGGCGTCTTCACGTGGAAAGCGAAGGTTCGGAAGTAGCCGTTCTGCGGATAGATGCCGGCCGCAGTCAACACAACTCCCGCGAGTCCCGCGAAGGGCAACGAGGTGTCGAGCGTGCAGGCCCTCTCCGAACCGGTGGCCGCGTTGACTGCGGTCATCGCCAGATAGAACATGTTCTTGGCGGTGCCCGGTTCCACCTGCACCGCGGCGCCCGACAGGCTGCAGACACCCAGCTGGGGACCGGAAGTCGTGCCGGAGAGCACCCCGTTCGCGTCGAACTCGAGGGACATGTTGTAGCGGGTGGCGTCAGCGACGGACCACTTGCCCTGCAGGTTCGCCAGCGTGATGGCCAGTGCGTTGGCCTGGCTGTACTTCAGCGGTCCCCACGCAGACGATGCTCCGCCATCCTCCGAATAGGTCCCTTGCATGGAGGTCCTGGAGGTGAAGGTGCCCGAGCCCGTGACGGTCTTCGAGGTTATGTGGAGTGAGCGCGTCTCGGGGTTGAAGGACCAGTCGGTGCCATTGACCGTGATGGATCCCCATGTCCAATCCAGAAGATCCTTGCGAGCCAGCTGTCCTGCCGCAGTGATGAAGGTATGGCCAAAGAAGGACTCGTAGATTCCTTCCGATGCGGACCCCACATCGGCGGTCGAACCCTTCTGTGGATCGGACAGCGATGGAGCCGGCTCGCTGCCTGCGACCGGCGCATACCGGTCGGTCGGTGTCGTTTCGGGCGTCGTCTCCGGCGTCGGCGCCGGACTCGACGTATCCGTTTCGGGCACCTTGGACTCCGTTTGCGTCTGCGAATCGCTGTTGCCTGCCGGGACAAGGGTGATGGGGAAGCCACCCCCACCCCCGCCACAGCCCTGCAATGCCGCCAACGCCGCCGCAAAGGCCAGTAGCCTGAAAGTCGATTTTCTCTTTGTCATATCTCTCCCTTTGGTTGATGAAAAAGTGCGTCAGGGCGCCCCCGTCATTCCTCAGAACATGTAGTTCAGGCTGAAGCCAGCCGTCACGCCGGCAGTCCGGTATCCATCGGGCTTCCTGATGGGCGCGCCGGCGAAGAAGTCGTAGCTCAGCCCATCCCAGGCACCACGCAGGCCGATCACGCCGCCTGTCAGCCGGCGTCCGATGAGCTGGTCGACGAAGAGGCCCCCGACTTCGCCGTGGTCGATGCCCGCATACAACTCGGCGCCACTCGCTCCGAGCGCGAGACCGATGTCATTGCGCACCAGCCAGCCGCGATCACCCATGAGGCTGTTCTCGCCGTCGAAGCCACGCACGGTGAAGCGTCCGCCGATGGCGAACTGGTCTTGCGGCGTGAGCCAGGTGCGGATCCATTGCGCGCGCCACAGGCCGCTGTAGCGCAGCTTCTGGCTGCCGATCTCGAAGGGCAGGTTCAGCCCCAGGTCGGCGGTGAAGAGCTTCATGCGCGAGGTGCCTTCGTTGAAGGCTTCCTCGGGCGCGCGGATCGCGCCGAACGCACCCGTACCGCGCCGGTAGGCGAGGTTGCCGTCGAGCGTGGCCGGGCCGATGAATTCGCGGTGGCTGAGGCCCAGTTCCCAGCCGCCCACGATGCGGCGCTGCGTCCCGAGCTCCTGGTCCTCGACGAAGTTGTGCGACGAACGGCGGAAGCCGCGCAGGCTCAGGCTGGTCTTTCGGTGCTGGTCGCGGTAGACGAGGCGCGAGAGCTTCGCTTCTGCGTTGCTGGTTTCGCCCGCGTACTCGTAGCGCTCCCACAGGCCCGTGACGCGCTGGCGGTAGCTGCTTTGCGAGGCGGTGGCGCTCAGCAGCCAGTCGCCGTAGGGCACGGAGTAGTGCACGACCTGTCCTTCGGTGCCCTTGTCGGGGTTGTTGAAGAGGTGGTTGTCGACGCTGTGGTTGGCGCTGACGTAGAAGAGGTCGTTGAGGCCGAACGGGTTGTCGAGCGACAGGGTGGCACCGGCCTGGTACTTGCCGGTGGCCTCGGTGCCGCTGTCGTCGAGGCTGAGCGTGCCGCGCCAGCGTTTTGCCTGGGCGTACTTGACGACGAGGTCGCTGTCGCCGGGCTGCGCGCCTTCGCGGATGGATGGCTCGATCTGGATGTCGGCCTCGGCGGTGGGAACGCGCTTGAGGTTTTCCAACCCTTGTTCGATGTCGCGCAGGTTGAGCAGGTCACCGACTCGCGCGGGGATGGCGCCGCGCAGGCTGCTGGGCTCGCCATCGGCGTCGAAGCGGATGGCGGCGATGCGGCCGGGGATCAGCGTGAGAGTGAGTTCGCCCTTGGTGAGGTCTTGCGAACCCGCGAGCACCCGGGTGGTGACGTAGCCGCGCGCTATGACCGCCTGCTGCACGCGCGCGAGCACGATGTTGACGCCCTCGGTGCCGAGGCAGCGGTCGATGGGTGAGTCGTCCCCCTTTGGGCCGGCAATTGCATCGAGCGCCCATTGGAACTCGTCGGCAAGCTCGCCGGTGAGCACGATGCGATCGATGCGGAAGCAGGGTGTTTCGTCTTCGGGCAGGCGGCGGGTTTCCTCGGCCGGCGGCCTCTGCAGGCGCGCATCGACGCTGCGCTCCTGCTGCTCGCGCAGCGCACGTTCGCGCTCCTGCTGGCGCTGCTCCTCGACGAAGGGATTGGGCGCGGACGACAGTTGCGCCATCGCCATCGCGGGCGCGAACAGGCTCGCGACGAGCGCCACGCCTGCGGGCACCCGCGCTGCGGTGAGCGGCCGGCTCATCGCTCAAGGGCTCGGGGAGCTTCGCGCGTGGCGCGCGCCGACGCGTGCGAAGGAGGGTGCTTGCTGGATGTCATCGGTGCGGTTCTTGTCGTTGTGGCACCCAAGCTGCTGCAACTCAGAATGCCTCCCTGGACCGACTCTAGTGAGCGAGGTGCGCGCTCGCCATAAGAATCTTCTGAGTTGCGAGGCCCGCGCAATTCCGCGCGGCCGCGCTTTGAATGAAGACGTCGGCAACGGCTGTCCAGATCGGGCGCCGCCTGGATGCGGGGGGCCCGCACCGCCGGTGTGCCGGTGGCGGCGATCCGGATCGCTACTTCAACGGTCCAAAAGGCTCGATCTTGGGATTCGAGAACACCCCGGCGATCCCACCCTGGCCTTCGAGACGCGCTGCTACCGCCTCGTTGACGAGAATCGCGTATAGCGCCTTGGCGGGATCCAGGCTCGCGACGCCAAAGTTTTCGTCGATGTCACCTTTCGACAATCCGAACCTGGCGCACACCTTGGCCAGCGTTGCGTCGGATGGATCGAGACGAAGGGTCACCATTCGGGTAGTCACCGAGCGATGTTAGTGCACGCTGAAACACTTGCAAGATCCAGGGTTCAGGGAAGTGCCGCTACCAACGCGGACGCATCCAGAATCCCGTACCCATAGTCGAAATCGAAGCCGCTGTTTCCGGCGTCCGCGGCCGTCTTGTAGATCAGCGCACGCAGTTGCATGGGCGAGAGCTTCGAGCTCGGATACTTGCTGCGAATCGCCGCGACCACGCCCGCGGCGACGGGGCAGGCGGCGGAAGTGCCACTGTCCGGGTCGGGGGAAAAGACGCCCGACCCCGTGAAATGCGTGAACGTCGCCACATCCGGCTTCTTTGCCGTCAACCGTCCCGGCCCCTGCGATGAGTAGCCCACCCGCTTCTTGTTGAGGTCGACGCCCGCAATTGAAAGAACCGAAGGATGCGAGTTCGCGCCACAGATCGACGGTTGGTTTCCGAATCCGCAACGCCCGTCCGGGCAGTCTCGTCCGCAGTTGCCTGCCGCAAAGAGTACGTCCGCGCCGGCGGATTCGAGGCTCGCGACGATGATGTTGAAAGGGTGGTTCGGGTTGTCGCTGTAGTTCCCCGGATGGCCGGGCGGAAAGTCCGAGGCCGGAGCGAACATGCCCCAGCTGTTCGACACCACCAGCGCGCGCTTGGCAGCCGGCATGGCCATGACGACGGTACGCAAGCGCTGATAAGCAAGCACCGCATCGCTGAGCAGACCTGCCATCTGATTCGCGCCGGGGGTCGTCGACAGCAAGACGGCATGATCGAGGTACGTTGCCTTCGGCGCGGCGATGGCTGCATCGAAGGCGCACATGGTTCCGTGGTTGACAGGCTGCTTCCCCGGTGTCGTCGCGACGCCCGCTGGAACGAAGCTGTTGGCAACATCGATTTTCAGCGTGACGCCCTTGGTCTTCAGGTACGCGAGATTGATGCCCGTATCGACGATCGCCAGCGACACGCCGGCGCCCGTCATCTTGGCGGCGGCGAGTTTGCTGACCGGCAGTTTCGTTGCAACCGCTTTCGAAGTGCCGACGGCGGCGTCACCCCCGCAGGTCGGGAACCCCTCGATGGTCGGATCGGAAAACACGCCGACCACATCGGGATGTGCCAGTGCCGCCGCGATCACCTTCTGTTGCTGGGCGCCGTCCGGGATATGGCCACGTACGAGATACGTCGAATCCTGCGCAGCGAACGAGAAGAGCATCGGCTGCGAGAGCGAGTGCATGGCCGCTCCGGTGACGGTGTGCGATCCCGGCACCTGCACGGGCGGATATGTCGCGTCCAGCACGAGGCCGTCCACAGCATTCTCGAGGTGTGCGCTGAGCTCGGGGGCAGCGCTGAACGCCATGGCGGCTGCATGCATCGCCGCATTGGACCGCGTCTGGATCAGGACCTTCATTGCGCACTCCTTTCAGTCTCCAGCTTCATCTGCCTAGGCCGCAATCAGCGCCCAGCAGACGATGGCACTGCAAACGGAACTCCAACGACCAAAGCCCTTGTAGATCTGTGCCGCGATACGCGCCTGTTCCTGCAGCGTCCCCTCGGCCTTGATTTGCGGGTCTGAGACATTTCGCACCGCGAGCCATACCGGCACCTTTGACGCCGCGCGGCTCCTGGCGAGCCCGAGAATGGCGTCGCCCATCTCCGAGACCGCGCCCAGACCCTTCAGGCCGTAGTGATTGTCGGAGGTGTCGAAACCGAAGAAATCGGTCGTCAGGACGGCCTTGGAGACAGATGTGGCGCGGATGATCTTCGGAGCCCGTGTGTTGTCGGGCGGCAGTCTTTCGCTGTTCGCCTTGAAGAGGGTCCTGGCCGCACTGAAGAGTCGTGTCGGCGGCGCGGCACTCTTGAAATTCTCTTTGGCAAAAGACTCGCGAGCCAGCCATTTCGAGCAATCGAAGGCCACGATGGGACTGACCACCACATCACCGACCTCGCAATCGGTCCCGATGCCGCCCGCTGTTCCGGTGGTGATGACGATCTCAGGCTGCACTTCCGCGATGATTTGCTGCCAGACATCCTCGTTGGGAAGGGTCTCCCCGGCCTTTGGCGCTGTCTTTGTGTCTTGCGACAGGTGCGAGTCGGACTTGAAGTAGACGACCTGCTTCCCGGCGATCGTGCCGGTCCAGTACGCACCCAACCGTCCCGCGTTCATCGCCGGACAGCCTTTTCGCATCTTTTTCGAGATCTGGGCGAAGTTGTGCCGGTACGGGACGTAGTCGTTACTCGAGTCTTTGCCCGGAGTGAGGACGCGGCTGAGGGCGTGTCCCTCGTCCACTGTCCATGTCACGACCAGTGCATGCGCTTTCGGAAGCGCACCGGCCGGACCTTTTCTGGCTGTAGCGTCGGTCTTGGGTGCAAGGCCTTCTGGCCATGGAATGTCGGTGAACCGGGAAAGGCCGGTGGCTGTGGTGAAGGCAAAGAAAGCCGCCCCTTCCGGCCCCTCGGAATCGAAATCGATGATCTCGCGTTGAAAATCCTCCGGCTGGGCGGACTTGCTGGCCGCAGCCGCGATGGCAAATGTCGCTGCGGGTGCCGGAGTGGCGATGGGGTCGAATCCGAGGTTGCGCTTGACCCAGGCTTTGGTGGCGATAGTCATTGAATTTCCCTCCGGTTGGTCTTTGGTCTTTGATTTCAGGTCACGGCGCGCCCGCTGCGTGAAGCGTCAGGACGAGCGCGAATCCGGCCAACAAGAAAGCGTATCGCGTCGGTTGCGGCGCATGCGCGGCTCGTTCGCGCATCGCAATCGTCAGGACGATCGCCAGTGCGGGAATCGAATGGGCGGCAAGTGCGCACGCAAACATCATGGGCCAGCAACTGACCACGCATTGGCGAGCAGAGCGGAGCCCGAAGGCCAGGCAGTCGCGATCGGCGCGCCAGCCGGCTGCGCTCAGCGCCACCGTCCGATGGCAACGCTCGAGCGCCGAGCGCTTGATCGGTGTGATCTGCCACAGCGCCGCGAACCCGAATGCAAGCGGCGCGGCAAATTCGTGAACCGGAAGGAATACCGCCCAAAGAACAGCCAAGGGAACGAGAGCGACTCCCGCCATCATCCAGACCGCCCATAGACCGCACAAGAACTCGGTGACCGCGAGCGCGCGGCGCTGGGTGAAGCTGCGCACGGCGACGAACCGGATCAACGGGAGGCTGAGCACCGGCATCATGACCAGCGCCATCAGCAGCCAGTGAATGAACGCCTCGCGCAAGACACCGGTCTGCCAGGCCGCGCGCAGGGTCCTTTCTCCGCGTTGCCATTCGTCCCCCGAAGCCGAGATGCACAGTGCGATCCAGGCGTCCATGGTGCAAACGCCGGCTAACCGTAGTAGACGCTGACCCGCCCGACTTCGACCTGCCCGGGAGCGCCGACGGGTGGGGCGACTTCGGGACCGCTCGGCACGAAGGTCACCTCCAAGTGGGCGCCGTCCCAGTTGCGCTCCCGATGCAGCTGCTCGATCAGGTTCGAGATCTCGATCACGGTGGTGATGCCGGTCCCACCGTGCTTGCCGGCCGGACTCGACGCCTTGCGCACGCCGAAGGTGCTTAGATGGCCAGCAAGCAATGGCTTTCTCTCCACGCCAGTGGCGCCCGCCGTCGGCGGCGTCGGCACGTCCACATACACCTCGTAGTTACGAGGTGCGGCTGCTCCCCTGACGTTTTCCAGATTCAGGTAGGCCCGCACGGGACGACCGGGCACGCTGGCCACGGCCGCAAGTCTCGCCGCCTGGTTGAATGCCACCTGGGCTCGTGTCGCTGCATTGCCCAGAGGTACGGCAGCGGGCGTCGCCGCGACGAGCTGCGTGGCTTGCGGCGAGCCGGCCGTCACACCGGACCCCGTCGCGCTGGCCGCAACCGCAGCCGCAGCCACTGGCACATGGAAGGGATCGCTGATGTCGTCGTATTTGTACCCATGACGTACCTTGAGCGTGTCCCGCATCTGCCCCGAGTTGAACTTCACGATTTTGCCCTTCGCATCGTGCAGTTGGAAGGACGTTCCGCTCAGCCAGCTCTTCAGCACGGGATTGGTGAAGCTGGGATCACGATGGATCCAGACCTCCCAAAGCCGATCGATGTTGGCGTGATGCAACCAGAATATCGGGTCGAGCGCCGCCGTATCGGGGTCGCTCATGAGTCCGGCCACATCCACGTGCACCGCGTTGTGAGGCAGGTTCTCCAGGCGCCCATTGGTGCCGCCGAAGTGGCTGAACCCGGTCTTCACGCCGCCGAAGCCGGGGTCCCCACCCCCAGCCGTTCCCTGGAAGGGCGAATGCAGCAGCGCGCCGAGGTCCACATGGGCCGGCGGCAATGCCGTCGTCGGAGTGGGCATGTGGCGTCCAGCCACCCAAAGCGGATTGGGATTGCCGTGGCTGTCGTGTTGATTGCGGAATGCAGCCGGCAATTCACTCGAATGGGCGCTCGTCGCGCTGTAGTTCCAGTAGGGAAGTGCCCATCCCGTTGGGCCGCCCGCATCCACCACGGCCGCCGCAACGATTTCCTCGAAGCACGCAAGATACCCTCGGTGCCAGGAAAGGAAGAACCAGCTTTGGTGCTGACACTGGTTCCAGAAGGAAGCCTGATCCGCGCCCGACGGCAGCTTCTCGCCGGACTGGGCGAAGGGATCCGCCGCATGTCCGGGATAGCCATGAACCGCGGCCAGGTATCTCCAGCTCGTCGGATCCTGCAAGGGCCGTGCGCGCAGCTTTGCGACGGCCTGTCCGTACCAGTCGAGGTCATCTCCCTTTTGGCCCAGCGTCAGTACGCTCTTCCTAACTCGCACGGTCTGGGGAGCGGTGACCATGGCACCTCCTGGTTGCGGATGGAGCGAAATTCTAGGACCGGGGTCGCCTCGAGCTCATACCTCAAAAGGAGGAGAGATCGTCGGCATATCGGTCGATCTTGCAGGGCCATCCGCGAAGACCGAATCTTTCAAAATGTATACTCCGCCCCGATCATTTCGGCGAGCCAGTTCATTCATTGATTAGCCAGCCTTCCACCTGCGCGCGATGCCTGTCGCGCATTCATGGAGGCCAAATTGGCTCGTTTCTCTCGCCGCCGCAAGACGGCTCCACGTCCTTCGTCCGCAAGGACGTCGGCACCCGCATCGCGGTCGCCTCTCGCCGTTGAAACCTCGGCTTTCCCGCTCGGCGCCTTGATGCTGGCCGCCTCGGTCAGCAGCTGGGCGCAATCGAGCGTGACCGCCGATGCGCCGACGCTCGGCACCGTGACGGTGACCGACCAGGCCGAGATCCAGGGTCGCGACCAGCTCCAGACCACCCGCACCAACATCGGCCGCGGCACGCAGGACATCCGCGACATCCCGCAGTCGCTGAACGTCATCACCGAAAAGCTGATGAACGACGCCAAGCTCGACACGCTGAAGGAAGCCCTGCACTACTCGGCGGGCATCACCTTCGCCGCGACCGAGAACGGCACCGACCAGGACATCCGCCTGCGCGGCTTCCCGGTCGCGACGGTGGGCGACCTGCTGATCGACGGCATGCGCGATCCGTCGCAGTACGACCGCGACACCTTCAACCTCGACCGCGTCGAAGTGCTGCGCGGCTCGGCCTCGATGATCTTCGGCCGCGGCTCCACCGGCGGCGTGATCAACCAGGTCAGCAAGAAGCCGCTGCTCGCCGACCAGACCGACGTCGTCGGCACCGTCGGTTCGCGCGGGTTCTACCGCACGACGATCGACATGAACAAGCGCGTCGGCGAAGACTCGGCCTTCCGCATCAACGCGATGTGGAACAAGGCCGACAACGGCGGCGCCAAGATCGACAAGTACGGCGTCGCGCCTTCGTACAGCTGGGGCATCGGCACGCGCGACGAGTTCAGCGTCGGCCTGTTCTATCTCGACGTGGACAACGTGCCCATGTCCGGCCAGCGCTATCTCGCCAACGGCACTGTCGCCAACGGCGTGGCGCAGAGCACCATCCCCAACATTTCACCAGGCAGCTTCTACGGCGCGGCGAGCGACTACCTGCGCGGCAAGGCGCAGTACGGCAACGGCGCGTGGACCCATACCTTCGACGACGGCGGCCAGGTGCGCACGCAGTTCCGCAGCGGCACTTTCGAGCGCTCGCAGTGGGGCACCACGGCAAGCTTCTGCAACTCGGCGCCGATCGTGAACGGCAACAGCGTGACCTGCCGCACCCCCACCAACGCGGCCAACCTCTCGCCGCTCACCTACGTGTACCGCAATGGCCTCGCGCCGCGCAGCGACGAGTACAAGGGCACCTACCTGCAGAGCGACTACAGCAACACCTTCAACTGGGGCGGACTGAAGCATGAGGTGTTGACCGGCGTCGACTGGGCGGACGAATCGGCCGGCCGCTTCGGCGCCTTCGGCACCGTCGGCACCAACTTCTTCAAGGGCATCACGCGCGTCGGCCTGCCCAACGACGGCTACTCCGCCACGCTCTCGCCGACCTACCGCAAGACCAGCGACTACTCGGCGAACAACTACGGCGTCTACTTCCAGGACCTGGTGCAGATCGCGCCCGACTGGAAGCTGCTCGGCGGCATCCGCTGGGACGACTTCAGCGGCGACTTCCACCAGATCAGCTACGCGAACACCAACGCCATCGTGCCGAGCGCGGTCGCGAAGACGAGCATGTCGGACTCGGTGTGGAGCTACCGCGCCGGCGTGCTCTACCAGCCCTCGGCCACGCAGTCCTACCACCTGTCGTACAGCACCTCGTTCAACACCGCGGCCGACACCTACCAGTACGTGACGCCGCAGAACGCGAACACGCCGCCGGAAGAAAGCCGCAACATCGAGCTCGGCGCCAAGCTCGACTGGCTGGGCGGCAAGCTCTCGACCCGCGCCGCGCTGTTCCGCACCGAGAAGTACAACGAGCGCACCACCGACTCCGACTTCGCGGGCGACAGCTACCTGCTGTCGGGCAAGCGGCACTCGCAGGGCCTGGAGCTCGAAGTCGTCGGCCGTCTCACGCCGCAGTGGGAGGTCTATGGCTCGTACGCCTACATCCCGGACGCCAAGATCGACAAAGCCGGCAGCACGCAGGCGAACATCGTCGGCTCGCGCGTCGGCCTGACGCCCAAGCACAGCGGCGCGGTGTGGGTCAGCTACCAGGCGACGCCGAAGTTCCGCGTGGCCAGCGGCATCCGCGGCGCCTCGCAGAACCGACCGCTGCAGGGCACGACGGGCGCGGCTTCGACGACGGTCTACGTTCCGGGCTACGTGGTGGGCGATCTCATGTTTGAATACAAGTTCACCCCGGACGTCTACGCCCAGCTCAACGTGACCAACATCACCAACAGGCTGTACGGCGACCAGCTCTATCCGGGCTTCGTGATCGCCGGCGCGCAGAGGACCTACCAGGCGACCGTCGGCGTGCGTTTCTGAGTTTCTGAGAGAGGGAGTCGAACCATGCTGCTGCACGTGCGTGAAGTGCTCACCCGCGACGAGGTCGCGCAAGCCCGCAAGATCCTGGCGGGCGCACCCTGGGAGGACGGGCGCCTGACGGCCGGCGAGCAGTCCGCGCGCGCCAAGAACAACGAGCAGTTGCGCGAGGACTGCGACGAGACCCGCGCCGTGCAGCAAATGCTGCTGCGCGGGCTCGAGCGCCACCAGGTCTTCTTCTCGGCGGCGCTGCCCAAGCAGATCTCGCCCCCGCTCTTCAACCGCTACGGCGGCGAGGCCAACAGCTTCGGCAACCACGTGGACAGCTCGGTGCGCTTCCTGCGCAACGGCGCCGGCCGCGTGCGTACGGATGTCTCGTGCACCGTGTTCCTGAGCGACACCGACGAATACGACGGCGGCGAACTCGTGATCGAGGACACCTTCGGCGAACAGCGCGTGAAGCTGCCCGCCGGCGACATGGTGCTCTACCCGGGCACCAGCGTGCATCGGGTGCTGCCGGTCACGCGCGGGCATCGCGTCGCGAGCTACTTCTGGATCCAGAGCATGATCCGCAGCGACGAGCAGCGCCGGCTGCTCTTCGACATGGACAACCACCTGCGGCACCTGCGCAGCACCATCGGCGAGACCGATCCGGGCGTGATCGGCCTCACGAGCACCTATCACAACCTGCTGCGCATGTGGCTCGACGTCTGAGCGGCGGCGCGCGGCTTTCCTTAACCGAATTCTTCGAGGCCCCTCCCATGCAAGCACCCCTCATCAGCAAGTCCGCCTTTGCAGCAATCGCGCTTTGCCTCGCGGGCAGCGCCGCCGCGCAGTATGTCGATCACGAGAGCGTGAAGTGCGAAGCCATTCCCAAGGAAGAGATGAAGCCCCAGATGGAGCTTCAGCGCAAGCTGACCGGCGAAGGCTGGAAGGTGCGGCAGGTGAAGAACTTCAACGGCTGCTACGAGGTGTACGGCTTCGATGCCGGCGGCAAGCGCGTGGAAGCTTTCTTCAACCCCAAGACCTTCGACAAGATCGGCGAAGTCAAGCAGCCCGACTGATGCCCGGGATGCAGGGCACGGTCCGCGTGTGGGACCCGGCACAGCGGGTTCTGCACTGGGGTCTCGCGATCTCGGTCGCACTCGCGTGGTGGGCCGGCGAAGGCCGGCTCGCGCTGCACCTGCGGGTGGGCTACGTGGCGCTCGCGATCGTCGTCGTGCGCAGCGCGTGGGGCCTGTTCGGCACCCGGCATGCGCGCTTCGCGGATTTCGTCCATGGCCCCCGCGCGGTGCTCGACTATGCGAAGCGCATCGTAGGCGCCCGCGAGGAGCGCTATCTCGGCCACAACCCGCTGGGCGGCTGGATGGTGGTGCTGCTGCTCGCCTGCCTCGCGGTGGTCTGCGTGTCCGGAATCCTCTACACGACCGATGCGTTCTGGGGCGTCGAATGGGTCGAGGCGACGCATCGCGCCTCGGCATGGACGCTCGTCGGGCTCATCGCACTGCATGTCGCAGGCGTGATCTTCACGAGCCTGCGGCACCGCGAGAACCTCGTGGCGGCGATGTTCAGCGGACGCAAGCGGGGCGATGACTAGGCATGCGCCGACGCCAACCCGCGCCGCACCCGCGCGCTGGCGCCGTCCACCGCGACCACCAGCACGAACATCGCGCCGATGACGGTCGCGGCCTGGGCCTGCTGGAACAGCGAGAGGTGGAAGTACAGCATCTGCCCCAGCCCCCCGGCCCCGACGAAGCCCAGCACCGCCGCCGCGCGGATGTTCATCTCCCAGCGGTACAGGCCATAGGCCAGCCACTGGTGCCAGGCCATCGGCAGGCTGCCGTACAAGAAGGCCGCGACCGCGCCGCTGCCGCCGTCGATCAGGGCGCGCTCCGGCGCCTTGGGCAGGTTCTCCAGCGTGTCGCCGAACAGGCGGCCGAAGACGCCCGTGGTGTGCAGCACCAGCGCGAGCACGCCGGCGAAGGGGCCGAGCCCGGCGGCCAGCACCATGAGCGTGGCCCAGACCAGTTCGGGCACGCTGCGCAGCACGTTCAGCACGAAGCGCGCGGCCTGCCGCAGCGCCGGCCCGAAGCGGCCCGAAGCCGGCAGCGCCAGCACCGCGCCGCCGAGCATGGCGAGCAGCGTGCCGAGCGCCGAGACCGCCAGCGTCTGCAACGCACCCCAGCCGACCTTGGCGAGGAAGGGCGCGGAAAGATCGGGCGGGAAGAACTCGGCGACGAAGCGGCCCATCGAGGCCAGCGACTCGCGTCCGAGCAGCGTGCCGAAGTCGATGCCGAGGTAGACGAAGCTCGCCACCACCGCCGCCGCGATCGCCGCCGTCGCGAGCAGGCAGGTGAGGCAGGGGCCGGCGGCGCGGGCGCGCTCGGAGGGTGTGCTCATGGGGTGACCTCCGTGCTTCGCACTGCGGTGCGAGCCACCTTCGGAACGGCCGGGCGGGGGCTCATGCGAGCCACCTCCTCAATTGCGCGCTCAGCGCATCCGCGAGCAGCACCAGCAGCAGGAACACGATCAGGATGCTGCTGGCCTCGCCGCCGTTGAGCATCTTCATCGACTGGTCCATGAGCTGCCCCAGTCCGCCGGCGCCGACGAAGCCCATCACCACCGATGCGCGCACCGCGCATTCCCAGCGGTAGACCGTGTAGGAGGCCAGCTCCTGCGCCGCCGAGGGCAGGAGGCCGTAGCACAGCGCCGCGATGCGGCCGCTGCCGGCTTCGAACAGCGCACGCGCGGGCCGCGTGTCGCCGGATTCGAGGATCTCGGCGTACACCTTGCCGAGCATGCCGCCGTAGGTGATCGCCAGCGCCAGCACGCCGGCCGCGGGGCCGAGGCCGAGCGCGCGCACGAACACCAGTGCCCAGACCAGTTCGGGGATGGCGCGCAGCGCCGCCATCACGGCGCGTACCGCCGCGCGCAGGGCCTGCCCGCGTGCCCGGCCCGGCCCCGGGCCGATGCGCGAGATCGACAACGCTTGCGTGGCGACGAACGAAAGCGGCACCGCGAGCGCGAAGGCGAGGGCGACGCCGGCCGTCGCCATCGCGAGCGTCTCCAGCGTCGCGTGGGCGAGCATGCCGAGGAAGGCGGCATCGAGCGCCGGCGGCACGAAGCCGGCCAGGAAGCCGCCCATCACCCGCAGCGTGGCCGGCGCGAAAAGCGCGCGGGGGTCGAACTCCGCGATCACCAGCATCGGCCACAGCACCAGCAGCGCAGCCATCAGGTAGCCGAGCCGGCGGCGGGCCAGCGGATCGCGCGGGACGGCGGCCGGCGTGCTCATCGGCATGCGCTCGGGCGGGCCCGGCGCGCGCCTGCCGCGCCGTCGATGTCATAGCTCGGCGCCTGCGTCGGCAGCAGGCTGCCTTCGTTCGCATAGAGCTCCTGCAGCATCGCGCGGCTGACCTCGGCGGCCGGTGCGTCGAAGACCACCACGCCGGCGCGCAGGCCGACGATCCGGTCGAACCACTTCAGCGCGAGGTCCACTGCGTGCAGCGAAGCCAGCAGCGTCGCGCCGCTGTTGCGGCTCTGCGCGACCAGTTCGCCCACCGCCATGTCGGCCAGCGTGGGATCGAGCGCCGACACCGGCTCGTCGGCCAGGATCAGCTCCGGCGCCTGGTAGAGCACGCGCGCCATGCCGACGCGCTGCAGCTGGCCGCCCGAGAGGCTGTCGCAGCGGTCGAAGAGGCGGTCGGCCATGTCCAGCCGCGCGAGCGCCGCCTCGGCGCCGGCGATGTCCGAAGGCAGCAGCAGCGAGCCCAGCGCGCGCCATGCCGACCAGCGGCCCAGCCGCCCGGCCAGCACCGCCGTGACCACGCGCAGCCGCGGCGGGATCGGCGGCGCCTGGTGGATCAGCCCGACGCGCGAGCGCAGCGCACGCAGCGCGCCGCTGTGCAACTGCCACGGGTGCTCGCCGAGCAGTTCGATGCGGCCGTCGCTTGCGCGCAAGGCGGTCGCGGCCACGCGCAGCAGGCTGGTCTTGCCCGCGCCCGACGGGCCGACGACCGCGACCCGCGCACCCCGCGGCACCTGCAACGCGACGCCCTGCAGCGCGCGCTGGCCGTTGGGGTGGACGAGGCCGACATCGTGGAGCACCAGCGCGGCATCGGCGGCGTTCAACGGCGCGGCCTCCGGCTACTTGATGAGCCCGGCCGAACGCGCCGCCGACTCGATGCCGTCGTAGTTCGATGACTGGGTCGGGATGAACTTCGAGGCCCGCTGCAAGGCCAGGATCTCCTTGTGCGCCGGGTTGGCCGGGTCGAGCTGGAGGAAGGCGTCCTTGATCTTCTTCTGCAGCGCCGGATCGAGCCCGGGCCGCACGGTCCAGTTGTAGTCGTAGTAGGGCGCCGTGGTCGCGAGCACGCGCACCTTGGTGGCGTTCGGGTTCTTGGCTTCGACCAGCTTGTCCCACACCGAGGCGTTGAGCGCGCCGGCCTCGGCCCGGCCCGCGGCGACGAAGGCCACGGTGGCGTCGTGTGCGCCCGAGTAGGCGACGGTCTTGAAGTCCTTGTCCGGATCGATGCCGGCCTCCAGCAGGAAGTGGCGCGGCATCAGGCTGCCCGAGGTCGACGAGGGCGCGCCGAACGCGAAGGTGACGCCCCTGAGGTCCTGCAGCGTCTTCGCCTTGCTGTCGATCGGCACGATGAACTTGCTGGTGAAGGCCTCGTCCTCGGCGCGCTGCACCAGCGGCACCGCACCGCCCTGCGTGCGCAGCCTGGCCTGCACGTAGGTGAAGCCGCCGAGCCAGGCGAGATCGATCTTGCCGGTGGCGAGGCCTTCGACCACGGCTGCGTAGTCGGTCACCGGGGTGAACTGAACCTCCATGCCGGTCTGCTGCTTCAGGTAGTCGCCCAGCGGCTTGAACTTGCGCTGCAGCTCGGTCGGCGCCTCGTCGGGAATGGCCGAGACGCGGAGCAGGCCCGTCTGCGCATGCAGCGGCAGCCCGGCGCCGAGGCCCAGCAGACAGAACAGTGTGATCGGGATGAGCCGTCGTTTCATGGTGTTTTCGGCGATGCCGGTCGGTGTGTGGGACTCGGAGTTTAAGAAAGCGCGGCCGTCCTGAAGCCCGCGAAGACATCGTGCCGGCCGGGCTGGAAGAAGTTGCGATAGCGCGCGTCGTGCAGCCGCGCATGGGTCGCGAAGGCGCCGCCGCGCAGCTCGCGGTGGTCGCCGAACCAGGGCGCCGAATAGTCGCGGTACGGGCCGGGCGCGAAGCCGGGGTAGGGCGCGAAGGGATCGGCGGTCCATTCCCAGACACTGCCGCCCCAGGCGAAGCCGGGCTGCGCCACTGCAGCTTGCTCCCACTCGGCGGCAGAGGGCAGGCGCCGGCCGGCCCAGCGCGCGTAGGCTTCGGCCTCCCAGGCGCTCAGGTGGATCGCGGGCTGTTGCGGATCGAGCGGCAGCCACTGGTCGTACCAGCGCGTTTCCCAGCCGCCGCCGGCCCGGCGCCAGCGCGCGGGATGGCTGCGCGGCTGCGCAGCGCGCCATGCGCCCGCTTCGCCGGGCCAGAGCGCCGGATCGTCATAGCCGCCCGCCTCGACGAAGCGCAGATAGCTTCCGGCGCGGACCGGCATGGCGTCGATCTCGTAGGCCGGCAGATCCATCGCGTGCGCATCGACCTCGTTGTCGAAGGCAAAGCCGGGCCGTCCCCTGGGCCAGCCGATATCCACCCGCGCTGCCCGGACCGCGATCGGCGGTGCCTCGGCGAGGCGCGGCAGCGCGAGCCCGACCGGCGCGGGATAGCCGAGCGTCGCCCGCAGCCATGCGAAGGCTTCGCAGTGCATGTCCTCGTGGAACAGCGCCAGCCGATGGAAGTAGAGCGATGCATCGCTGCCGTCCGCAGCGGCCAGCGCCGCAAGGCAGGCATCGAGCTGTGCATCGAGCCGCTCGTCGAGTTCGGCGCGCGTCGGCAGCGGTGCCGACCAGCGCGCGATGTGGGACAGGCGGGCCGAATCGAACACCGCATCGGGCCCCGCGATGGCAGCCGGACGATCGGCCTGCACATAGCCCTGCCCATCGACCGTGTGCGGCCCGCGCAGCACCCAGAACTCGCCGAACCACGCGAGATGGGCGAGCTCCCAGGCCGGGAGATTCACGCCGGCCTGCCGCGGCACCTGCCATTGCGCGTCGCTCAGGTCGAAGGTCCAGGCGCGCGTGCGGGCACGGGCTTCGCGCAGGGCCGCGGCCAGCGCGTCGCCGGCGAGCGTGCGCGGATCAGCGGCCATGGCCTTGCGGGCCGGATCGGCCTGACAGAATGACGCCATGGGCAATCCTCGCGTCCTCATCGTTTCGCCAGCACTGGCCGACGCCAACAACGGCAACTGGCGCACCGCCGCGCGCTGGGGCCGGTTCCTCGACGGCGTGGCCGATGTGCGGATCGCACGCAACTGGGAGGGCGAGGCGTGCGACGCCCTGATCGCGCTGCACGCACGCCGCTCGGCCGATTCGATCGCGCGGCTGCGCGCGGCGCGGGCGGACGGTCCGATCGGACTCGTCCTGACCGGGACCGACGTGTACCGGGATATCGACGTGGACAGATCTGCGCAACATTCGCTGCAGTGTGCCAGCCAACTGGTCGTGTTGCAGCCCGATGCGCTCGATCGCCTCGGGGCGGCCGAGCGTGCCAAGGCGCGCGTCATCGTCCAGTCGGCAACCGCATGGCGCCGTCGGCCCGTGGCGCGTGGCATCCAGCTCGTGGCGGTCGGCCATCTGCGCGAAGAGAAAGACCCGGCCACGCTCATGGCCGCCGCACGCCGCCTGCCCGCCGGCACGCCGATCCGCATCATCCACATCGGCGAAGCGCTGTCGGCCGAGCTCGGCGAAGCCGCGCGCCGGACCATGGCCGAGTGTCCGCACTACCGCTGGCTCGGCGGATTGCCGCAGGGCACCGCGCGCCGCTGGATCGCGCGCGCCCATGCGCTCGTGCACATGAGCCGCATGGAAGGCGGCGCGCAGGTGGTGATCGAGGCGGTGCGCTCGGGCGTGCCGGTGCTGGCCAGCCGCATCGGCGGCAATCTCGGCCTGCTCGGAGAGGACTACGCTGGCTGCTTTCCCGTCGGCGACGATGCGGCGCTCGCGGCGCTGATGCAGCGCTTCGCGGCCGAGCCCGACTTCGCCGCCCGGCTGTCGGCGCAGTGCGCGCTGCGGGAGCCGGGCTTTCGCCCCGAACACGAACGCAGGCTTGTGCGGCAACTGCTGCACGATCTGCTGGCGCCACCATAATGCCCCGCGCAAACGCCAGAAAGCAGAAGGTTCCTCCATGAACGACCAAAGCCCTTCCCCCTCGCCCCAAGTGGCCGATACGCCCGCGCTCCGGCTCACCAGCTTCTCCCATGGCGGCGGCTGCGGCTGCAAGATCGCGCCGGGCGTGCTCTCGGAAATCCTGCAGAAGAGCGGCAGCGGCCTGATCCCGCCCGAGCTGCTGGTCGGCATCGAGACCGCCGACGACGCCGCGGTCTACAAGCTCAACGACGAGCAGGCGCTGATCGCCACCACCGATTTCTTCATGCCGATCGTCGACGACCCCTTCGACTTCGGCCGCATCGCCGCGACCAACGCGATCAGCGACGTCTACGCCATGGGTGGCACGCCGATCATGGCGCTCGCGCTGGTCGCGATGCCGGTCAACCAGCTGCCGCTCGAAGTCATCGGCGAAGTGGTGCGCGGCGGCCAGGCGGTGTGCCGCGAGGCCGGCATCCCGATCGCGGGCGGCCACACGATCGATTCGGTCGAGCCGATCTACGGCCTCGTCGTGATGGGGCTGGTGCATCCCGAGCGCCTCAAGCGCAATGCGGACGCGAAGGCGGGCGACGTGCTGATCCTCGGCAAGCCGCTCGGCGTGGGCGTGCTGTCGGCGGCGCTCAAGAAGCAGAAGCTCGATGCCGACGGCTATGCCCAGCTCATCGCCAACACCACGCGCCTGAACAAGCCGGGCACCGCGCTGGCCGCACTCGAAGGCGTGCATGCGCTGACCGACGTGACCGGCTTCGGCCTCGCCGGCCACACGCTGGAGATGGCGCGCGGCGCGGGCCTGCGCGCGGTGATCGACTGGCCCCAGGTGCCGCTGCTGTCGAACGTCGCCGCGATGGCCGCCGAGGGCTTCGTGACCGGCGCGTCCGGCCGCAACTGGGCCGGCTACGGCGCCGAGGTGCAGCTCGATGCCGCGCTGCCGCCGGTCGCGCGCGACCTGCTGACCGACCCGCAGACCTCGGGCGGACTGCTGGTGAGCTGTGCGCCCGGGAGCGTGCAGGAGGTGCTGGCGCTGTTCCGCGCGCAGGGCTTCGAGGGCGCGCGCGTGATCGGCCGCATGGAGGAAGGGCAGGGCCTGCGCGTCGACGCCTAGCGCCGGGTGATCGGTCTGCAGCTCGCGCGCTGAGCCCGGATGCTCAGCCGCGCGAGCGCGACAGCGGCCCGAAATCCACCGGCAGGTTGCCCTCGGACTTCACTTCGCGCAGCACGATCGCCGAGCGCACATGCGTGACGCCGGCCTGCTCGAACAGCGTGGTGTGCAGGAATTTCTCGTAGTGCTTGATGTCCGGCACGTGCACCGTGAGGATGTAGTCGGCCGGGCCGGTGGCCGAGACGCAGCGCACGATCTCCGGGCTGGCCTCCACGGCTCTTTCGAAATCGCGCACCTTCGATTCGTTGTGCCGGTCCAGATTGACCTCGGTCACCGCCGCGAGGTTGAGGCCGACCTTCTCGCGGTCGATCACCACGGTGTAGCCGCGGATCACGCCGGCGGCTTCCATCTCCTTGATGCGGCGCCAGCAGGGCGTGGACGAAAGGCCGATCTTGTCGGCGATCTGTTGCACCGTCTGGCGGGCGTCGCGCTGCAGTTCGAGCAGGATCTGCATCGAATACTGGTCGAGAGGAATGGAATCGTCGTTCATGGCGTCATTGGAGAATGAAATTCTCGTATCGAGGGTCTGTGCGGGTGCAATTGAGAGAATATTCCTCCGCTGCGAGAAGAACAATCCCCGGATGAACTCGACAGCGAATCCCTCTGCGATCCAGCGCCCCGACTACCAGCTTTCCGACAGCCTCTGGGCGCGCTCGGGCGCGATCTACCTGACCGGCACGCAGGCGCTGGTGCGCGTGCTCCTGATGCAGCGCCAGCGCGATGCGGCCCGCGGCATCAACTCGCAGGGCTTCGTCAGTGGCTACCGCGGATCGCCGCTCGGCATGGTCGACCTGGCGATCTGGAAGGCCGGCCCGGGCTTCAAGGACGCGGGCATCCGCTTCGTGCCCGCGATCAACGAGGAACTGGCGGCCACGCAGGTGCTCGGCACGCAGCGCGTGGAATCCGACCCCGAGCGCACCGTCGACGGCGTGTTCGCGATGTGGTACGGCAAGGGCCCGGGCGTGGACCGCGCCGGCGATGCGCTCAAGCATGGCAACGCCTACGGCTCGTCGCCGCATGGCGGCGTGCTGGTGGTGGCGGGCGACGACCACGGCTGCGTGTCGTCTTCGATGCCGCACCAGAGCGACCACGCCCTTGCCGCGTGGAGCATCCCGATCGTGCAGCCGGCGAGCGTCGCCGAGTACCTGGAGTTCGGCCTCTACGGCTACGAGCTCTCGCGCTACTCCGGCGCGTGGGTCGGCATGGCGGCGCTGTCGGAAGTGGTCGAGAGCGCGGGCACCGTGGACCTCGACCTGATCGATTCGCGCATCGCCACCTGGGCCGATGCCGACACGGTGCGTGCCGTCACCGGGCATCGCGCGCCGGCCGATGGCCTGCACTACCGCTGGCCCGACCTGCCGTCGCTGCGCATCGAATCGCGGCTTGCGGACAAGCTCGAAGCCGTCGCCGCCTTCTCGCGCGTCAACAGCATCGACCGCCACGTGATCGAGAGTCCGCAGGCCAAGGTCGGCATCGTCACCTGCGGCAAGGCGCACTACGACCTGATGGAAGTGCTGCGCCGCCTCGAAGTCACGCCCGAGAGCCTGGCGCGCGTCGGTGTGCGGCTCTACAAGGTGGGGCTGAGCTTCCCGCTCGAGCCCACGCGCATGAAGGCCTTTGCCGAGGGGCTCCAGGAGATCCTGATCGTCGAAGAGAAGGGCGCGATCGTCGAGACCCAGTTGCGCGACATGTTCTACAACGCGCCGCCCGGCGCGCGGCCGGCGCTGGTCGGCAAGCACGACCGCGAGGGCAAGCCGCTGGTGTCGGCGCTCGGCGAGCTCCGGCCTTCGCGCCTCATCGAGCTGGTGGCGCACTGGCTGTCGGAGCATTTCCCGGGCAACGCCGAGCTCGGCGACCATTTCCAGCATGTGCGCGACTTCACCGTGCCCGAGCTGCTGAGCAACGACGGCGACAGCGTCAAGCGCCTGCCCTACTTCTGCGCCGGCTGCCCGCACAACACCAGCACCAGGGTGCCCGAAGGCTCGACCGCGCGCGCCGGCATCGGCTGCCACTTCATGGCCAACTGGATGGACCGCAGCACCGCCGGCCTGATCCAGATGGGCGGCGAGGGCGTGGACTGGGTCTCGCACTCGATGTTCACGCGCACGCCGCACGTCTTCCAGAACCTCGGCGACGGCACCTACTACCACTCGGGCTACCTCGCGATCCGGCAGGCGGTTGCGGCCAACGCGACGATCACCTACAAGATCCTCTTCAACGACGCGGTCGCGATGACCGGCGGGCAGCCGATCGATGGCGTGATCAGCGTCGACGCGATCGCGCGCCAGGTCGAGTCCGAAGGCGTGAAGCGGGTGGTGGTGGTCAGCGATGCGATCGGCAAGTACGACGCGATCAAATACCGCTTCCCGGCCGGCACCGAGTTCCACGACCGCGCGGAGCTCGATGCGGTGCAGCGGCGGCTGCGCGAGATCCCCGGCGTGACCGTGCTGATCTACGAACAGACCTGCGCGGCCGAGAAGCGCCGCCGCCGCAAGAAGGGCGAGCTGGTCGACCCGGCCAAGCGGCTCTTCATCAACGAGGCGGTGTGCGAGGGCTGCGGCGACTGCAGCGTGCAGAGCAACTGCGTCGCGGTGCTGCCGCACGAAACCGATCTGGGCCGCAAGCGCAAGATCGACCAGACGAGTTGCAACAAGGACTATTCCTGTGCCAAGGGCTTCTGCCCGAGCTTCGTCGGCGTCACCGGCGGCGCGTTGCGCAAGAAGAGCGGCGCACTGGCGTCGGGCCGCGATGCCTTCCTCCAGCACGTGGCCGCGCTGCCGCACCCGGCGGCGCACATCTGGGATGCGCCCTACGACCTGCTGGTCACCGGCGTCGGCGGCACCGGCGTCGTGACCGTCGGCGCGGTGATCGCGATGGCCGCGCACCTCGAAGGCAAGTCGGCCAGCGTGCTGGACTTCATGGGCTTCGCGCAGAAGGGCGGCGCGGTGCTGAGCTTCGTGCGGATCGCCGACACGCCCGCGCGGCTCAACCAGGTGCGCATCGACACGCAGCAGGCCGATGCGATCCTCGCCTGCGACTTCGTCGTCGGCGCGTCGGCCGATGCGCTGCAGACTGTGCGCCATGGCCGCACCCGCATCCTCGCGAACACGCACGAGATCCCGGTGGCCGAATCGCTGCGCAATCCGGATGCGGACCTCAAGGTCGAGCTGCTGCTCGAGAAGATGCGCTTCGTCGCCGGCCGCGAGCAGGTCGAGACCTTCGATGCGCAGACGATGGCGGAGGAATTCCTCGGCGACACGCTGGCCTCGAACATCCTGGCGACCGGCTATGCGTGGCAGCGCGGGCTGATCCCGCTCGGCCTGGAGGCGCTGACGCGCGCGATCGAGCTCAATGGCGTCGCGGTCAAGTCGAACCTCATGGCCTTCTCGCTCGGCCGGCTCGCCGCCGGTGCGCCGCAGGCGGTCGAAGGGCTGCGCGGCGCGAGCGCGAACGACGCCGCGGATGAATCGCTGGATGCGCTGATCGCGCGTGCGCGCACGCATCTCGCCGGCTACCAGAACTCAGCGTGGGCGGAGCGCTTCGAGACGCGCATTCGCGGCATCCAGCAGCGCGAGGCGGCGCTCGCCGGTGGCGATCGCAGCTTGCCGGTCACGCGCAATGCCGCGCGCGGCCTGCTAAAGCTCATGAGCTACAAGGACGAGTACGAAGTCGCGCGCCTCTACAGCGACGGCAGCTTCCGCGAGAAGCTCGCGGAGCAGTTCGAAGGCGAGGTCAAGCTCGAGTTCTACATGGCGCCGCCGCTCGTCTCGCGCCCGAAGAACGGACAGGCGCCCGCCAAGATCCGTCTCGGCGCATGGATGCTGCCGGCGATGAAGTGGCTCGCCCATGGCAAGCGCCTGCGCGGCACGGCCTTCGATGTGTTCGGCCATACCGAGGAACGCCGGCTGGAGCGTTCGCTCATCGGCCAGTTCGAAGCGCGGCTCGACGAGCTGATGGCCGAGCTGTCGGCCGGCAACCAGAGGCTCGCGGCGCAGATCGCGGCGGTGCCGATGACGATCCGCGGCTACGGTCACGTGAAGCTTGCCAACCTCGCGCTGGCGCGCGGCCGCGAGGCGGAGCTGATGCATCGCTACTCGCCGGGCCGCTATCCGAGGCCCGCGGCGGAAGCGAAGGCCGGACAGATCCGCGGCATCGCGGTCGTCGCGACGCACTAATCTCTCGGATTTCAGCAAGGACCCGCTCGGCATTCAGTATGCGGAGCGGGTCGCGCCGCGTCTCAAAGTGACGCGCCGCCGTTTTTTCGGTTACGCTGCGCCGCCACAATTCCCGGTTTTGCCTTTTGTTTCGGCCGCCCTCGTGCGTGGAGCTGGCGCGATCCATCCAGATTCATCGTTTCCGTTCGTTCCCCGATGGCTCACACCCCTTCGAATGCCTTCGACGTGCTCGTCGTCGGCAGCGGCCTGGCCGGCCTGACCGCGGCCCTCCATCTCGCGCCCACGCACCGCGTCGCGGTGCTGACCAAGCGGAGCGTTTCCGATGGCGCGAGCCAGTGGGCGCAAGGCGGCATCGCGGCGGTGCTCGATGCGAAGGACAGCATCGACCGGCACATCGACGACACGCTGGTCGCCGGCGCCGGCCTGTGCGACCTGCCGGCCACGCGGCTGGTGGTCGAAGGTTCGCCCTCCTGCATCGCCTGGCTGCGCGAACTCGGCGTGCCCTTCACGCTCGAAGACGGCGAGCTGCACCTGACGCGCGAAGGCGGCCACAGCCATCGCCGCATCGTGCATGCGGCGGACGCGACCGGCGCGGCGGTTCAGCGCACGCTGATCGAGGTCGCGCGGCGCGAGCCCAACATCCGCTTCTTCGAGCATCACACGCTGGTCGACCTCATTCCCGCGCGCAGCATCGGTCATGGCGCGCCGGCCTGCGCGGGGCTCTATGCACTCGACGAGGCGAGCGGCGAGGTGGTGGCTTTCAGCGCGCCCGAGGTCATCCTCGCCACCGGTGGTGCAGGTCGTGTCTACCTGCACACCACGAACCCGGAGACCGCGACCGGCGACGGCATCGCCGCCGCATGGCGTGCGGGCTGCCGGGTGTCGAACATGGAGTTCATCCAGTTCCATCCGACCTCGCTCTTTCATCCCGAGGCGAACTCCTTCCTCATCAGCGAAGCGGTGCGCGGCGAGGGCGGCGTCCTCAAGCTTCCTGCATCGGCCGGCGGCCAGCGCTTCATGCCGGCGCACGACGAGCGGGCCGAACTCGCGCCGCGCGACGTGGTGGCGCGGGCCATCGATGCGGAGATGAAGAAGCACGGGCTGGCCTGCGTGCACCTCGACATCTCGCACCAGGGCGCGGAGTTCCTGCAGCATCACTTCCCGAACATCCTCGCGCGCTGCGCGCAGCACGGCATCGACATCACGCGCGAACCGATTCCGGTGGTGCCCGCGGCGCACTACACCTGCGGCGGCGTCGCGACCGACCTGCAGGGGCGCACCGACATCGCCGGCCTCTACGCCATCGGCGAGACTGCCTGCACGGGCCTGCACGGCGCCAACCGCCTGGCGAGCAACTCGCTGGTCGAGTGCATGGTGTTCGCGCGCGCCGCAGCCGAATGCATCGCGGAGCATCCCAATGGCGCGGCGGCCGATCCCCTGCCATGGAAGGCGGCTTCGGCCAACGCCGCCGATGCCGCCGCGATCGCGGACAAGCTGGGCGAGCTGCGCCACCTGATGTGGAACCTCGTCGGCATCGTGCGCTCGGGCGACCAGCTCCAGCAGGCCGCGAGCCGCATCGCTACGCTGCAACGCGATGTGGACGCGCTCTACGCCAACTCGAAGATCACGCGCGATCTGCTCGAGCTGCGCAACCTCGTGCAGGTCGCAGAGCTCATCGTGCAGTCGGCGCAAGGCCGCCACGAGAGCCGGGGACTGCACTTTCGCATCGACCATCCCTCGCTGGCGCCGAACGCGCAGCCGTCCCTTCTCGCGCCGGCGAGCGCCTGACACCGTTTTCGACTTCAAGGAGCGACCTCCCATGTTCCGAACCCTGCTCAAGTCCAAGATCCATCGCGCCTCGGTGACCGATTGCGAGCTGCACTACGAAGGATCGTGCGCCATCGACGAGGACCTGCTCGATGCCGCGGGCCTCGCCGACAACGAACAGATCCACATCTGGAACGTGAACAACGGCGAGCGCTTCGTCACCTACGCGATCCGCGCCGAGCGCGGCTCGGGGATCATCTCGGTCAACGGCTCGGCCGCGCGGCGCGCGTGCGTGGGTGACCTGCTGATCGTCGCGGCCTTCGGCCTCGTCGCCGAAGTGCAGGTCGCGGCCCACAAGCCGAAGCTGGTCTTCGTCGATGCTGCGAACCGCATCAAGGAAGTGCATTCGCAGGTCCCGGTGCAGACCGCCGAGACCGAGGCGCTCCCGGCCTGAGCGCCATCATGTCGTCCTCCGAAACCACCGCGCCCTACGGTGCGGGCGTGCCTGCGCCGCGCAAGGCCGTGACGCTGTCGCGCATCGCGGACATGCATGCGCGCGGCGAGAAGATCGCGATGCTCACGGCCTACGACGCAACCTTCGCGGCGGTTGCCGATGCGGCGGGCGTCGACTGCCTCCTGGTCGGCGATTCGCTCGGGATGGTCTGCCAGGGCCTGGACAGCACGGTCGCCGTGTCGATGGAGGCGATGCGCCATCACACCGAAAGCGTTGCGCGCGGCCTCAGGCGCGTGCAGGGCACGGCGTGGCTGATTGCCGACCTGCCCTTCGGCAGCTACCAGGAATCGCGCGAGCAGGCCCTGCGCAGCGCGATCACGCTGATGCAGGCCGGTGCGCAGATGGTGAAGCTCGAAGGCGGCGGCTGGACCATCGACACGGTGCGCTTCATGGTGGAGCGCGGCGTGCCGGTGTGCGCGCACCTCGGCCTCACGCCGCAGACAGTGCATGCGCTGGGCGGCTACAAGGTGCAGGGCAGGGACGATTCATCCGCCGCGCGGCTGCTCGAAGATGCACGCGCGCTGCAGGATGCCGGCGCGGCCATGCTGGTGCTCGAGATGGTGCCCGCAGCACTGGCGACCGCGATCACCGCCGAGCTCGCGCGCTGTGCGACGATCGGCATCGGTGCCGGCCGCGGCACCGTGGGTCAGGTGCTGGTGATGCACGACATGCTGGGCATCCACTTCGGCAAGCCGCCGCGGTTCGTGCGCAATTTCATGGCCGGCTCAAGCGGCATCGAGGGCGCCCTGCGGGCCTATGTGCAAGCGGTCAAGGGCGGCACCTTCCCGGACGACAGCCTCCACGCCTGGTAGAGACACCATCATGCAAATCGCAAGAACCATCCCCGAACTGCGCAAATGCCTGGGCGGCCAGCGTCGCGCGGCCTTCGTGCCGACCATGGGCAACCTGCACGACGGCCACCTGTCGCTCGTCGAGAAGGCCCGGACGCTCGGCGATCTGAGCGTGGCGAGCATCTTCGTCAACCGGCTCCAGTTCCTGCCGCACGAGGACTTCGATACCTATCCCCGCACCTGGGAGAGCGACTGCGAGAAGCTGCGCGCCGCGGGCTGCGACGTGCTCTTCGCGCCCGACGAGAAGGCGCTCTATCCCGAGCCGCAGACCTGCAAGGTGCAACCCGACCCGGCCCTGGCGGACATCCTCGAAGGCCATTTCCGCCCGGGCTTCTTCACCGGCGTCTGCACGGTGGTGATGAAGCTCTTCGCCTGCGTGCAGCCGCAGTTCGCCGTGTTCGGCAAGAAGGACTACCAGCAGCTCATGGTGATCCGCCACATGGTGCGGCAGTTCGCGCTGCCGATCGACGTGGTCGGGGTCGAGACGCATCGCGCCGAGGATGGGCTCGCGCTGTCGACGCGCAACGGCTATCTCGGCAAGGACGAGCGCGTCGAGGCACGCCAGTTGTCGCAAACGCTGCGCTCGGCCGCGCAGGCCGTGCGCGACGGCGAACGCGATTTCGCCGCCATCG